>JAFLCY010000057.1 GCA_017303485.1 Rhodobacterales bacterium
GGAGATGTGCGCGACCTTTTCGACGTGCTGCCGGACGGCTGCCTGTCCAAGGTCTTCCTCAACTATCCCGACCCCTGGCCAAAGGCCCGCCATCACCGTCGTCGCTTCGTGACACCCGATTATCTTTTGCCTCTCGCCCGCATCACCGCACCGGGGGCGGAATTCCGCGTGGCGACCGATATCCCCGACTATGTCCGCCAGACGCTGGAAGAGGTGCCCGAGGTGGGATTTCAGCTGGTCCGTCAGGCAGGGCAGGGCGAGGCGTGGGAGGACTGGCTTTCGACCCGTTACGAGCAGAAGGCGCTTCGCGAGGGGCGTCAGCCGCACTACCTGACATTCCGGCGGGGGTAGCTGGAGTTTTGCGAAGGCTCCGGTCTGATTCCTTCCAAGAAATCGGGGTCGCGCGCCGCATCCGCTTGCGCTATCAGGCATCCCGGAACGTGAGGAGACCAAGATGTCCGGCCATGGCGACGCGCAACCGATGAAATCCCGGAAGTCCGGGCCCTTGCGGGGCGTGGCCGAAGTGCCGGGCGACAAGTCGATCTCGCACCGATCCCTGATCTTCGGGGCGATGGCGGTGGGCGAGACGAAGGTCTCCGGTCTCCTGGAAGGCCAGGATGTGCTGGACACGGCATCGGCAATGCGGGCATTCGGCGCGACCGTGACGCGGCACGGCGAAGGGGTCTGGACAGTGAACGGCGTTGGCGTCGGCGGCTTCCGGGAACCGGCAGACGTGATCGACTGCGGCAATTCCGGCACCGGCGTCCGGCTGATCATGGGGACGATGGCGACAACGCCGATCACCACGACTTTCACCGGGGATGCCTCCTTGCGCAAGCGCCCGATGGGTCGGGTGACCGACCCCTTGTCGCTGTTCGGGGCGCGGGCTTATGGGCGGCAGGGTGGACGCTTGCCGATGACCATCGTCGGCGCCGCAAACCCGGTGCCGGTCCGCTACGCGCTGCCGGTCGCCTCGGCACAGGTGAAATCGGCGGTGCTTCTGGCCGGTCTGAACGCGCCGGGCGAGACGGTGGTGATCGAGAAGGAGCCGACGCGAGACCATTCCGAGCGGATGCTGGTGGGCTTCGGGGCAAAGCTGGCGGTCGAGAAAACCGGGGAAGGGCATGTCATCACCCTGACCGGCCAGCCCGAGTTGCGGCCGCAGACCGTGGCCGTGCCGCGTGATCCGTCCTCGGCAGCCTTCCCGGTCTGCGCAGCCTTGATCGTCGAGGGGTCGGACATACTCGTTCCCGGCGTCAGCCAGAACCTGACCCGCAACGGGCTTTACCTGACGCTGGTCGAGATGGGGGCGGAGATCGAGTTCCAGAACCCGCGCGAGGAGGGTGGAGAGCCGGTCGCGGACCTGCGGGTGCGGTTCTCTGGCAATATGAAGGGCATCGAGGTTCCACCGGAGCGCGCCCCGTCAATGATCGACGAATATCCGGTGCTGTCCGTGGTGGCGGCCTTTGCGACTGGCAAGACCGTGATGCGCGGCGTGAAGGAGTTGCGGGTCAAGGAAAGCGACCGGATCGACGCGATGGCGCGCGGACTGGAGGCTTGCGGGGTGAAGATCGAGGAGGACGAGGACACCCTGATCGTCCACGGCATGGGACCGGGCGGGGTGCCGGGCGGCGCGACCTGCGCCACCCACATCGACCACCGGATCGCGATGAGCTTCCTTGTTTGCGGCCTGGCGTCGAAGGCTCCGGTCGCGGTGGACGACGGCTCGCCGATCCAGACCTCTTTCCCGATCTTCGAGCGACTGATGCGCGGCCTTGGAGCCGAGATCGAGCAGGGCTGATCCCGGTCCGCTTGCGCGCGTCAGAAGACGTCGAGCAGGTAGAGAATGATGATAATGGGGATCGGGATGCCGATCAGCCAGGCAAGTGCGCCTTTCATGGGGGTACTCCTTCCAGTTGATTGATGCCGGGTCAACGCAGCGCCGGGCGGGGCAGTTCCCCCGTGTACTGTTCACGCGTGGGCAGGCGTGCGGGGCGAGGGATTTTAAGGAGTTGGGTGTGGGCGCTAGGGCAGTGCTAGCGAACGGGTCAGGGAGTGTCTGTGACAGACCGGGCACTGCGCAGCAAGCGGCACGACTGGCACGGGGGAAGGGCGCAGGAAACTGCGTGTCCGAGGGTTTTCTCGTGTCGGCCTCAGTCCTGCTTCGCTTCCAGGCTTTCGGTTGGGCCGGCCGCAGCGGTGGCGCGCGCGGACATCGCTTCGTCAAAGGCTATTTCCACCGACAAGAGTTCATCATCCCGCGCGGCGCGCCAGCGACGCATGACGAATTCGTTGGCAACAATGATGCAAGCCAAGGCAAGGACCGTCAAAGTTGCGGTCAGGGACATGGTCAGGCCAAAGCCGGACGTCTGTGCCGCGAACGAGAGTGGCAGGAGAGAAAAGGCCAGTATCGCAACGGTTGCGATCATCATGATCGCAATTCGCAGCAACTGCGGGCGGTCCAGCCAGTAGTGTCGTGCGGCAAGCTGACGCCCGTTGTACAATTCGCATCGCGGGTCATCTGGCGGAAGGTTGCAATCGAAGTCTGAGAACGTGCGCCGCAAGTTGTCGCGCAGGATCTCGTTCCCGATGATATCCTGGCAGGACAGGGCGAGCATGATCAACGCAAAGAGCGAGGGATGCTGCAACAGTGCGGCAAGAAGCATGAAGACAAGCACTATTCCGACGGCAAGGTAGCGAACGATGCGCTTGTTGGTGATCTTGTCCCAGTCGCTCGGGGATCGGCCCTCTGGATAGAGGGTATCGAGAATCTCGATCTCGTTCTGGGTATGCGTGCGATAACTCCAGAACCAGAAATACAGAGCAAAGGCGAGGATGATCCCCGGCCACTGGTCAAGCAGGAACCAGTAGTTCGCCACGGCAAGTGTCCTGAGAGAGTCGCCGATGTCGGTCGTATCAAAGCCAGCGAAGACGCCGGGATAGCCAAGCGCCCATTGCGCGACGAGAGCAAAAAGGCCGGTCGAGATCAGCCAATCCGAGAGGTTCGACTCGCGGCGGAGCCGGTTGACGACACGTTTGTCGCGCGGGTCTGTCTTGCGCCGTCCCTTTAGCAGCCTTTCGTCTCCCTCGGCCCATCGAGATGTTGCCTGATTCGCTGGATCAGGTCTGGCGTCGATTGGAACACCAGATGGCCCTCTTCGAGAAGCACGCAAAGTGGTGCGTCGAAACTTGCTGCGAGCCGCCGGGCATCGCGCAACCGGAACACCGGATCGCGATCGCCGTGAAAGAAGGTTATGTCTGCCCCCGAAGAAAGGGCCGCCTCGGACGGTGTCCAGAATAGGAGGCTGCCCGACTGCGCCCGCCCCATTCCGTTACGCGGCGCGAGGACATTGCCCGTCACGGTCTGCTGCATCTGCTTTGCAATCTCGCGTTTTTCGGGTGATTTTCGCCAGCCCGAGCCAAGGAACAGGGTCTTGTAATACTCTTCCCACACCGCCTGGCGGTTCAGCGAGCCGATCGCCAGGGCGCTTCGCATCACGTCGATCGCGCCGCGGAGCGTGGCGAGGGCAGCCCCTGGAAACGGCGTGGCGCTGGAAACTGCAACGACCCTGACCCGGTCTGCATCTTCGATGTGGCCGGCCGCTTCAAGTGCGATGACAGCACCGGTCGAATAGCCAAGCAACTGGATCTGGGCATCTGGAAAGCGGTTTGCATAATCCGCCACCCAGCGGGCCGACCGTTCAACGTTCAAAGGCGGCGCGATCGGTTCGCCCTGCATGCCGGGTAGCCGGTACTCGACCACCAGCCGGTCATGGCCGCCCCAGTCCCCTGCCGGTCCGAAGATGTCGGCAGTCGTCAGCGCACCCGGAAGCAGAAAGACAACGGTTTGCGGCCTGGTCGGAACGGCAGCAGTAGCCGGGTAGAGCGGTGGGTCGGACATCGTCTGCGGCTTGCCGCAAGACGCCAGCACCATCGCCACAAGCGATGGTGCCGCCCAGGCCCATTTCACCGTGCAAATCGCTTGTACTTCACCCGTTTCGGCTCCAGCGCATCCGGGCCGAGGCGGCGGACCTTGTCGTCTTCGTAGGCCTGGAAGTTGCCCTCGAACCATTCCACATGGGCGTCGCCTTCGAAGGCGAGGATATGAGTGCAAAGGCGGTCCAGGAAGAAGCGGTCGTGGCTGATGATGATCGCGCAGCCGGCGAAGTCCTCGATGGCGGCTTCCAGCGCTTGCAGCGTTTCCACGTCAAGGTCGTTGGTCGGTTCGTCAAGCAGCAACACATTGCCGCCGGATTTCAACAGCTTGGCCATGTGGACGCGGTTGCGCTCACCGCCAGAGAGCAACCCGACCTTCTTCTGCTGGTCGGTGCCCTTGAAGTTGAACGCGCCAGTATAGACGCGGGAGTTCATCTGCATGTCGCCGAGGTGGATGACCTCGGCCCCGCCGGAGATTTCCTCCCAGACGTTCTTGTTCGCATCCAGTGCGTCGCGCGACTGGTCGACATAGGCCAGCTTCACCGTGTCGCCCAGCTTGATCGTGCCCTCATCGGGGGGTTCCTGCCCGGTGATCATCCGGAACAGGGTCGACTTGCCGGCACCGTTCGGGCCGATGACGCCGACGATGGCCCCCGGAGGAACCACGAAGGACAGGTCCTCGATCAGAAGCTTGTCGCCCATGTGCTTCTTCAGGCCCGTAACTTCGATCACCTTGTTCCCAAGGCGTTCGCCGTTCGGGATGATGATCTGCGCGGTGGTGGCGCGTTCGGTGACGGTCTGGCCGGCCATCTCGTTGTAGCGGTTGAGGCGGGCCTTGCCCTTGGCCTGACGCGCCTTGGCGCCGGAGCGGATCCACTCCAGTTCCTTTTCCAGGGCCTTCTGCTTGGTCTTGTCCTCACGCGCTTCCTGCGCCATCCGCTTGGCCTTCTGGTCCAGCCAGGCGGAGTAGTTGCCCTCGTAAGGGATGCCCCGGCCGCGGTCGAGTTCGAGGATCCAGCCGGTGATGTCGTCGAGGAAATAGCGGTCGTGGGTGACGATCAGGATCGTGCCCTTGTAGTCGATCAGGTGCTTTTGCAGCCAGGCGATCGATTCCGCGTCAAGGTGGTTGGTCGGTTCGTCGAGAAGCAGCATGTCCGGCTTTTCGAGCAGCAGCTTGCAAAGCGCCACCCGGCGGCGTTCGCCGCCCGAGAGGGTGGTGACATCGGCATCATCGGGCGGGCAGCGCAGCGCGTCCATCGCGACGCCGACGGTGGCTTCCAGCTCCCACAGGTTGCCGGCGTCGATCTGGTCCTGCAGCTGGGCCATCTCGTCCGCCGTCTCGTCCGAGTAGTTCATGGCGAGTTCGTTGTAGCGGTCGAGGATCGCCTGCTGTTCGGCCACGCCCAGCATGACGTTTTCCTTGGCGGTCAGCTTGGGGTCGAGGTAGGGTTCTTGCGCGAGGTAGCCGACCTTGGCGCCCTTGGCGGCCCAGGCCTCGCCTTTGAAGTCCTTGTCCATCCCGGCCATGATCTTCAGGAGCGTGGACTTGCCCGCCCCGTTGACGCCGACGACGCCGATCTTCACGCCGGGCAGGAAGTTCAGGTGGATGTTCTCGAAGCAGGTCTTGCCGCCGGGGTAGGTCTTGGAGACGTTCTCCATGTGGTAGACATATTGATAGCTGGCCATGACGTGCTCCATTCGGGGGTTGGCGCGTATGTAGCGACGAAGCCCCGGGGCTGCAACGGGAAGCGCGGGGTCAGAGCGGCTTGGCGAACCAATGCGTCGCGGGAAAGCCGGTATAGGGCTCGGTTTCGAGCCATCCGCTTGTGCTGTACAGCGCTATGGCTTCGGTCAGGGCGGCATTGGTGTCAAGGACAAGGCCGGTGAAGCCCAGGGCCCGGGCCTCATCCTCGATCACCGTCATCAGGCGACGGCCGAGGCCATGTCCGCGGGCGGCGGGGGCGATCCAGAG
This sequence comes from Rhodobacterales bacterium, assembly GCA_017303485.1. Classification (GTDB taxonomy): domain Bacteria; phylum Pseudomonadota; class Alphaproteobacteria; order Rhodobacterales; family Rhodobacteraceae; genus Tabrizicola. Next base: position 5,909 of record JAFLCY010000057.1, read on the forward strand.
CCGCTTGATCTCGCCCGTGGTCGGGTCGTGGCGTTTTAGCGAGACGCAACCGAGCACCTCACCGGAGGCGCGGGCGATTAGGAAGGCGCCGTGTGGCGGGCGGAAACTGTCTGCTTCGGGGTCCGGGTCGGGGACATGCCCCGGGTTTACGCCGGGGATCCGTTCGGCCAGAAGCGCGAAATAGGCGCGCAGGCAGTTCCGGGCGGCGGGTGAGTCCGGGTCCTCATGGGCGATGGTGATCTGGGTCGCCGACATCGCTGCGCCTGGTGCTTTCGCCGCACCCTAGGCCTGGCCGGATGGTCTGGCAAGGGAGGGCGCTTGACCTTCGGGGCGGCTCCGGCAGAGTGGGTCGGCACGGGCAGGGTAGCGGGACGGATGCGGCAGGGGTTTCCCATTGCAACCAAGGGCATGGTCATCGGCCTGCTCGGCGGGTCGTTCGATCCGGCGCATGAGGGGCATGTGCATATCACCCGCGAGGCCTTGAAGCGGATGGGGCTGGATCAGGTCTGGTGGCTGGTGACACCCGGCAACCCCCTGAAGGCGCGGCAACCGGCGCCGCTGGCGGACCGGCTGGCGCGGGCGCGGGCGGTGATGCGGGACCCAAGGGTGAAGATCACGGCGCTGGAGGAAAAGCTGGGAACGCGGGCGACGGCGGATACCATCGAGCGGCTCAAGGCGCTGTATCCCGGTGTCACCTTTGTCTGGCTGATGGGGGCCGACAATCTGGTGCAATTCCACAAATGGGGCCGCTGGCGCGACATTCTGCGCTCGGTCGCCGTGGGGGTGTTGGCGCGGCCGGGCTCAGGCGTGGCGGCGCGGACTTCGGTGGCGGCGCGGGCCTTCCGGGTGCATCAGGTCGACCGGGGCGAGAACCTGCGCGGCCGGAAGCCGCCGGTCTGGGCTTTCGTGAACCTGCCGATGAACGATGCCTCCTCGACCGAAATTCGCGCGCGTGGGGGGTGGAAGTCGGGGCGCTGACAACGGCCGCCCGACGCCTGCACCGCATGCCGCAGAAGACCGCCAACGAGAAGAGGCAGGTCAGAGCGGCTTTTCCAGCCACACGTCTGCGGGCGTGTCGGTATAGGGCGGGGTCGCGGTCCAGCCCGTCGCGCGGTAGAGCGCCAGCGCCTCGGTCAGCGCCGAGTTGGTGTCAAGCTTCAACGTCCGAAGCCCCATAGCCCGCGCCTCGTCCTCGATGGCTGTCATCAGCCGGCGAGCAAGGCCCTGACCGCGGGCGGAGTCGTGGATCCAGAGCCGCTTGACCTCGGCCACAAGGCCACCCAACGGGCGTAGCGAAACGCAGCCGACAGGCAGGTCGTCGGACCAGGCGATCAGGAAACGACCCTGCGGCGGACGGTAGCTGTCCGAGGCCGGGTCGGGCAGGGTGAACATCTCGGGCCTTGCGGCAGGGACACGGGCGACAAGCTCGTCGAAATAGGCTTGCAGGCAGGCCAGCGCCTCGGGCCCATCCGGATCGGCTGGACGGATCGAAAGCTGGTCGCGGTTCAGGAGCGTGGCGATCAGGTCCATCGCAGAAACCACCTCGTCTGCGCGGGAGCCGGCGCTTGCAACCAGCCGGGCGGCCTGCGCGCGGCCGATGCTGTCGTAGGCGTCCATCTCGGCCCGACCGAGAGCTGTCAGCCGGGCAATGCGTCGACGGCGGTCGACCGGATCGGTTGAGGTTTCGATCAGGCCTTCGCGTTCCAGGCTGCGCAGGAAGCGGCTCATCAGCCCGGAATCGAGGTCAAGCCTGTCGCGGATCAAGGCAATGTCGGTGCCCTCTGCCTGGACGAGTTGCAACACGCGCGCCGCACCCAGCGGGCGGCCCCGGCCCAGAAACGAGGTGTCCAGCGCACCGACCTCACGCATGACGGCGCGGTTGAAGCGGCGAAGGCGGGCGATGTGATCGAGCACTATATCAGACCTTTGTCAGGTATTTTGCCTGACATAAGTCAGATAAATCCTGCGTGCAAGCGCCAACACCGGGCAGGTCGGGCTGGTGGAATCGGCAAGGAAGCGGCTATGACCCATGGAAATGGAGTGGGTGGAATGCTGATTTCGCGGCGGATGATGCTGGCTGGACTGTTGGCCGGAGCGGCTTCTCCGGCGCTGGCCGAGGTGATGGACTCATCGCCCCGCCCGGTCGCGCGCGGCGGCAAGGCTTCGGGGGTTACGTCCAAGGGGCCGCTAGACGCGTCAGAGCTGATCTCGGCGGCAAAGTTGGGCGGATCGGTGGCCTATGTGCTGCTTGATGCCGCGACGGGCACAGTGCTGGAAGCGCGCGAGCCCGACCTGGCCCTGCCGCCCGCCAGCGTGGCCAAGGCCGTGACCTCGCTGTTCGCGCTGGAAAAGCTGGGATCCGGCTACCGTTTTGTGACGCGGGTGCTTGCGACGGGACCAGTCACCGGCGGTCTCGTGCAGGGCGACATCGTGCTGGCTGGCGGGGGCGATCCGACCTTGCAGACCGACCAGCTGGGCGATCTGGTGGCGCGGCTGGCCAAGGCCGGGATCAAGGGCGCCACCGGACGGTTCCTCTACTGGGATGGAGCCCTGCCACGTCTGGACCAGATTGCCGCCGACCAGCCCGTCCATGTGGGCTACGACGCCGCTGTTTCGGGGCTGAACCTGAACTTCAACCGCGCCTATTTCGAATGGAAGCGGGTGGATGGCGAGTGGCGTACAAGTGTGGATGCGCGCGGTGACCGGTTCGTGCCGGTGGTCGACATGGTGCGGGTGGATGTCGTCAGCCGCGATGCGCCCCTTTTTACCTTTGCGCCGGGGCGGGTCGAGGAATGGACGGTGGCCTCTGCTGCGCTCGGCAAGGGCGGCAGTCGCTGGTTGCCGGTGCGAGAGCCCGGCGCCTATGTGGCCGAGGTGTTCCGGACGCTTGCCCGGGCGCAAGGCATCAAGCTCGCGGTCGGAGAGCAGGTGGCCCTGGCCCCCGCGGGCCAGGAGATCGGGCGGGTGGAAAGCGAGCCCTTGCCCGAGGTCCTGCGTGACATGCTGAAGTTCTCGACCAACCTGACGGCGGAATGCGTCGGGCTGACAGCCTCGGGAAAGTCTTCGCTGGAAGCATCGGGCAAGATGCAGTCCGACTGGGTGCGGGAGATGTTCGGAGCCAGCTTCGATATGCACGACCATTCGGGACTTGGTGGCCAGTCGCGGGTGACGGCGGCAGGCATGGCAAAAGTTCTGGCCCAGGCCGAACGGGAAAAGCGCGGGTTGAAGGCGATCCTGCGCGACGTTGGGATGAAGGATGACAAGGGCAAGGTGATCAAGGGCCACCCGGTCAAGGTGCTGGCGAAGTCCGGGACACTGAACTTCGTTTCGGGCCTCGCGGGACATATCGTGCCACCGGGGGGACGGGAACTGGTCTTCGCGATCTTCACGGGCGACCCGGACCGCCGCGATGCGGTGCCGGTGGCCCTGCGAGAAGAGCCCGAGGGTAGCAAGTCCTGGACCGCACGCGCCCGACGGTTGCAAGGGCAGCTGATCAACCGTTGGGCCGGGCTTTACGCCTGATATGGCTGCAAGGATACAGGTCCAGACGGACTTTGCGGGCGCGTTCGTTCATCTTGCTTTCCCGGGCAACGGTGTCAGGATGCGAAAATTCCGATATGTCTTCCCGCAAATCAGAAGGATTGCACCATGAAGAATCTGACGTCCCGACTCCTTGCTGCTACGCTGACCCTGAGTTCCAGCGCCGCTTACGCTGGCGGCCCGGTCGTGGTCGAGGAAGAAGGCCAACCCGAAGTCGTCGCCGACAGCCCGCGTTCGGGCTGGATCGTGCCGGTCATCATCGGCGCTATCGTGTTGTGTGCCGTGGCTTGCGGCAACGACGACGATACGCCTGCCGTTTCGGAGTGACGGCTTTCCTGCCCGCGGTGCGTTCCGGCATGGCGGGCAGGACCATCAGCATGGTGCTGACCCTGCGTGGGACCCTGTTCTCGGCGCTGCGTCGTTGGACCCATGACGACTCCCATCATGACACAGTTGCCGTTGCGCCACTCTTGCGCAGGTCCCAGTTCTCCGTGGGCGACGCTGGTTGAACTCGGCATGCAAGCCGACTAACCAGTGCGCCGCAAAGTTGGCCTAGAAAATTCAGAAGGATTGGGACATGAAGAATTTCGCTGCACCGCTGCTCGCGATCACGCTGGCTCTTACCTCGACCGCTGCCCTGGCCGGTGGCCCGGTTGTTGTTGTTGAAGAAGGCCAGCCGGAAGTCGTGGCCGAGACCCCGCGTTCGGGCTGGATCGTTCCCGTCATCATCGGTGGCATCATCCTGTGCGCGATCGCCTGCGGCAACGACGACGAAGCCCTTCAGTGATCTGAGCCCGGGTCGCGCTGTCGCGCGGCCGGCAGGCCAGACATCAAAACGCCCGGCGGAAGACTCCGTCGGGCGTTTTGCTGTCCAATGGTGTCAGAAGCGGTTTGCCCGATAGGGCGCAATGTCGAGGCCAGCACCCTTTCCGGACAGCAACCCCACGACGATCCGCGCCGTTATCGGCGCCAGCGTGACACCGATATGGCCGTGGCCGAAGGCGTGGATCACCTCGGGCCCGCCCGCCGAGGGGCCGATCACCGGCAGGCTGTCGGGGATCGAGGGGCGGAAGCCCATCCACTCGCGGTCGGGCGTCCCCAGGTCGGGGAAGAATGTCCGCGCGCCCTCCACCAGCTTCGCGATGCGGTGGGGTGAGGGCGGCAGGGTCAGCCCGCCAAGCTCCACGGTACCCGCAACTCGCAGCCGCCCCGCCATCGGGCAGAAGTAGAAGCCGCGCGCGGTGGGGCAGGTGGGGCGCGAGAGGAGGGGTTCGGCCATGTCCCATTCGACGTGGTAGCCGCGTTCGGTATCAAGCGGGATGCGGTCGCCGACCTGTGCTGCCAGCCGCCGGGAATGCGCTCCGGCTGCGATAACCACGCGGCGGGCGTGCAGGTGGAGGCCCCCGTCCTTGCCGCCGCCTTCGATCACCACGCCGTCGGGGCCGCGGGTCAACCGCGTGGCGCGGGCTTTCAGGTGGCGGGCTTTCTGCAGCACGGCGTCCGCGATCAGCCCCATCATCCGGCCCGGATCGTCGAGGAAGGTCGCCTGCGGGAAGAAGGCCGCACCCCCCATGCCGGGGGGCAGGCCGGGTTCCAGTTCGGCCAAGCGATCCGGTCCGATCAGCTCGACCTCCACCCCCAGCGCGCGGCGGCGGGCCATTTCGGCCTCGGCGGCGATGCGGGCCGCTGGGGTTTCGTAGAGATAAAGGCAGCCCCGGCGTTGCAGGATCCCCGCGCCCTGCACCCGCAGCGCGAGGTCATCCCAGCGCTCTGACGCATCCGACAGGAGGGCGGCGAGGGCACGGGAATTCCGCTCGGCCCGGGCGGGGAGCGATTGCCAGAGGAAGCGGAGCAGCCAGGGGGCAAGCGAGGGCAGCGCGCGGTGGCGGATGGCCAGGGGCGAGGTTCTGGAGAGCAGCAGCGACGGCAGCGACCGCAGGACGTCCGGGGTGCCGACCGGGCTGGTGGCATAGCCCGCGATGGTGCCCGCATTGCCGTAGCTTGCCCCCATGCCGGGTGGGTCGGGATCGACCAGCACCACCTCGCGGCCCTGATCGATGAGTTCCAGCGCGATGGTCAGGCCGATGACGCCTGCGCCGATCACGGCGATGTCGGTTGTCTCGCGCGTCAGCATTGCAACCGCGTTGCCCGCGTAGGGTCGGTGAAACCCACCATCCGCGCCGGGATACCGGCACGAGATGGTGGGTTGGCACCCACCCTACAGGCAGGCCTCGAACAGCGCCTTCGTGTTCTTCTTCGTCATCTTGACCGGGTTGCCGCCGCAGGAGGGGTCTTCCAGCGCCATCTTGGTCAACATGTCGAGGTCGGGGTCCTTGACCCCCAGCTTCGTCAGGTTCTCCGGGATGTTCAGCGTGGTCCGCAGGTCAAGGATGCGCTGGTAAAAGCCCTTGTAACCGCCCTTGATGCCGCAATAGGCGGCGGCGGAGGCGAGCCGGTCCTTCACCGCGCGGCGGTTGAAGTTCAGCACCATCGGCATCACCACGGCGTTCGTGGTGCCGTGGTGGGTGTTGTAGACCGCGCCGATCGGGTGGGAAAGCGCATGGATCGCGCCGAGCCCCTTCTGGAACGCCACCGCCCCCATCGCCGCCGCCGACATCATATGCGCGCGGGCGTCGAGGTCATTGGGGTCGGCATAGACCTTGGGCAGGTTCTCGAACACCAGCCGCATGCCTTCCAGTGCGATGCCCTGGCTCATGGGGTGGTAGAAGGGGCTGCTGTAGGCCTCAAGGCAATGCGCCAGCGCGTCCATGCCGGTGCCGGCTGTGATGAACTTCGGCATGCCGGTGGTCAGGGCCGGGTCGCAGATTGTGACGGCAGGCATCAGCTTCGGGTGGAAGATGATCTTCTTCTTGTGCGTCTCGCTGTTCGTCAGCACCCCCGCCCGGCCCACTTCCGACCCTGTCCCCGCCGTCGTCGGCACCGCGATGATCGGGGCGATCTTCGAGGCGTCGGCGCGGGTGTACCAGTCGTCCACGTCCTCCAGCTGCCAGACCTTCAGCTTCTTCGGCTGATGCGCCATCAGGGCGATCATCTTGCCGAGGTCGAGCGCCGAGCCGCCGCCGAAGCAGATCACCCCGTCATGGCCGCCCGCGAGGTAGACCTCGATCCCGGCGGCCATGTTGATCTCGTTCGGGTTCGGGTCCACGTCGGAAAAGACCGCGCGGCCAAGGCCACCGGCCTCCAGCACGTCCAGCGCGGCCTTGGTGATCGGCAGCGCGGCGAGGGCCTTGTCGGTGACGAGGAGGGGCTTCGTCAGGCCGATGCTTTTCGCGTGGTCAGCCAGTTCCGCGATGCGGCCGACGCCGAACTTGATCGCGGTGGGGTAGGACCAGTTCCGGTTGGGAACCGAATGAGTGGCGGGGTGGGTCATGATCTCAGGCTTTCTTCAGGTGATAGGATTTCGGCCGGGTCACGGAATGGAACCCGAGATAGCTGAGCGAGGTGCCGCGCCCGGTGTCCTTGACCCCGGTCCAGGTCAGCGCCGGGTCGAGGTAGTCGGCCCGGTTCATGAACACGGTCCCGGTTTCGACCTGCGCGCCAAGGGCGGCGGCGGTGGCGTAATCCTGCGTCCAGATCGAGGCGGTCAGCCCGTAGGGCGAGTCGTTCATCAGGCGGAGCGCTTCGGCGTCGTTCTTCACCGGCATGATGCCGACGACAGGGCCGAAGCTTTCCTCCTTCATCACCCGCATGGAGTGGTCGACGTTCACGAGGATCTGCGGCGCGAGATAGGCGCCGCCGTCATCGGCGAACTTCTTGGGGTCCAAGAGAGGCTTCGCGCCCTTGGCAATGGCCTCGGCGGTCTGGTCGCGCACGGTCTGGGCAAAGCGCTTGTGCGCCATCGGCCCGAGCGTGGTCGAGGCGTCGAACGGGTTGCCGAGCTTCAGCTGGCCGACCCAGGCGACGGATTTCTCCACGAAGCTGTCGAACAGTTTTTCGTGGACGTAGATGCGCTCGATCCCGCAGCAGCACTGGCCGGCGTTGTACATCGCGCCGTCCATCAGCACATCGACGGCGAGGTCAAGGTTGGCATCCTCGCGGACATAGCCAGGATCCTTGCCGCCAAGCTCCAGCCCTAGCGGCGTGAAGGTTCCCGCAGCGGCGCGCTCGATGGCCTGACCACCGCCGACTGAGCCGGTGAAGTTGACGAAGCCGAAGCTGCGCTTGCCGATCAGGCGTTCGGTGGTGGCGTGGTCAAGGACGACGTTCTGGAACACGTCCTCGGGGATGCCAGCGGCGTGGAAAGCCTCGGCGAGGCGTTCGCCCACCAACAGGGTCTGGCTGGCGTGTTTCAGCACCACGGTGTTGCCGGCGATCAGCGCGGGGACGAGGGTGTTGATCGTGGTCAGGTAAGGGTAGTTCCACGGCGCGATGATGAAGACCACGCCGACCGGCTCACGCGCGAGGTAGCGGCGGAAGCTGGCGCTGTCTTCGATCATCTCGGGCGCCAGGGTCTTGGCGGCGATCTGGGACATGTAGTCGGTGCGGGCGTTCACGCCGCCGAACTCGCCGCCATAGCGGGTGGGGCGGCCCATCTGCCAGGCGATTTCTTCCACGACCACATCGGTCATGGTGTTCAGCTTGGCGACGGCGGCCTTGACCAGCGCGATGCGGTCTTCCAGCGGGCGGGCGGCCCAACCCTTCTGGGCGGCCTTGGCGCGAGCGACGAGGGCATCGGCGGCGTCTGCTGAAAGTGGCATCCGTTCCGCGTAGACCCGGCCATCGACGGGGGAGATGAGGTGGATAGGTTTCATTTTGTCCTCGTAGGTCGGGCTTCAGCCCGACATTCTTGAAGAGTCGGGCTGAAGCCCGACCTACATGTCCGCTCCGGATCAGGCGCGTTCCAGCAGCCGCTCGCGTTCGAAATCCGTGACGACGCGGTCGGTCTCGGCAATCTCCCACTGGGCGGCGTGGTGGTAATGGTCGATCACGTCGTCGCCGAAGGCTTCGCGCAGCATCTTCGAGCCGTTCATCAGCTCTGCCGCCTCACGCAGGGTATGCGGGATCTCGCGGATGCCCTTGGCGGAATACATGTCGCCCTTGAGTTCCGGCTCCAGCGCCATCTTCTTCTCGATCCCGTCCAGACCCGCCGCCAGAAGTGCTGCACAGGCCAGATAGGGGTTCACGTCCGAGCCCGGAATGCGGCATTCCACCCGCACCGCCTTGGAATGCACGCCGCAGACGCGGAAGCCGGCGGTGCGGTTGTCCGCACTCCAGACCGCCTTGGTCGGCGCGAACATGCCCACGGTGAAACGCTTGTAGCTGTTGACGTAGGGCGCAAGGAAAGCGGTAATGTCGCGGGCGTGATGCAACTGCCCGGCCATGTAGTGCTTCATCAGGTCCGACATGCCGTGGCCGTCGGCCTTGTCGGCGAAAGCGGCCTTGCCGTCCTTGGTCCAGAGGCTCTGGTGGATATGGCTGGACGACCCCGCGCGGCGGTGGTCGTATTTCGCCATGAAGGTCACCGACTTGCCCTTCGACCAGGCGATTTCCTTGATCGCGTTCTTGATGATCACATGGTTGTCGGCGGTGTCCAGAGCGTCGGAGTATTTGTAGTTCACCTCCTCCTGCCCGGCCTCGGCCTCGCCCTTGGAGTTTTCCACCGGGATGCCCGCGCCATAAAGCCCGTTGCGGACGGCGCGCATCACGTCCTCTTCCTTGGTGGTCTGGAAGATGTGGTAATCCTCGTTGTAGCCGCCCACGGTGCGCAGGTCGTTCAGGCCCCCGTCGCGCAGGTCATCATAGCTGTTCTCGAACAGGTAGAACTCCAGCTCGGTCGCCATCATCGGCTCGAAGCCCATGGCGCGGGCGCGGGCGACCTGGGCCTTCAGGATCGAGCGGGGCGCGTGGGGCACGTCGGCGTGGGTCGCATGGTCCTGCGTGTCGCCCAAGACCAGCGCGGTGCCGGGCAGCCAGGGCAGGCGACGCAGGGTCTTCAGGTCAGGCTTCAGGGTGTAGTCGCCATAGCCGGTTTCCCAGCTGGAGGACTTGTAGCCCTGCACCGTGTTCATCTCCATGTCCACGGTGAGGAGGTAGTTGCAGCAATGCGTCTCTTCATAGCCGCCGTCGATGAAGAACTGCGCGTGGAAGCGCTTGCCCATCAGGCGGCCCTGCATGTCGATCCCCGCCGCTATGACGGTGTCGATCTCGCCGGATTTCACGGCCTTCTTCAATTCTTCAAGTGTCAGATTACCGGGCATGTGGTGCCTCTTTCCTAAATGTCGGATGTGGGTGTGGGGCCGCAGCCCCGTTGTCGAGCAAAGGGGAGAAACCCCGACGCTCCGCCGAATTCAGGCTTGCGCGGCCAGCAGGGGCCTTGCGCGGTATCTTGCGGCTCGGACCGCATCTGATCATTCTCCCCCAGGACACGGAACGCATCCCGCGAATTTGATCATTCATTCACAGGTCAGGGAGATTTCGCAACCCCCTCTGCGAAATGTCTGTCCGCAGTCATTCTCGCCGGCCGACATGGGTCGCCTGAACGCCCCGGTCCGCAATCGCAGCGCTGGCTGCCTGCCGCCCGGTCAATACCCGCGCGTGCGGTCGACGCGGTGGAGGAACGGCTCGCCAGCTTCGCCGCGCCGGATGTTCTCGGCGATCACGCGCGAGGCGGTGATGGCGCGGGTATCGGCTGCAATGTGGGGGGTGACGGTGACCTTCGGATGCGACCAGAAGGGATGGTCCGCGGGCAGCGGTTCGACGCGGAAGACATCCAGCGTGGCGTGGCCGATGTGGCCGGCATCCAGCGCGGCGAGAAGGGCGTCGTCGTCGATCAGCGGGCCGCGACCGGGGTTCAGGATCACCGCGCCTTTCGGAAGCAGGGCGAGGCGGTCGGCGTTGAGGAGGTTCTCGGTCTCGGGTGTCTTCGGGAGGAGGGTGATCAGGATCTGCGCGGTGGATAGCGCCTGCTTCAACCCGTCCTCTCCGTGCAGGTTGCCGGGCTTCGGCGTCCGGCTCCATCCCGTCACGGGAAAGTTCAGCCCGCGCAGGGCGTCGGCGCAGGCCGAGCCGAGGGCGCCCATGCCAAGGATCGTCACCGGGCGCTCGCGGGCGAGGGGCGGGCAGGTCGGGTCCCAGACATGGCCGGGGTTCACGATGTGGCGGTCCATCCCGAGGTGATGGCGCAGCGTGTGGCCCGTCACCCATTCCACCATCCCCTCGGTCAGGCCGGGGTCGACCATGCGGGTCAGGGGTTGGGTGAGGGTCGGGTTGCCCACGATCCGCTCCACCCCCGCCCAGAGGTTCAGGACGGCCTTCGTCCGGGTGTAGGGCGTGAAGTCCTGCAGGGGCGAGGCGGGGGCGTAGACGATGTAGTCGACCGCCGCCGGGTCGGCCTCGGTGACGAGGGTCGTGTCGAGGCCAGCCTCGGCCAGAGCGGCGGGAAGGGTGTCGCGGTATTCCGGCCAGAGGTCGGGTGCGGCGAAGAGGATCAGGGGCATGGGCGGAACTTTCCGGACGTGTCCACGGTGGACGACAGGTGGCGATCGAGTGATTTCAACAGGTTGGCCGTGGACAGTAACGACTTGTCAAGACTTTCCCCTGCCACAGGCGCCTTCTAGATCCCGACCGTCACCGCCGCGTTGATCGCCAGCGCAAGGATGCAGGTGTTGTAGAAGAACGAGGCCACGCCATGCACAAGAACCGCCAGCCGCATCGGACGGGTCGTGACCGCCACATCCGAGACCTGTGCGGCCATGCCGATGGTAAAACTCGCATAGAGGAAGTCCAGCGCGTCGGGGGCGTCCTTGCCGGGGAAGGCCATGCCCTCGGCCGGGGTGCTTCGGTAGTAGAGATGCGCATAGCGAAAGGCCGCGAGGACATGAATGGTGGCCCAGCCCAAGGGCAGGCTTGCCAGCGCCAGAAGGCGCGCGGCATGGCTGCTGGCATCCGCGTTCTGCACCAGAAGGATCGCGGTGATGCTGGCCAGCACCGAGCCGGAGGCCAGGAGCACGATCAGGAGAACACCTTCGTCATCATCGGCGGCGTGGCGGCGAAGCTGCTCCGGGCCCGAATTCATCGCAACCCAGGCCATCAGCCCGAGATAGAGCAGGAAGAAGACGTTTGCTCCGATCAGGAGGCAATAGGCCTGTGCGACACCTTGCAGCCAGCAGATCACCCCGACCAGAAGGCCAACGCCGAAGGCGATCAGGTACTTGCGATGGCGGACGGCGACACTCACGGTCTAGCGCGGCCTGTGGACATGTGCGCTTTGCACAAGGCCGAAGCCCACCAGAAGTACCATCATCGCCGAACCCCCGTAGGAAAGCAGGGGCAGGGGCACGCCGACGACCGGAGCCATGCCCATGACCATCGACAGGTTGACCGCGATGTAGAAGAAGAAGTTCGCCGCCACCCCCACGATCAGCAGGGCGGAAAAGCGGTCGCGGTTCTGGAAGGCGGCGAAAAGGCAGAAGCCGATGATCAGCGCATACAGCCCCAGAAGCGAGAAGGCGCCGATGAAGCCGAATTCCTCGGCCAAAGTGGTGAAGATGAAGTCGGTGTGCTTTTCCGGCAGAAAGTTCAGCCGCGACTGCGTGCCCTGCATGAAGCCCTTGCCGCTCCACCCGCCGGACCCCAACGCGATTTTCGCCTGGATGATGTTGTAGCCCGCGCCCAAAGGGTCGGCGGCGGGGTCGAGGAAGGTGTCGATCCGCTTGTACTGGTAGTCGTGCAGAAACTGCCAGGGCGTGCCACGCAGGGTGAAGACGCCCACCACCGCCCCCACCACCGCAAGGATCACCGCGCCGAAATACCAAAGGCTCACTCCGGCGGCGAACATCACCGTGCCGCCCGCCAGGATCAGCATCAGCGAGGTGCCGAGGTTCGGCTGCATCAGGACCAGCACGGTCGGCGTGACGATCATCAGAAGCGGCAAAAGCACATAGAACGGGCGCGACACCTTCTTCGGGTCAAGCCAGTCGTAGTAGGCGGCCAAGAGCATGACGAGGGTGAATTTCATCATCTCCGAGGGTTGCAGGCGGATGAAGCCCAGGTCGATCCAGCGCTGGGCGCCCATACCCACCACGCCGAAGAACTCCACCACCAGAAGAAGCACGAAGGCCACCAGATAGGCTACGCCCGACATCGACCGCCAGAACCAGATCGGCGTCAGGGCCACCATGAACATCAGCACCATGCCGACACCAAAGCGTTCCATCTGCGGGCGGGCCCAGGTCTCGATGTTGCCGCCCGCGATGGAGTAGAGCATCAGGAAGCCGACCGAGGCGACGGCGGTGATCAGCAGCACCAGCGGCCAGTTGAGATACAGGATCTTGCGGATCCCGGTCGGCGCAAACTTGACGCGGTATTCCAGAAAGCTCATCGCGCGCCCTTACGTTTCGGTCTGCACGGGCGGCTGCCCGGTGACAGGGTCGCGCAAGGGCAGTTCCTTCAGCATGGTCTCGATCCGGCCGCGCTGGCTGGAGGGGTAGGCCTCCAGCGGGGGCAACCCGTCGGACATGCAGCGCAGGATGACGTCGCGCGCGATGGGGGCGGCGGCGGTCGATCCGCCTCCGCCATGTTCGACCACGACCGCCACGGCATAGCGCGGGGCATCATAGGGGGCGAAGCCCACGAACAGCGCATGGTCGCGCCGGTTCCACGGCAGGTCGTCGTTCGAGATCACCCCGGCCTCGCGTTCCGCCTTCGAGATGTTGCGCACCTGGCTGGTGCCGGATTTGCCGGCGAAGATCATCGTGGGGTCGACAACGCGGCTGGACTTGCCGGTGCCGTGGTCGCCGTTCACCACGGCATTCATGCCGCCGCGCACCGCGGCGAGGTATTCGGGCGGGACGTCCAGCGGCGGGGCTTCCGCGACCGGCAGTTCCTGGTCGTTCACCATGCGCACCAGGCGCGGGGTCACAGCCCGGCCGCTGGCGATCCTTGCGGTCATCACCGCCAGTTGCAGGGGCGAGGCCAGCACATAGCCCTGCCCGATGGAGGCGTTGATCGTGTCGCCGATCCGCCATTCCTGCTTGTGCCGCTCCAGCTTCCACTGCTTGTCGGGCATGTTGCCTTCCGAGACGGCGGACATCGGGATGTCGAACTTGTGGCCAAGCCCCAGGCGGCGGCCCATGTCGGCGATCTTGTCGATGCCGACCTTCTGGGCGACCTCGTAGTAGTAGACGTCGCAGCTTTCCGCGAGGCTGCGCTCCAGCCGCACGGTGCCGTGGCCGCCCCGCTTCCAGCAGTGAAAGCGGCGCTGGCCGAATTCGATGTAGCCGGGGCAGGAGACCTTGGTGTCGGGCGTGATGACGCCCGCTTCCAGCGCGGCAAGGGCGGTGACCATCTTGAAGGTCGATCCGGGCGGATAGGCGCCGGAGACGGTCTTGTTCGCCAATGGGCGGTGGTCGTTTTCGGTCAGCGCCTTGTAGTCGGTGTGGCTGATCCCGCGCACGAAGAGGTTCGGGTCGAAGGAGGGGGCCGAGGCGATGCAGACGATGTCGCCGTTGGTCACATCGACGACGACGACCGCAGCACTTTCACTTCCAAGGCGCGCTTGCGCGAAGTTCTGGATGTCGGCGTCGATGGTCAGCCGGATGTCCCGGCCGGGCTCACCCTCCTGCCGGTCCAGCTCGCGCATGACGCGGCCGGCCGAGTTGACCTCGATCCGCTTGGTCCCGGCCTCGCCGCGCAGCGTGTCCTCCATCCATTTCTCGACGCCAATCTTGCCGATCTGGAATTTCGGGATCTTGAGCAGGGGGTCGGGGTTTTCCAGCCCTTCCAGATCCTTCTCGCTGACCGGGCCGACATAGCCCACGACATGGGCAAAGTCGGTGTCCAGCGGGTAGCGGCGGGACTGGCCGACCTCGGGCACCACGCCGGGCAAGGCGGGGGCGTTCAGCGCGACCTTGGAGAAATCCTCCCAGCTCAGGCGTTCGGCCACGGTGACGGGCACGAAGGCCGAGAGCGATTTCGCTTCGTCGATGGCCTGTTGCATCTCCTCGGCTGTCATCGGGATGATGGTGGCCAGCCGCCGCATGACAAGATCGACGTCACCCGCCGCCTCGCGCGTGATGACGACGCGGTAGTTCTGTTCGTTCCCGGCGATCACCTTGCCGTTGCGGTCCTGGATCAAGCCGCGCACCGGGGGGATCAGGCGGATGTTGATGCGGTTTTCCTCGGCCAGAAGCTTGAATTCGTCGGCCTGGTCGACCTGCAGATAGCGCATCCGCGCGCCAAGGACGGCGATCATCGCCCCCATCGCGCCGCCGAGCAGCAGGGTGCGGCGGTTGAGGCTGCGGTTGCTTTCCTCGCTGTCGCGGGCCGTCCGTCTCACAGCCGCCTCCCGAAACTGTCCACTTCGCCGGTCGCGGGCTTGCGCAGGTCAAGCGCCAGGCGCGACAGGCCCACGACCACCGGATAGACCGCGATCGACCACAGCACCTGCACGATGGCAAAGCCGAAGGGGGCTTGCGGCACGAAGGCAAGGCCAAGGGTCAGCCGGTAGACCAGCATCATGCCCAGCATGATGCCAGAGACCAAGAGCCATTCGACCACGAAACTCAGCTCTCGCGTCAGCGCGATGCGGCTGCGCAGGAATTCGGTCGCGAGGATCACGATGGCGGTCCAGAGCCCCGGGGGGCGCATCAGGATCAGATCCTCCGCCAGGATCACCAGCAAGATCAGCGGCATCGGCAGGAATTCGGGCCGTCGCACGATCCAGGCCATGATCACGCAGATCAGGATGTCAGGTCCGGGCAGGGCCCCCGGCGCGCTGCCAAGCGGCAGGAGCCGGATGAAGAGAAGCACCACCGCGACGGCAAGGAAGAGACCGCGGAAAATCCAGTGCTCCTGGCGCCAGAACTCAGCCATCGCCGGCCTCCGGGTCGGCTGGACCCTCGGCAGCGCCCGAGCCCGCTTCCTCGACACTTCCGCTCTCGGCCGGGGTGGGCTGCGCCCCGGCTGCGGCCTCGGCGGCTTCGGTCGATGTGTCGGGCAGGGGGGTGGTGGCAGGTGGCGCGACCAGACTGCCGGGATCGGTGATCGGTTGCAGATTGTGGCTGCGCAAGACGCGCAGGAATTCCAGCCGCTGGTAATCCGCCGCCAAAACGACGCGCAGCCGCTTGTCGGTGCCAAGCGCGACCTGCCCGACCAGAAGCCCCGCCGGGAAGACTTCGCCATCGCCCGAGGTCACCACCCGGTCGCCCGGGCGCACTTCATCGGTGTCCTCGATGAATTCCAGGGGCGGCAGGGGCGAATTGTCGCCCGAGAGGAGCGCCTTTTGCCCCGACGGCTGGATCGTGACCGGGATGCGGCTGTTGCTGTCGGTCACAAGGATGACACGCGACGTGCGTTCGCCCACGCCCGAAATCCGGCCCACCAGCCCGATCCCATCCATCGTCGCCCAGCCGTCGCGGATGCCGTCGCGTTCGCCCACGTTCAGAAGCACCGACTGCCGGAAGGGCGAGCCGGAGTCTGCCATGACCACCCCGGTCACATGCGTCAGCTTCGGATCAAGCCGCACCTTGTTCAGGTCCAGAAGCCGGGCGTTCTTCTGTTCCAGCTGCAGCGCGGCCTCTTTCCAGGCCTTCATCTGCTGCAACTCGCGCTTCAGCTCCTGGTTCTGCTCATAGATCCGGGTGTAGCTTTGAAAGTCGTCGATCATCCCGGCGACGGCGGTGACCGGGGCCATCGCCCAGTCGAAATTCGGCACCACCGCGTCGATCAGCGCCGCGCGGAAGCGTTCGACGCGCGGGCTGTCGATGCGCCAGAGGAGGAAGATCGCCAACAGCACCAGCACCGCCAGCCAGACCAGCAGGCGGCGCAAGGGGCGCGAGTATTCCTCGGGAGCGGTGCGGTTCTTGGCCAAGGCTCAGCCTTCTTTCGCCACGCGGGGGGCAGCGGCTCAGGTGTCGTAGTCGATCACATGCCGAAGCTGCTTCTCGTATTCCAGCGCTTTCCCGGTGCCGAGGGCAACACAATTCAGTGACTCGTTGGCCACGGAAATCGACAGGCCGGTCTGCTCGCGCAACGACAGGTCCAACTCGCCCAAAAGCGCGCCGCCGCCGGTCAGCATCACGCCGCGGTCGACGATATCGGCTGCAAGGTCCGGCGGGGTGGCTTCCAGCGCCTGCATCACCGCGTCGCAGATCTGCTGTACGGGTTCGGCCAGCGCCTCGGCGACCTGGGCCTGATTGATCTCGGTCTCTTTCGGGACGCCGTTCAGAAGGTCACGGCCCCGGATCGTCATCGACGATCCCCGCCCATCGTCAGGCATCCGCGCGGTGCCGATGCTGGTCTTGATCCGTTCGGCGGTGGATTCGCCGATGAGAAGGTTCTGGTGGCGGCGCAGGTAGTTGACGATGGCTTCATCCATCCGGTCACCGCCGACACGGACGGAACGGGCATAGACGATGTCACCCAGCGACAGGACCGCGACTTCGGTGGTGCCGCCGCCGATGTCGACGACCATGTTGCCCGTGGGTTCGGTGATCGGCATCCCCGCGCCGATGGCCGCCGCGATGGGTTCCGCGATCAGGCCTGCGCGCTTGGCCCCTGCCGAGAGAACCGACTGCCGGATGGCGCGTTTCTCAACCGGGGTCGCGCCGTGGGGGACACAGACGATGATCTTGGGTTTCGAGATGGTGGACCGCTTGTGAACCTTGCGGATGAAATGCTTGATCATCTCTTCCGCCGCCTCGAAGTCGGCGATCACGCCGTCACGCATCGGGCGGATCGCCTCGATGGTGCCGGGGGTACGGCCCAGCATCAGCTTGGCATCCTCGCCCACCGCGAGGACCTGCTTCTTGCCGTCCTTGTTGTGATAGGCCACGACCGAGGGTTCGTTCAGGACGATCCCCTTGCCACGGATGTAGACCAGCGTGTTCGCGGTCCCGAGGTCGATGGCCATGTCCGACGAGAAGAGGCCGGGGATAAGCGACATGTGCGGTCCTTACAGGCAAGCAATGGTTTTGGCCCCGACTCGGAGGGTCCGACGGGGCTGCTTCTTATAGTGGCATGGGTGCTGGAAGCGAAAGCCCCGGTGGCGGCCATCCGCACACTTCCGCGTGCTTGAACAAATACAACTATTGATGAACTCTCAGGAGCATAAAACCGAAGAAGTTTGCACTTTTCCGATACATTCACCTCGGAACAGTTGATACGGTCGGAAATTGACCCGGCAGTTGCGGCGTGATGGCGGGCATCGGAGCTGTGGAAGACGGCGCTGTCGGGAATCGGCCAACAGTCGGGCGGTGCCGGAAATCCCTAAAGCCCGACGCCCCGCGAATAGGCCAGGGCGTCCAGCACAAGCCGTCCGGCGGTAATCGCGGTTATCCCGTTTGCACTATCGACCGAGGGCGCCAGTTCGACCACATCCATCCCGACCAGCCCCTCACGCGCCAAGGCCGCGAGAATCGGTCGCACCTGTTCCACCCGCAGGCCACCCGGCGCCGGTCCTGCCACACCCGGCGCGACGGATGGGTCAAGCCCGTCAAGGTCGATGGTCAGGTAGAAGGGGCCCTGTCCCTGAAGACCGCTTAGCACCGCCGACAGGTCGGCATGGACCGTATCTGCCGTAACGAGCTTTGCCCCCCAGGCCCGGGCGTCGGCCACCTCCTGCGCGCGTGCGCTGCCCGACCCGCGAATGCCGATCTGGGTGATGCCCTTGATCCAGGGCAGTTCGGACGCCCGGCGGATCGGGCTGGAATAGCCCAGCTTCGCGCCACGCACCTCATCGCGCCAGTCGATATGCGCATCGATCTGCACCAGATGCACCGGCCGGTCCAGAGCCTTCAGCCCGTGCAGCGCCGGGATAGTGACGCCATGGTCGCCACCCAGCATCACCGAAAAGCGCGCGGTGGCGAACTGGTGCTCCATGACGCGGACCGCCTCGGCAAAGCCCTTGCCGAAATCGCCGTCTTCGGAGATCAGGTTGCCCCCGTCGCGCCCGCCTTTGGGAAGGACGGCGTCCAGTGTCGCATCGAAGTTGAAGTCGAAGAACTCGGCCCCGTAGGTCAGTTGTCCCGACAGCGCACGAATGGCTTCGGGTCCCGCCGCCTGGTCATTCGGGCGCGGTTCGCCCGAGTAATGCTCGCTGTAGGGAATTCCGATCAGTGCGACATCTACCGGCTCCCAATGGTTTGGGTCAGTTGCGACAGTCCAGTCCAGAAACGGGCGCAGCGGAGCGGCGAGGGGCATGGGGTTCTCCTTTCTTTGCAGAAGGGTAAGACCGGTTGGCCGCCCAACTCAAGCGATGCCGCGTTGGATCGTGGCCGCCGATGCTGGTGGCCGAGGCGGCAGGCTGGTGAAGGCGCGGTTAAGGCTCGATCCCAAGCCATTGATATTGTTGGACCGGCCCCAGTGCCCACGCGTGGGCAGCCGGGGCCGTTCGCTTACTCGCCGTGATAGGACACGGTCTTCACATCCTCGCCCGGAGCCGTCTTCTGCCGCCGGACGATGAGGCGGTTCAGCGCGTTGATATAGGCCCGGGTCGAGGCGACGATGGTGTCGGTATCGGCGGACGAGCCGGTGACGATCCGCCCGTCCTCCTCCAGCCGGACGCTGACAGTCGCCTGCGCATCGGTGCCCTCGGTCACCGCGTGGACCTGATAGACCTGCAGGTTGGCGCGGTGTGGGAAGAGCATCTTCACGCAGTTGAAGGCGGCATCCACCGGCCCGTCGCCAGTGGCGTCGATGTGGTGGTCGGTGCCGTCGACCGACAGGATCATGTCGGCCTCTTGTGGGCCTTCGGTGCCGCAGACGACCCGCAGCTTCTTCAGCTGGAGGTATTCGTAGGCGTCGTTGGTTTGCTCGTCGGAAACCAGCGCGATCAGGTCGTCGTCGTAGACTTCCTTCTTGCGATCAGCGAGCGCCTTGAACCGGACGAAGACATCGTTCAGCTGGTTGTCGGCAAGGTCGAAGCCCAGTTCATTCAGCTTCGCGCGCAAGGCAGCGCGGCCTGAGTGTTTGCCCAACGGAAGCGAGGTGCCGGACAGGCCGACGTCTTCGGGCCGCATCACCTCGAACGTCTCGCGGTTCTTCAGCATGCCGTCCTGATGGATGCCGCTTTCATGCGCGAAGGCGTTCTTGCCAACGATGGCCTTGTTGAACTGCACCGCAAAGCCCGAAACGGTGGCCACCCGACGGGAGAGGCCCATGATCTTGGTGGTGTCGATGCCGGTCTGGAAAGGCAGGATGTCATTCCTGACCTTCATCGCCATCACGACCTCTTCCAGCGCGGTGTTCCCGGCCCTTTCGCCCAGCCCGTTGATCGTGCATTCGATCTGCCTGGCACCCGCTTCCACAGCGGCGAGGGAGTTCGCCGTCGCCATGCCGAGGTCGTTGTGGCAGTGGGTGGCGAAGATGATCCGGTCGGCGCCGGGGACGCGTTCGAGGAGCATGCGGATGATCTTTGCCGATTCCATCGGGTAGGTGTAGCCGACGGTGTCGGGGATGTTGATCGTTGTCGCTCCGGCCTTGATCGCGATTTCGACTACCCGGCAGAGGTAATCGTGTTCGGTCCTCGTGGCGTCCATCGGGGACCACTGGACATTGTCGCAGAGGTTCCTCGCATGGGTGACCGTCTCGTGGATGCGGTCGGCCATCTGGTCCATGTCGAGGTTCGGGATCGCGCGATGCAGGGGGGAGGTGCCGATGAAGGTGTGGATCCTCGGCGACTTCGCGTGCTTCACCGCCTCCCAGCAGCGGTCGATGTCCTTGAAGTTCGCCCGGGCGAGGCCGCAGATGGTGCTGTTCTGGCTCCGCTTCGAGATTTCCGAGACGGCGGCGAAGTCGCCTTCGGAGGCGATGGGGAAGCCGGCCTCGATGATGTCGACCCCCATCTCGTCGAGGAGGCCGGCGATCTCCAGCTTCTCCTCGTGGGTCATGGTGGCGCCGGGGGATTGCTCGCCGTCGCGCAGGGTGGTGTCGAAGATGACGACTTTGTCTTGCTTGGTCATGGGTCTGGTCCTTGTCTTAGCTGGCGGGATCGGCGCTGGTCACCTCTGAGCGGTCGCGCCCGGGGGCACGCTCAGAGGCAGCTAAGAAGGAGGAGGCCACGGGGGATCGCAGGGCTGGCTGCCCTGGCGGTGGGGGTGATGTGGGGTCCCGTGGTCATGGGGCGGACTATACGGGGGAAATCGGGGAAGGGAAGGGGATATTTCGGGGG
>JAFLCY010000058.1 GCA_017303485.1 Rhodobacterales bacterium
ATTGGTCTTGGCACACAGCTGGCGGCATTGTCGATGCTCGCCTTCGCGCCGCAGGCCTGGCTGGTCGTCGCCTGGGTGATGGCCTCGCAGGCCTTGAGCGGGATCGCCAAGGACATGCCTTTTCCCTTGGGGCTGTTTGTGTTCGCGCCGTCTGCACGCTGCCCCGGCGCGCGCTCCGGTTAGGGCCCCCGGTCAGGGGGCGAGGACCGTCCACGGTTCGGGGAAGCGGTGTTCTTCAAGGTTCGGGGTCGTGCCAATCCTGTCGACCACGGCGAAAAGGCCGGGGGCGGACAAGGGCGTGAGGACGCCGTGCCAGGTGCCCCGGTGCAGGTTGATGCCCTGCCTGCCATTGGTCAGGAAGGCCTGCGGCCTGTCATCGGGGCTGGTGGCGACGATGACGAGGAACGGATGCCCGGTCATCGGCAGGAAGGCCTGCGAGCCCTCGGGGTGGCGTTCGATCAGGTCGCAGGCATAGGGCAGCACCCTGGGTTCTGCGTGGAAGATCGAGATCCCGGCCCGCCCGTCGGGCCCGAAATCCAGCAGGGCGCGGTCATGGTGGCGCTGGCAGAGACCGGCGTTGATCAGGCGAAAATCGCCGGTGGCCTCCAGCACCTCGCCAAAGGGGGCGAAGGCCTCCGCCGTGAGGGGGGCAGGGCGCAGGGTTCTCATCGACAGCTCCTCGTGCGGCTTCGCCTTTTCGTCGCGACGGCAGTCGGCGAGGCGTGCCGGAGGCATCGACGCGCGGCCGTCATTTCAGCGGTCCGAAGGCGCCGGGGCCGCGCAATTTGGCGTGGCGGTTGACGTCCTGTACAGAAGATAGCGGAAGCGCCCCGGTCCGGCGGCATAGCAGGCCTGCGGGCAATAGGCGCGGAGCCACATGAAATCGCCCGCCTCGACCTCGACCCAGTCCTGGTTCAGCTTGTAGACCGCCTTGCCCTCCAGGACGTAGAGCCCGTGTTCCATGACATGCGTCTCCTCGAAGGGGATAACGCCGCCGGGCTGGAAGGTGACGATGTTCACATGCGCGTCGTGCTGGATGTCGTCGGGTTCGACAAAGCGGGTGGTGCCCCAGCGGTCCTGGGTGTCGGGCATCCATCGGACGGGAACATCGCGTTCGTTGATCACGAAGGCCGCAGGCACGGCCACGCCGGGGGCCGGTTCGTAGATCTTCCGCAGCCAGTGGAAACGGGCCGGGGACTTGCCCTCGGCAAGAAGTGTCCAGCGGCTGCCTGCCGGGATATAGGCGTAGGAACCCGCCTCCATCTCGTAGCCGGTGCCGTCGAGTGTCAGGGTGGCAAGGCCCTCGGTGAAGAAGAGCCAGTGTTCCGCGCCCATCTCAGGATCGGGGGTATCGGACCCGCCGCCCGGCTGCACCTCCATCACATACTGGCTGAAGGTCTCCGCAAAGCCCGACATGGGCCGGGCGATGAGCCAGAGCCGCGTGCCGCGCCAGCCGGGCAGGCAGCTGGTGACGATGTCTGAAAAGCAGCCTTTCGGGATGAAGGCGTAGGCCGAGGTGAAGACTGCGCGCTGGGTCATGAGCGCGGTCTGCGGCGGCAGGCCGCCTTGGGGGGCATAGTAGCCGGGGTGCTTTGCGGTCATGGCAATTGGTCCTTCAGGCGCAGGGCGGCGATGCGCTCCACCTGCTTGCAGGCAGTGGCGAACTCGGTCGGGGTGTCGTTGTCGATGCGGGTCCGGAAGGCCGCGAGGATCGAGGTCTTGGTGTTGTCGCGGACGGCGATGATGAAGGGAAAGCCGTGCTTGGCCACATAGGCCGCGTTCAGGCTTTCGAACTGACTGCGCTCCGCATCCGTCAGCGCGTCCAGGGCGGCACTGGCTTGTTCGGCCGTCGAGTCCGCCGTGAGCCGTTTCGCGGCGGCAAGTTTCCCGGCGAGATCGGGGTGGGCCTTCAGGACGTTCAGCCGCTCGTCCGGGCTGGCGCTGCGGAAGATGCGGGTCAGCGCGTTGTGAAGGCCCGTCGCGCTGTCATGCGCCGGGCCAAGCTCCAGGTCGAAGGCGCGGTCGGCGACCCAGGGGGAATGTTCGAAAATGGAACCGAAGCGTTCCACGAATCGTTCGCGCGTCATCTGCGAGGGCCGTTCGAAACGTTTGTGCGGATGTGCCTTTTGCCAATGCTCGGCAATGTCAATCCGGCGGGGGAACCAGACGCCGGTGTGGGATTTCGCATAATCGAGGAACCGCTTCAGCCCCGCGACCTTGCCCGGGCGGCCGATCAGGCGGCAGTGAAGACCGATGGAGAACATCTTCGCCGAACCCGCTGAGCCTTCGGCATAAAGCGTGTCGAAGCTGTCCTTGAGATACTGGTAGAACTGCTCGCCCGTGATGTAGCCCGGCGCGGTGGCGAAGCGCATGTCATTGGCTTCCAGCGTATAGGGGATCACCAGCTGGTTGTGGTCGCCACATTCCAGCCAGTAGGGCAGGTCGTCGTCGTAAGTATCTGAAATCCAGGCCAGACGGCGGGTCTCGGCGGTGAGCCGCACGGTGTTCATGCTGCACCGCCCGGTGTACCAGCCCCGCGGAGCCTCACCCACGATTTCCTCATGCAGGCGGAAGCTTTCGGCGATCTGGCGGGCCTCTTCCTCGGGGGCCATGTCGCGATGGTCGACCCATTTCAGCCCGTGGCTGGCAATCTCCCAGCCCGCGGCCTTCATCGCGGCGACCTGTTCGGGGTTGCGGGCCAGCGCGGAGGTCACGCCATAGATGGTGACGGGAATGTCCATTCCGGTGAAGAGGCGATGCAGCCGCCAGAACCCGGCGCGGGCGCCGTAGTCGTAAATCGATTCTATGTTCCAGTGCCGCTGCCCCGGCCAGGGTGCCGCCCCGGCGATGTCGGAGAGGAAAGCCTCGGACTGGCCATCACCATGCAGGATGTTGTTCTCGCCGCCCTCTTCGTAGTTCAGCACGATGGAGACTGCGATCTTCGCGCCGCCGGGCCAGCGGGCATCGGGAGGGGTCGGGCCATGGCCACGGAAATCTCGGGGGTAGCGGTTCGCCGGTTCGGTCACGAGGGGTCTCCTTCTGCGAGTGAGACTAGGGGAGAGTTCACGAAAGTATTTTCAGGATTTTACTAAAGGTCATTTGCCGACAAGCCCGGGTCGCAGCGACGGGGAAATCGTGGTCTGATGCGATGAAACGATGGAGGAACAGGATGGGACGGCTGTCAACGCATGTGCTGGACACCGCGAAGGGCAAGCCCGCGGCAGGGGTCAGGATCATGCTTTACCGGATTTCCGGGCAGAGTCACCGGAAGGTGAAGGAGGTTGTTACCAATGCAGATGGCCGCACCGATGGCCCGATGCTGGAAGGCGCGGCGCTGGAGGCGGGCACCTACGAACTGGTCTTCTGCGCGGGCGACTATCTGCGGGCCAGCGGGCAGGTGGGTGAAGGTGTTCTTTTCCTTGACGAAATCCCGATCCGCTTCGGTGTGCCGGACGCCGGGCAGCACTACCATGTCCCGCTCCTGATCTCGCCCTTCGGCTATTCGACCTACCGGGGGTCATGACAGGCTTCCCCGGCTCCGGAAAGGTCGTGAAACCGTCCCTTGCGCATTGCGCGCGACAGGTCTTATGTGGCGGGGTAATTTTTTCGGCTTCAAGGAGAACCGCATGTTTCGGATGAATACTTATTTGGCCGCTCCGGCCCTCGCGTTTTTGATGACTGGCACTGCACATGCCGCGCTGACGGCGGATCAGGTGTGGCAGTCGTGGAAGGATGCAGGCGCGCTGGTCGGTCTTACGATCTCGGCGGCGACCGAGAACAACTCGGGCGGGGTCCTGACGCTGAACGGTGTGTCGCTCGCGCTTGAGGGCGTTCCCGGGATCACCATTTCCGACATGACGCTGACCGAACAGTCGGACGGCTCGGTAGCGATCGTGCCGGGCGCCGATATCGGCGTGGCGATGTCGGGCGATGCGGAAGGCTCGGTCAAGGTGACGCATGACGGGTTGGCGATCACCGCACGCGAAGCCGATGGCGGCGTGGCCTATGACTACGCGGCGGCCAAGCTGGATGTGGTCTACGATACCAAGTATCCGGGTTTCTCCTACGACGGGTCGGAAGCGCCGAAGGTTACGGCTGCGGGCAATGTCGGGTTCACCAACCTGTCGGGCACCTATTCCGACATTCCCGGCGCCAACCGGACCTTCGGTCTCGATATCAAGGCCGACAATCTGGCCTACACCACGACCTCGGACGATCCGGGGATGGAGATGAAGCAGACCTCGACCAGCGAAACCGCCGGCATCGAAATGTCGATGGACTTTGCGATGCCCTCGACGATCGCACTGGCCTCGATTGCCTCGGCTGCCGATTTCACCACGGCCCTGAACGAGGGGCTGAGCTTCACCATGTCGACCAAGCAGGGTGAATCCAAGGGCACGATGAAGCAGGAAAGTGCCTTCATGCCGATGGACCTGATGATGAGCGCGGGTGGCGGCGAAGGCACGATGCTGTTCAACAAGGACACCTTCTCGGTCAAGTCGCAGGCGGCGGGGCTGAACATCGAGGCGGGGCCGGGCATGATGCCGGTGCCGGTCAAGGTGACGAGCGGACCGATGGAGTTCGACATGACCTCGCCGGTGATCGCGACGGAAGCGGCGGGGGATTACTCATTTGTCCTCAAGCTTGCCGACTTCAGCCTGAACGAGGAAGCCTGGGCGATGTTCGACCCGCAGGCGGCGCTGCCGCGCGATGCGGCGCAGATCGCCATCGACATCTCGGGCAAGACCAAGATCGACCTGCCGGGCCTGATCACCGCCGAGGAAAGCGGGATGCAGCCGCCGGTTCCGGCACCGGAAAGCCTGAACATCACCGAGCTTGGCCTGAAGGTCGCGGGCGCGGCTCTGGCCGGGACCG
Source organism: Rhodobacterales bacterium (assembly GCA_017303485.1). Lineage (GTDB taxonomy): Bacteria > Pseudomonadota > Alphaproteobacteria > Rhodobacterales > Rhodobacteraceae > Tabrizicola. Next base: position 4,876 of record JAFLCY010000058.1, read on the forward strand.
GGGCCTTCACCTTCGACAATTCGATGGGCATCCCTGCGCCGCTGGGCGAGGCGAACGTGACCGTCACCGGCGCCAACGCGCTGATCGACGGGCTGATCAAGACCGGCCTGCTGTCTGAAGACGACGCGATGGGCGCCCGGATGATGATGGGCATGTTCATGGTGCCGGGGGCGAATGCCGACGAGCTGACCTCGAAGATCGAGGCCAAGGAAGGCATGCAGATCCTGGTGAACGGCCAGCCGCTGCCGATGTAAGGCCTTCGCGGGCTTGAATTGAGAAGGGCGGGGCTGCGGTCCTGCCCTTTTCATTTGCGGGGATCACCCGACCGATGCCGTGGCCTTGCGCAGGTCGTCGCGGATCTGGCTTGCCATGTAGTCGGTGAACAGTTGCACCTTGGGATCTTTCAGCCTGCGGTGCTGGCTGAGGGTCGAAAGCTGGATCGGCAGGGGCGGCGTTGCGGTGGCGACGGGGACCAGGCGGCCCTCGCGCAGGTGATCGGCGACTTCGAACTGCGGTTTCATCACGATGCCGCGCCCGTCCAGCGCCCATCCGGTAAGGACATCGCCGTCATCGGATTCAAAGGGGCCGGAGATTTCGAACCGGCGCGGGCCTTCCAGGGTTTGCAGCGTCCACTGGAATTCCTTGGCGCCGGGGAAACGCAGGTTCAGGCAATCGTGCCGGTCATGGACCAGCGCCGCGCCATCGGCGGGCATCCCGCGGCGGGCGACATAGGCCGGGGCGGCACACAGCAGGCGCGGACAGTCCGCAACAGTGCGGACCTTGAGGGTGGAATCGTCCAGCAGCCCAAGGTGGAAGGCCACGTCGATGCCTTCGGCGACCACGTCGATGCCGCGGTCGGACAGGCGCAGGCGGACGTCGATCTGCGGATAGAGGTCCTTGAAGGCCGGGACACGGGGGGCAATGAGCCTGCGCCCGATGCCAAGCGGGGCCGCGACGAAGATCGTGCCGCGCGGGTTCTGAGTGACATCCATCACGGCGGACTCCGCATCGTCGATCGCCTCCAGCACGCGGCGGGCGCCGTCATAGAAGATGCGACCGTTCTCGGTGGGTTGCAGGCTGCGGGTGGTGCGGCTGAACAGCCTGACGCCCAGATGCTTCTCCAGTTCCGAGATCCGGGCCGAGGCGACGGCGGGAGAGGTGCGCTGGTCGCGCGCGGCGGCGGACATGCTGCCCAGATCATAGACGCGGACGAACATGCGGATGTTGTTCACATAGGACATGCGGAAGCCATTGTTCGGCGTGGGTTGAAAGTGATGCGGGCTTTCGATGGATTAACAGAAAGGTCACGCGCGGTATAGCGTTTCAAGAACCGTGGGGAGAGACGCGATGCCAAAGCGGAGGCGCAATCATGTATGACTGGGTCGTCTTGTGGGAATGGGTCGAAGTCGCGGCGCGCTGGCTGCATGTGGTCACGGCGGTGGCCTGGATCGGGTCGAGCTTCTACTTCATCGCGCTGGACCTTGGCCTGCACCGGGATCGCAATCTGGCCAGCGGCGCGGATGGCGAGGAATGGCAGGTCCACGGCGGCGGGTTCTACCATATCCAGAAATACCTCGTGGCCCCGGCTTCGATGCCGGACCATCTGGTCTGGTTCAAATGGGAAAGCTACGCGACCTGGCTGTCCGGGTTCGCCATGCTGGTTCTGGTCTACTACCTCGGGGCCGAGCTGTTCCTGATCGACCCGACGGTGATGGAGCTTTCGGTCTGGCAGGCGGTGGCGATCTCGCTGGCGTCGCTGGCCTTCGGCTGGGTGGCCTACAACACGCTGTGCAAGGTCTTCGTCAACGCCGACCAGAACCTGCTGATGGTGGCGCTGTTCGTGGTGCTGGTGGCGATGTCCTGGTTCTACACGCAGGTCTTCTCCGGACGGGCGGCCATGCTGCATCTGGGGGCTTTCACGGCGTCAATCATGACGGGGAATGTGTTCTTCGTGATCATGCCGAACCAGCGCGTCGTGGTGGCCGACCTGAAGGCGGGGCGGAAGCCGGATCCGAAATACGGCAAGATCGCCAAGCAGCGCTCGACGCACAACAACTACCTGACCCTGCCGGTCGTGTTCCTGATGCTGTCGAACCATTATCCGCTGATCTTCGCGACCCAGTGGAACTGGGTGATCGCGTCGCTGGTCTTCCTGATGGGGGTGACGATCCGGCACTGGTTCAACACGCGCCATGCCCGGACTGGCAATCCGCACTGGACCTGGTTCGTGACGGTGGTGCTGTTCCTGATCATCGCCTGGCTCTCGACCGCGCCGATGCGTGTGGTGGAGGGCGAGGCCGCACTGAAGGGCGAAGCTCTGGTCTATGCCTCGGCCCCGGGGTTCGAGGAGGTGGTGGGCATCGTGCAGGGCCGGTGTTCGATGTGCCACGCGGCGGAACCGGGCTGGGAAGGCTTGTACTGGCCGCCGAAAGACGTGGTGCTTGAGACCGAGTCCCAGATCGCGCATGAGGCGCGGCGCATCTACCTGCAGGCGGGCGTGACCCATGCGATGCCGCCGGGCAACCTGAGCTTCATCGAGCCGGAAGAGCGCGCGGCGATCGTGAAGTGGTTCCGGGCGGCGGGGTCAGAGGACCCGGTCTGACGGGCAAAAACTCTTCGAAGAGTTTTGCAAATTCCTTCGAAGGAATTTGGCTCAGCCCTCGGTCCGGCCCTCGCTGCGATCCCGTTCATAGTGACGCATTCCGGCGAATTCCGGCAGCCAGTCCTCGCGCCGGATGGTCCAAAGCTCGTAGGTCGGGCGGAACTGCGAGGGGGCATCCAGCGCGCCGAGGTTGATGCCGATCTCGTCTTCGATCTGGGCAAAGACGGGCGAGCCGCAGGTCGGACAGAAACTGCGGTCGCCAAAGGTGCGGAAGGTGCCGGTGATGGTCACGGCACTGGCGGGAAAGATCGCCGAGGCGTGGAACAGGGCGCCGTGGTGCTTGCGGCAGTCGAGACAGTGACAAAGGCCGACGCGGTAGGGCGAACCCGTCGCCGTAAAGCGAAGCGCGCCGCAGAGGCAACTGCCGGTGACTTGGGTCATGTCTCATCCTCCGCTCGTCGGGGACTTCGTCCCTCCTCGCTGGCCGCCGACGAGAAGGCGAAGCCGCACGAGGAAGGTTCCCTCAATCGCCAAGCTTGGCGTGAACCTCGTCCAGGTCAACCGGGCCTTTCGGCATCTTGTTCGCCGGATTTTCGAAATCATAGCGGAAAAGCTGGAAGTCGCGTTTGTAGATTTCCCACATCAGATGCATCGACAGATCGTCGAAATAGGCCTCGACCGGATGGGCGCGCTTCGGGCCGTGGCCTTCGCTTTCGTTGAAACGCGGGATTTTCTTCAGGTCGATGGCATGGGTGGTTTCGATGTTGTCCAGCACCACCTGCATGCCGGGATTGAAATCCTCGGTGAAGAAGATCTGGTTGTACCGCCCGCCATTGACGATGAAGGTCGAGACATGCCCCGCCATCGCGGACCAGTGAATGTCCGGCTCCATCGGCTTTTTCCAGCGGATCGTGTCGCGGGTGAACAGGAGGAAGCGGCGGAAGCTGGCGATCTGGTCGAAGTCCTGCTTGCCATCATCGCCGCCCACCTCGATCCCGTATTTCTGGATCAGAAGCGGCACCAGATTGCCGCGATAGCGCTTTCCGTTCCTCTGGATGCCGCAGATCTTGTCGAAGAACGACGACAGGATGCGGGTGTAGGGGTTCCGGACGCAGGTAAAGGCATAGACGTTCCGGCCGCGGACGGCCCTTTCGATGCGCGGCTGGCTGGTCTCCAGCGCCCATTTGTGCAGGCCTGATGTCGCATCGTGGATGTCGCCGTCGAAGAATTCGCCATGGTCTGCAAAATACATGATCTGACCGATGGTCGAGCAGGCACATTTCGGCACCACCCGGTAGACGACGCTTTCGCTTTCCGTCATCCAAGTTCCGGGAAAACCCATTACAGAACGTCCTCCTCAAATCAAACAGCGCAGAGATATGTGTGATCGCAGATTGAGGCAATCAATCAGACAACTTCGGCCTTTTCAAGAAAGCTTGCCCCGGTTTAGGGAAGCACTGTTCCTTTGGGAGTGTATGGTCCGCAACATATGACGCAGATCGCCTTCATCCTCTTGTGCCACAAGGATCCGGACGGGGTCATCGCCCAGACCCTGCGTCTGACGGCGGCAGGGGACTGCGTGGCGATCCATTTCGATGCCCGCTCGCGGAAAAGCGACTATGCCCGTATCCGTGCCGCCCTGGCAGGCAATCCGCAGGTGGCCTTCGCGCGGCGGCGGGTCAAATGCGGTTGGGGCGAATGGAGCCTGGTCGCGGCGACACTCGTAGCACTGGAAGCGGCGGTGGCCGGGTTTCCGGGGGCGACGCATTTCTACTTGCTGTCCGGCGACTGCATGCCGATCAAGACAGCCGAATACATCCGTGGCCGTCTGGAGCGCGAGGATGTCGACTACATCGAGAGCTTCGATTTCTTCGGCTCGGACTGGATCAAGACCGGGATCAAGGAAGAGCGGCTGATCTACCGGCACTGGTTCAACGAGAGGCAGCGGAAATGGCTGTTCTACACCTCGATGGACCTGCAGAAGCGTTTCGGCCTTGCGCGGAAGCTGCCCGAAGACCTGAAGATCCGGATTGGCAGCCAGTGGTGGTGCCTGCGGCGGCGCACGGTCGAGGCGGTGCTGGATTTTGCCAAGAGCCGCAAGGACGTGCTGAGCTTCTTCGCGACGACCTGGATTCCCGACGAGACCTTCTTCCAGACCCTCGTTGCCCATCTGGTGCCCGACCGCGAGATCCGCTCGCGCACGCTGACGTTCCTGATGTTCACCGACTACGGCATGCCGGTGACATTCTACGACGACCACTACGATCTGCTGGTGGCGCAGGAATACCTCTTTGCGCGCAAGATCAGCCCGGATGCCAGGGCGCTGAAGGAACGGCTTGGGGCGCTCTATGCCGAAACCGGGCGCAACTTCGCCCTGTCAGACGAAGGGCGGCGGCAATACGCCTATCTCACCTCGCGCGGGCGGGAGGGGCGGCGTTTCGCGCCGCGCTTCTGGGAAACCGAGACCAGCCTTGGCCGCAACCGGACACTGATGGTGGTCACCTGCAAGAAATGGCATGTCGCCAAACGCCTGATGGAGCGGGTGCGCGGGCTGACGGACCTGCCGGCGGTGGATTACCTGTTCAACGAACAGGCCACCGAGCTGCCTGACCTCGGCGGCATCCAAAGCTCGATCGAAAAGCGGATGCGCCATCGCCGGGCGCTGGTCCGGATGCTGTTTGAACATTGGCAGACCGACCGGCTGATCCTCTGTGTCGATCCTGGCAGCATCGAACTGATCCAGGATTTCCAGCAGGACCGCTCGCACCTGCGGCTCCTGGAGATCGACTGCACATTTACTGACGAATACCTGGTCGGCCATGCCCGCAGGGTGGGTCTGGCCGGGCCGGAGACTCCGGTTTCGGCGATGGAAAAACTCTTGCCGACAATCCGTTATGACGTGAAGTTTGAAAGCGACCGCCTGCGCGACCTTGATCTTGCGCGGCATGTCCATCTGCGGCAGGGCGCAAGTCTGGAGGAAAATGCCGCGGCCCTTGCCGCCTTTCTTGGAATCCCGGCCGAGACGGCCCGTGAGATTGCCGCAACCGACTATCTATTCGTGGATTGAGTGACATGAACTGGACCTATGACCCCACCAACATCTTCGCCCGCATCCTGCGCGGAGAGATTCCGAACAAGACGGTGATGGAGACGCCGCACACGCTGGTGTTCCACGACATCCACCCGCAGGCGCCGGTGCATGTGCTGGCGGTGCCGAAGGGGGCCTATGTTTCGTTCGACCACTTTGCCGCCGAGGCTACGGAGACCGAGCTGGTGGATTTCCACCGCACTGTCGCCAAGGTCTGCGCGATCCTCGGGTTGACGGGAGAGGACGGGTTCCGCGCCATCACCAATGCTGGCGCGCATGGCATGCAGGAAGTGCCGCACTACCACCTGCACATCCTGGGCGGGCGGGTGCTGGGCCGGATGCTGGAGCGCGGCTGAAAGCGCATGCTCCGGGTCGCGCCGCCGCCCGCCAGGCGGCACATCTGGCGGAACAGACCGGAGGATGACATGCGATTCGTGGCACTACCAACCGAGACAGTTCGGGCCTATCAGGCGGGGGGCGCGGATGCCAATGGCCAGGCGCCTGAACGCAAGCGCGCCGAAGGCGCGGGCAATCCCTGCCGCCATTGCCTGGGGATGATCCCGGAAGGGGCCGAGATGCTGGTGCTGGCGCACCGGCCGTTTCCCGCGCCGCAGCCCTATGCCGAGGTCGGGCCGATCTTCCTGTGTGCGGACCCTTGCAGGGCCGGCGGAGGCGACGCGCTGCCGAAGATGCTGGCCTCAAGCGACTATATCGTGCGGGGCTATGGGGCGGATGACCGGATCGTCTACGGCACTGGCGGGGTGGTTGCGACCTCGGGGATCTCGGCACGGGCGGAGGAGCTTTTCGCGGATGCGCGAGTGGCCTATGTTCATGTCCGCTCGGCTCGGAACAACTGCTATCAGTGCCGGATCGATCGCTAGGGTGCTGCGGTTGCCAAAATGAGCGGCTTGCGCCGCAAGTCCTTTCTCTCGGCTTCGCGCGGAAGGGCACAAAGCCGAGGGCAGCCGCCGGCGGGGATATTTGCAGACAGATGAATGGGCCTGGGTCAGGCGGGGGCGTTGGCTGCGTCCCAGGCTTTGAGCCAGCGCTTTGGGGCGGCATCGCGCCATTGCTGGGTGAGGCGTGCCCTTGCCCATCCCTCGTCGATCCGGCCCGCGCGGACCAGGATCAAGTTGTGGGGTTCGTAGTGGGGGTGGAGGGCGAAGGTTTCGGAGTCGGCGGCGAGAAGCATCTCGCGTTCGTCGCGGTCGCAGCGGAAGACGGCGGCATCGACGTAGGGCGACCACCAGCACCACATCTTGCCATGCGCTTTCAGGCATTCGTTGCCCCAGGGGTGATCGACCGTGACTTGCGGCAGACTGAGCCCGAGGGCGAGGGCTTTGAGGTCGGGCCAGCTGTGGATCAATGCGCTTCCGCCCAGTTTCGGCCTTTCCCGGCTTCCACTGCGAGGTGGACGTTCAGGGAAATCGCCGGGTGGGAGGCAGTTTCCATCACCTCCTTGGCGATGGGGATCAGGCGGTCGGCCTGGTCTTCAGCGACTTCGAACAGAAGTTCGTCGTGGACTTGCAACAGCATCTTCGCGTCGATCCCGGCGATGGCGGCGGGCATCCGGATCATCGCGCGGCGGATCACGTCGGCGGCGGTGCCCTGGATCGGCGCGTTGATCGCGGCGCGTTTGGCGAAGCCGGCGCCGGGGCCTTTGGCGTTGATCTCGGGGGTGTTGATCCGACGGCCGAACAAGGTCTGGACGTAGCCGTTGGCTTGCGCGAACTTCACCGTGTCGTTCATGTAGCCGCGGATGCCGGGGAAGCGTTCGAAGTAGCGGTCGATGAAGCCCTGCGCCTCGGCCCGGGGAATGCGCAGGTTGCGGGCGAGGCCGAAGCCCGAGATGCCATAGATCACCCCGAAGTTGATCGCCTTGGCCTTGCGGCGGATGTCCGATGTCATCTGGTCGAGGGGGACGTTGAACATCTCGGACGCCGTCAGGGCGTGGATGTCGATCCCTTCCTCGAAGGCTTTCCTGAGTTCGGGAATGTCGGCGATATGGGCGAGGATGCGCAGTTCGATCTGGCTGTAGTCGAGGCTGACGAGGATGCGGCCTTTGGGGGCCACGAAAGCCTCGCGGATGCGGCGGCCTTCCTCGGTGCGGACGGGGATGTTCTGCAGGTTCGGGTCGGTCGAGGCCAACCGCCCGGTGTTCGCCCCGGCGATGGAATAGGAGGTGTGGACGCGGCCCGTGTCGGGGTTGATCGCCTCTTGCAGCGCGTCGGTATAGGTGGATTTCAGCTTGGCGATCTGGCGCCAGTCGAGGACGCGGGCGGCCAGTTGCGCGCCGGTCGGGTGGCTGTCCTCCAGCGTGGTGATGTCTTCCAGGATGTCGGCTCCGGTGCCATAGGCGCCGGTCTTGCCCTTCTCGCCACCGGGGATTTGCAGCCGGTCGAAGAGGATTTCGCCCAGTTGCTTGGGCGAGCCGACGTTGAACTTCTCGCCCGCGATGGTCTGGATTTCCTCTTCCAGCTGCACCAACTTTTGCGCGAAGACGTTGGACATGCCGCGCAGCGTGTCGCGGTCGACCTCGATCCCGGCCATTTCCATATCGGCCAGCACCGGGACCAACGGGCGTTCCAATGTTTCGTAGACGGTGGTCACCTTCGCGCGGTGGAGGCGAGGCTTGAAAGTCTGCCAGAGCCGCAGGGTGATGTCGGCATCCTCGGCGGCGTATTTCACCGCGTCGTCGATGGCCACGCGGTCGAAGGTGATCTGCGATTTGCCCGAGCCGAGGAGCGATTTGATCGGGATCGGCGTATGGCCGAGATAGCGGTCGGACAGCTCGTCCATGCCGTGATTGTGCAGGCCCGCATGCATGGCATAGGACATCAGCATCGTGTCATCGAAGGGCGTGATCCGCACGCCCAGCCGGGCGAAGATCTTCCAGTCGTATTTCATGTTCTGGCCGATCTTCAGGACCGACGGGTCTTCCAGAACCGGGCGCAGCGCGGCAAGCGTCTCGGTCAGGGTCAGCTGGTCCGGCGCAAGCGCGGTGGCGCCGAAAAGGTCGCCGCCGCCGGTGGTGTGTTGCAGCGGGATGTAGGCGGCCTTTCCGGCATCGACCGAAAGCGAGATGCCCACCAGCTCGGCGCGCATTTCGTCGAGGCTGGTGGTTTCGGTGTCGATGGCGACATGGCCGATCTCGCAGATGCGGACGATCCAGCGGTCAAGCGCAGTCAGGTCGCGGATGCATTCATAGGCGGCGGTGTCGAAGGGCAGCCGCTCGGGCTCGGCCGCGGCGGGTTTGTCGTCATGCGCGCCCTTTACTTCCAGCGCCGAGGCCTCGGGAAGAGCGGGGGGCGTGATGCCCAGCTTGTCGGCAACGCGTTTGGTGAGGGTGCGGAACTCCATCTTCGTGAGGAATTCCATGATCTTGTCGGCATCCGGCAGGCGGATTTCCAGCGCGTCCAGCGTGGTGTCGAGCGGTGTGTCGGATTTCAGCGTCACCAGCTCGCGGCTGATGCGGATCTTGTCGGCATTGTCGATCAGAGCCTCGCGGCGTTTCGGCTGCTTGATTTCGCCCGCGCGGGCCAGCAGCGCGTCGAGATCGCCGTATTCGTTGATCAGAAGCGCCGCTGTCTTGAGACCGATGCCCGGCGCGCCGGGGACGTTGTCAACAGAATCGCCCGCCAGCGACTGCACGTCGATCACGCGGTCGGGGGCGACGCCGAATTTCTCCATCACCTCGTCGGGGCCGATCACCCGGGTCTTCATCGGGTCGAACATGTCCACGCCGGGGCGGATCAGCTGCATCAGGTCCTTGTCGGAGGAGATGATGGTGCAGGACCCACCCGCCGCGACCGCCTCTTTCGCCAGCGTGGCGATGATGTCGTCAGCCTCATAGCCTGCAGTCTCAAGGCAGGCGACGTTGAAGGCGCGGGTGGCCTCGCGGGTCAGGGGAAACTGCGGCCGCAGGTCCTCGGGCAGTTCGGGGCGGTTGGCCTTGTATTCGGGATAAAGCGCGTTGCGGAAGGTGGTGGCGGAATGGTCGAAGACCACGGCAAGATGCGTCGCCGCCTTGCCGTTCTGGGCGGTGCGCGAAAGCTCGTTCCACAGGATGTTGCAAAAGCCCGCCACGGCGCCCACCGGCAGGCCGTCCGACTTGCGGGTCAGGGGCGGCAGTGCGTGATAGGCTCGGAAGATATAGGCCGAGCCGTCGATGAGATGCAGGTGGTGGCCTTTGCCGAAGGTCATGGTCGTCTCCCGTGCTTGGCCCCGAGTATTGGCAGAAAGGCGGGCGGGGGGCTACCAGGTTTGGCCGGAAAGGTGCCGGTTGAGCGACAGGGTGACCGACCAGTTGGCCGGGGTCCAGAGCCCGAAGCGGATGCCCGCGGCCCGCAGGGTCTGGCCGAGCCAGGCGTTGCAGGTGCGGAAAATGCTGAAATGGCCGTGGGCGGGAAAGAAGGCGTCAGTGCCGGTAAAGCCGGGCTGCGCCAGCGGAATCTCGCTGGTGAAAGTGGCGCTCGTCTGGTCGATCAGCGCCTGGAACTGCGCCTCGGACAGCCGAAGGAAGCGCAGGTTTTCCAAGGGTGGCAGCGGGCCAAGGGCGTCCAGCCGGATCACCGCATCGTCGCCGGTGGCGGCGGTCAGGACGGCGCTGGCGGTGATGTCGGCATAGGTTCCGGCGCTGGTGTAGAAGGCGGCCGAGCCCCAGCCGAAGACCAGCCAGCGGGCGTCAGGATGGTTGAGCGGCACCCCCGCCGCTTCGGCGAAGGCAAAGCGCGTGCGGGTCTCGGGCGTCAGGGGAAAGAGGATGTCGGTGTGGATCGGGCCTTGCAGCAGGCCGATCTGCCGGGTGAGCGAGCCGGAGAGGTCGGGTCCGGGTCCGGGGATCAGGGGCAGGACGACCGAGGCCATCAGGTAAAGGACCGGCAGGGCCAGCGTCAGAAGGACAAGGCGAAAGACGTGGCGCATTGGGGGCAGGTCACCGGATGCGAGAGTTTCCGTTCAGCATGGCAGAGAAGACAGGTTTGCACAGCGGGGAACGCGGGGCCTTGACGCGGCGCGTCCGGTCACGCATCTTCGCCGCATGCTGCGCCAGATGACCCCTCAGTCGTTTTATTGGACCGACGCCACATAGGCGGCCGGGCAGCGTTTCACTCCGAAAAGCAACCCCTGATAGCCGCCCCGCGAGGGTCAGGCCAACAGGTTGACAAGCTTCCCCTCGCCGGGCCCCCCAGCGAAGGAAACCGAAGATGTCTACCCCGACTGTCACTGTCCGCCCTGCCAAGGCGGACGACCTGCCCGAAGTCCACCGGATGCTGATCGCGCTGGCCGCCCAGGCGGGCAGGCCGGCCACGATCACCCCGCGCGTCCTGGCGCGGATCGCGCTTGAGGGGCCGGCGGCCCGCCTCCTCGTCGCCCAGCGCGACGACAGCCCGCAGCGTCATCCGGTGGGCTATGTGCTGATGCTGGTCGGCCGGAACATGGTCGCCGGGGCGGACTGGGGCTTTGTCGAGCAGCTTTATGTGCAGGAACCCGACCGCAAGCGGGGCATTGGTGCGGCGCTGCTGCAGGCGGCGCGCGCCGAGGCGGCAAAGGCGGGCTGCGAGGGGGTGACGCTCAGCACCCGGCCCGAAACCGACGGCTCGGCGCTTGGCTGGCGCGCGCTGGGGATGGAGACGATCGAGCCGCGCTATGCGGCGGAGTGACGCCTAGTGGTCGTCGTGGGCGTGGTCGCGGTCGATGACGTAGCGCTTGTCGCAATAGCCGCAGTCGACCCAGCCGGTCTCGATCGGGATCGACAGCCAGACGCGGGGGTGGCCCAAAGCGCCCTCGCCGCCGTCGCAGGCGACTTTCCAGCTGGTGACGGTCTGGGTTTCCGGGGCGTCGATGGGCATGTCGGGGGTCCTGTCTTGTCCGCACTGCCTTTTAGCGGCGGAGGGGGCGGGCGCACAAGGGGATTGGCTTATCCGCCGATCAGCGCGCCCCTGGATTTCAGCGCCTGAAGCCAGCCCAGCCCCTGCGCCGTGCCCTTTGCCGGGCGGTATTCGCCGGAAATCCAGACCTGCGGCCCTTCGGCGTCGATGGCATCGCAGAGGTCGGGCAGCGAGAACCCCCCTCCGCCGGGTTCGTTCCGGCCCGGAAAGCCCGAGATCTGGACGTGATTGATCCGGTGGCGGTGGTCCTGCCACACCACCCCGGCATCGCCATGCAGCCGCGCGGCATGCCAGAGATCAAATTGCAAGCCGACCCGCGGGCTAGCGAGGTCGTCAAGGATCCGGGCCGCCTGGTCGTAGTCGTTCAGGAAGTAGCCCGGCATGTCGTCGGGGTTCAGCGGCTCCAGCGTCAGTACCAGTTCGGGCGCCTCGGCCAGCGCCCAGGCCAGGTTCTCGACATAGCACTGCTCGGCCTGCGGGCCCTTGGCAACGCCCGCCATCACATGCATGCGCTCGGCCTTCAGGCGGGTGGCATATTCGGCGGCGCGCAGGAAACTGTCGCGGAAGCGCAGTTCCATGCCGGGGACTGCAGCAAAGCCCCGGTCACCGCTGGCCCAGTCGCCGGGGGGCGCGTTGATCAGCGCCAGCGGCATCCCGTTCAGCGCGCGCTCCCAGTCCGCCATCGGCTGGTCATAGGGAAACAGCACCTCGACCCCGTCGAAGCCGCAGCGTGCCGCCCAGTCGGGGCGGTCAAGCATCGGAACCTCGGTGAAGAGATAGGTCAGGTTGGCGGCAAAGCGGGGCATGTCAGATCAGGGCAATTCCGACGAGGGGATGACCGGGAAGAACTGCCCCGAGGACCAGAGACCGAACCACTTATGCCCGTCGTGGTCGTGATGGCAACCCAGATCGATCAGCCGGTAGAAGGATTTCCGGTCGATCAGAGCCCAGAGGTTGCGGCGGATCAGCACATAGGGCGAGGGCTCGCCGGTTTCCGGCGCGCGCTCGACCCGCAGGGGATGGTCGGGGCCGAGCACCGCCACATCCTCGGTCTTCGTGGTGAAGGTCAGGGTCTGGTCCCGCCCCGCGCCGCTCACCTCGAAGTCGATGGCGAGGAGGGGAGCGTCGTCCACCTTGATCCCGACCTTTTCCACCGGGGTGACGAGGAAGTAGTCGTCCCCCTCGCGCTTCAGGATCGAGGAGAAGAGCTTGACCAGCGGCGCCCGCCCGATTGGGGTGCCAAGGTAGAACCATGTCCCGTCCCGCGCGATCCGCATGTCGAGATCGCCGCAGAATGGCGGATTCCACAGGTGAACCGGGGGAAGGCCCTTGGTTCCGGCGGCCTTGGCGGCGGCGGCAAGCGTGTCGGCAGAGGGTCGGGTCATGGTGAGACAGTCTAGCGGGGTTGGGTGCGGGTGCAACGGCAGGTTCCGCATGAAGGGCCCGAAGCGCGCGGCGGGTCGGAACAAATCTTTTCGCAAAGATTTGCAAAAGCCTTCGAAGGCTTTTGGTCTTCCCGCTGACGCTGGTCTCACGATCATTTGTGTCAAGTCGCCTTTTGCCATTTGTGCCTGCCGGAAGAACTCGCTTAATTGGCGGGAACAGACCCTGCAGGGAGCATGAGGCATGGCCGACACCAAGGCGCTGGTCGCGGAAATCGAGGCATTGGGCGCAACGCTTTCGCAGGCGAAGGCCTCGATCAACCGCCGCTTCATCGGGCAGGAGAAGGTGGTGGACCTGGTCCTGGCCTCGATGCTCTGCGGTGGCCACGCGCTCTTGGTGGGCCTGCCGGGCTTGGGCAAGACCCGGCTCGTCGACACCTTGGGCACCGTGATGGGGCTGAAAGCGAACCGCATCCAGTTCACGCCCGACCTGATGCCCGCCGACATCCTTGGCTCGGAAGTGCTGGAAACCAGTGCCGACGGCGGCCGCGCCTTCCGCTTCATCGAGGGGCCGATCTTCTGCCAGCTTCTGATGGCCGACGAGATCAACCGCGCCTCGCCCCGGACGCAATCGGCGCTTCTGCAGGCGATGCAGGAGAAAGTGGTGACCATCGGCGGCCAGCATCGCCCTCTCGGGCGACCTTTCCACGTTCTCGCAACCCAGAACCCGATCGAGCAGGAGGGCACCTATCCCCTGCCCGAAGCGCAGCTTGACCGCTTCCTCGTGCAGGTCGATGTGGATTACCCGACCCGCCAGACCGAACGCGACATCCTGATCGCCACCACCGGTGCCGAAGAGGCCGAGGCGCATCAGGTCTTCACCGCCGATCAGCTTGTCGCCGCGCAATCGGTGATCCGGCAGATGCCGGTGGGCGATCAGGTGGTGGAGGCGATTCTGGACCTTGTCCGCGCCTGCCGCCCAGGCGAAGCCGAGGGGCGCGACCTGGCGGATTCACTATCCTGGGGCCCGGGTCCGCGCGCGGCGCAGGCTCTGATGCTGATGGTGCGGGCCAAGGCGCTGTTGGAGGGCCGCCTTGCGCCCTCGGTTTCCGACGTGGCCGGGCTGGCGCAATCGGTGCTGATTCACCGGATGGCACTGTCCTTCGCCGCCCGCGCACGGGGCGAGACGCTGGCAGGGATCATCGCCCGCGTCACAGGCAAGACTCTGCGACTTGAGGCGGCGGCGTGACCGCAGCCCCGGACCTGCGGACCCGCGCGGAAGCGCTGGGGCAGACCCTGCCGCCCCTTCTGGCCGAGGCCGAGATGCTGGCCTCGACCGTGATGATGGGCGAGCATGGTCGTCGCAGGGCGGGGCTGGGGGACGAGTTCTGGCAATACCGTCCGGCGCACCAGGGCGATTCGGCGCGGATGATCGACTGGCGGCGCTCGGCGCGCAGTGACGCGCATTTCGTGCGCGAACGCGAATGGCAGGCGGCGCAGTCGGTGACGATCTGGGTCGATCCCTCGCGGTCAATGGGGTTCAGCGGCGACAAGTCGCGCGCACCCAAGGCGGACCGGGCAAAACTGCTGGGTCTCGCGCTTGCTGTCCTTCTCCTGCGCGGCGGCGAACGTGTGGGGCTGGCGGGGCTGGCCGCGCCGCGCGCAGGACGGGCCCAGCTGCTGCGGCTGGCTGCACGCCTGTCGGGCGAGGAGGCGGGCGAGGATTACGGCGCGCCGGAAACCGAAGGCATGGTAAGCCATGGTCGGGGCGTCTTCCTGTCGGATTTCCTCGGCGACCTGTCGGGGATCGAGGCGGGGCTCGCCCGGGCTGCCGACCGGGGGGTGAAGGGCGTGCTGATCCAGGTCCTTGACCCGGCGGAAGAGGAATTTCCCTTCGACGGCCGCACGATCTTTGAATCGATGGGCGGCTCGCTCCGGCACGAAACCCAGCGGGCCGGAGACCTGCGCGACCGCTATCTGGCGCGGCTCGCTGAACGGAAGGACCGCCTGACCCAGCTTGCCCGCGCGGTCGGCTGGCATTTCAGCACGCATCACACCGGCACCCCGGCACAAGGCGCGCTGCTCTGGGCCTATCTGGCGCTGGAAGGGGGGCGGTAGGTGTTCACCCTCGGCCCTCTCGGGTTCACCGCCCCCTGGCTTCTGGTCGCGCTCATCGCGCTGCCGATCCTTTGGCTCCTGCTTCGCGCCGTGCCGCCCGCGCCGATCCGGCGACGGTTTCCCGGCGTGGCGCTGCTCCTGGGCCTTAAGGACGAGAAGGCCGAGACGGACAAGACGCCCTGGTGGCTGCTGCTTCTGCGCACGCTGGCGGTGGGGGCGGTGATCCTCGGCTTTGCCGGGCCGATCCTGAACCCAGAGGATCACGAGGCCGGATCCGGCCCCCTGCTCATCGCGGTGGATGGCGGCTGGGCCGATGCGCGCGACTGGCCGCAACGGGTGGCCCGGGTCGAGGCGCTGGTGGGCGAGGCCGGGGCCGCGGGCCGCACTGTCGCCGTGGTCCGCCTGACCGATGCGCCCGATACCATCGCTTTCCAGACCGCCGAGGCCTGGGCCGGCCGGGCGGCGGGGTTGCAGCCGCAGGCCTGGACACCCTCGGCGCTGGAAGACTGGGTCGGAGCGCTGCCCGAAGGCGGGTTCGAGACGATCTGGCTGTCGGCCGGGCTGGACCATCCGGGCCGTTCCGACCTGCTCTCTGCCCTGCAAGCCAGGGGCGACGTGAGGGTGATCGAGAATCCGCGCACCGTATTCGGCCTGCATCCGGCGGGGTTCAAGGACGGCAAGATCGTGGTTCGCGCCAGCCGGGTGCCCGCGGGCGAGGCGGCTTCGGTCGACGTGATCGCACAAGGCCCCGATCCGGCTGGAATCGAGCGTGACCTGGGCCGGGTTACGCTCGACTTCGCGAGCGGGGCCGCCACGGTGGAAGCCGCCATCGACCTGCCGCCGGAACTCAGGAACCGGGTGACCCGCTTTGCCCTGGAAGGCGCGCGCACGGCGGGCACGGTCAGCCTGACCGACGACAGCCTGAAACGTCGCAAAATAGCGCTGATCAAGTCCGGCGCGGATCAGGAGTCGCTGCAACTCCTTTCGCCCCTGCACTACCTGCGGCAGGCGCTGGCGCCGACGGCGGACCTGATCGAAGGCAACCTGATCGACACGCTGAAAGCCAATCCCGATGTGGTGATCCTGGCTGACGTGGCCGCCGTGACCGAGGCCGAGCGCAAGGCCACGCTCGACTGGGTCGACAAGGGCGGCCTTCTTCTGCGCTTCGCGGGTCCGGTGCTGGCAGCCAGCGACATTTCCCGCACCGAGGAGGATCCTCTCATGCCGGTGCGCCTGCGGGAAGGCGGCCGCACGGTCGGCGGCGCGATGAGCTGGGGGGAACCGAAGGCGCTTGCCCCGTTCCCCGAAGGCTCGCCCTTCTTTGGCCTGACCGCGCCTTCGGATGTTGTCGTGCGTGAACAGGTGCTGGCGCAACCCGACCCCGACCTTGCCGAGCGTACCATCGCCGCGCTGGACGATGGCACGCCGCTCATGACCCGCAAGGTGCTGGGCGCGGGGCAGATCGTGCTGGTCCATGTGACTGCCAACGCCGAGTGGTCCTCGCTGCCCTTGTCGGGCCTCTTCGTGCAGATGCTGGAGCGGTTGGCGGTGTCGACCAAGGCGGCGGCGCCGGGGACCGAGGATCTGGCTGGCCAGACCTGGGTGCCCGAGGTTGTGCTGGACGCATTCGGCCAATCCTCCGACGCGGGTGATCTGCCGGGGGTCGCGGGCGAGGACCTGGCGAAAGCGGTGGCCGCAGGACCGACGGCGGCCTATCCGCCTGGCCTTTATGCCGGGGCCGACCGCCGTGTCGCGCTGAACGCGGTGGGCACAGAGACGGAGTTGAAGCCGATGGTCTGGCCCGCAAGCGTGCCGGTCGACCGTCTGGAAGCGCGGGCGGTGCAGGCGCTGAAGGGACACTTCCTGACCTTCGCCACCCTCCTGCTTCTGATCGACATTCTGGCCGCCCTCTGGCTTGCCGGTCGCCTCCGCGGGCTGGCTCGGGGGGCGGCGATGCTGGCGGTCGTGCTTCTGGCGACCTCGCCCCGGGGTGCACTGGCACAGGACGAGGCCCCGAAACCGGGCGACGACTTCGCGCTTGAGGCGACGACCGCCGTGGTGCTGGGCTACGTCCTGACCGGCGATCCCCAGATCGACGAAATGTCGCGTGCGGGCCTGCTGGGTTTGTCCGACAAGCTCTGGCAGCGCACCTCGGTCGAACCGATGATGCCGATGGACGTGGATATCGAGAAGGACGAACTGGCTTTCTTCCCCTTCCTTTACTGGCCCGTCACGGCGGGGGCGACGCAGCCCTCGGACGCGGCCTATGCCAAGCTGAACCAGTATCTGCGCACCGGGGGAATGATCCTCTTCGACACGCGGGACGCCGACATTGCGGGCCTTGGCGGGGCGGTGACGCCCGAGGGTGAGGCGTTGCAGCTCATTGCTTCGGGTCTCGACATTCCGCCGCTGGAGCCGATGCCGCCGGACCACGTCCTGACCCGGACCTTCTACCTTCTTCAGGACTTCCCCGGCCGCTTCAACGGGGGCCAGGTCTGGGTCGAGGCGGCGCCGAATGCCGCTGCGGAAGCGGCCGAGGGGATGCCGTTCCGCAACCTCAACGACGGCGTGACGCCGGTGGTGATCGGCGGCAACGACTGGGCGGCGGCCTGGGCCACGGATCTGAACGGAGTGCCGCTGGTGCCGATCGGACGCGGCTTCGCGGGCGAACAGCAGCGCGAGATTTCCTATCGTTTCGGGATCAACCTGATCATGCATGTGCTGACGGGCAACTACAAATCCGATCAGGTCCATGTGCCGGCCCTGCTGGAAAGGCTGGGACAATGAGCGCCGCTTTGGTCTTTGCGCCGCTGGTAGACTGGGCGATGGTCTACGCCCTCGCCGGGGCCGCCGTGGTCATGGTGGCCTTCGCCCTCTGGCGCGGGCTGTCCGGTTGGTGGTTGCGCGCGCTCGCCTTGGCTGCGCTGGTGCTGGCACTGGCGAACCCGGCGCTGCAGGAGGAGGAGCGGCAGAACCTTTCCGATATCGTGATCCTGGTGGTCGATGACAGCGCCAGCCAGTCGCTTGGCGACCGCAAGGCGCAGACCGAGGCCGCGGTGGCCGCGGTGCAGGCCGAGATCGCCCAGATGCCGAACACCGAACTGCGCGTCCACCATGTCGGCGACGGCGCGGAGGATGCGGGCACGCTGGCCCTCACCGAACTGTCCGAAGCGCTGGCCGAGGAACCCCGCGCGCGGGTGGCGGGGGCGATCCTGATCACCGATGGGCGGGTGCATGACCTTGGTGTCGTCCCCAACCTGCCCGCGCCCCTGCAGGTGCTGCTCACAGGGAAAGAGGCCGACTGGGACCGCCGGATCGTGGTCAAGAATGCCCCGGCCTTCGCCATCATCGGCGAGGAGTTCAAGCTGGACCTGAAGGTCGAGGATATCGGCGCGCCGCCCAACCTTGGCCCAGAGGTTGACCTGACCATCTCGATCGACACCGAGGAGCCCGTCACCTACACCGTCGCTCTGAACCAGGATCTTGAACTGCCCGTCACCTTGCCGCATGGCGGGGCGAATGTGCTGCAGTTCAGCGTGGCCCCGGTGGACGGCGAGATCACCGACCGCAACAACGCGCTGGCCGTGCAGATCAACGGCGTGCGCGACCGGCTGCGGGTGCTGCTCGTCAGTGGCGAACCCCATGCCGGGGAACGGGTCTGGCGCAACCTGCTGAAATCCGACGCGGCGGTGGATCTGGTGCATTTCACCATCCTTCGCCCGCCGGAGAAGCAGGACGGCGTGCCGGTCGACGAACTCAGCCTCATCGCCTTTCCGACCCGGGAACTCTTTGTCGAGAAGATCAAGGAATTCGACCTCATCATCTTCGACCGCTACCGGATGCGGGGCATCCTGCCGATGTCCTACATCGACAATGTGGTGAACTATGTCCGCGAGGGCGGCACCGTATTGGTCGCGGCGGGGCCGGAGTTCGGGGCGGTCGACAGCCTCTATCGCTCGCCGCTGGCCGATATCCTGCCGGTCGCCCCCACAGCGCAGGTGATCGAGGGCGGCTTCCGCCCGAAGCTGACCGATCTTGGCCGCCGCCACCCGGTGACCGAGGGGCTGGAAGCCGAGGCCCCCGAAGGCGGCTGGGGGCGCTGGTTCCGGCAGATCGAGGTCACCCAGACCGCCGGTCAGGTGCTGATGTCCGGCGCGCATGACCTGCCGCTTCTGGTCTTGAACCGCGTCGATCAGGGCCGGGTTGCGGTGCTGGCTTCCGACCAGTCCTGGCTTTGGGGCCGGGGTTATGAGGGCGGCGGGCCGCAGCTGGAGCTGTTGCGGCGGCTGGCGCACTGGATGCTGAAAGAGCCCGAGCTGGAGGAAGAGACCCTGACCGCCGAAGTGAAGGGCGAGGCGATGACCATCATCCGCCGGACCCTGGCCGAGGACGACCCCGGGCCGGTGACGATAACCGCGCCGGACGGGACGGTGACGGAACTGGCGATGCCGCTGGCTGCGCCCGGTCGCTACGAGGCGGGGTTCAAGGCGCCGATGCTGGGGCTTTACCGGCTGGACCAGGGCGACCTGACCCGCGTGATCGCCGTCGGCCCCGCGACTCCGCGCGAATTCGTCGAGACCATCGCCTCGGGCACCGACCTGTCGCCCCTGGCCGAGGCGACAAGGGGCGGTGTCACCCGGCTGGAACCGGGCAACCCCGATATCCGCACCGTCGCCGAAGGCCGCGTCGCAGTGGGGCGCGGCTGGATCGGCATCACCCCGCGCGAGGCCTATCTCACCACCGAGGTCAACGTGGTGCCCTTCCTGCCCGCCTGGGCCTGGCTGCTGCTCGCCGCCGGTCTGGCGGTGGTTGCCTGGCTGATCGAGGGCCGCAAGGGCGCGAAGGCTGCGTGAGTGGGCGCCGTCCCGGGTCAAGCCCGGGGCGGGGTTCCGTGACTCGAATCGCGCGCTCCGTCATCCTGTCCGCATTTAAGGCGGAGGATTTCAGCATGACGGACGTGGATGTTGTCGTGGTGGGTGCGGGTTGTGCGGGATTGGCGGCGGCGAAACGGCTGCGCGCTGCGGGGGCAAGCTTCCGCGTCGTCGAGGCGATGGACCGGATCGGCGGTCGGGCCTGGACCACGACGACGGACTTCGGCCTGCCCTTCGACATCGGCTGTGCCTGGATCCATGCGGCGGACCGCAATCCCTTCCTGCCCGAAGCACAGGCAGCAGGCTGGACCCTTCAGCATCACGAAATGGGCCTTGACCACCTGTGGTTCGGCAAGCGTCGCGCGAGCGAGGCCGAGATGGAGGCCGAACGCCGCGCCGAGGCCACGCTTGCCGACTGCATCGAGCGTCACAAGGGGTCCAGCGACCGGCTGTCGACGCTGGTCGAGGCCTGCCACGGGTTGCGGGTCAGCGCGACCTTCGCCGGGCCGATGGACTTCGGCGCCGATGACGACGAGATCAGCGTGACCGACTTTCGCGCGGCGGCGGACCTCGACCCGAACTATTTCACCCGGGAAGGGTTCGGCGCTTTGGTCCACCGCTGGGGTGCCGATGTGCCGTTGACGCTGAATTGCCCCGTCCGTCGCATCCGCTGGGACGGGCCGGGGGTCGAGGTCGAGACGGACCGGGGCACGATCCGCGCACAGGCGGCGATTGTCACGGTCTCGACCGGCGTCCTTGCCTTTGAGGACATCGCCTTCACCCCCGACCTGCCCGAAAGCCATCAGGAGGCGATCTTCGATTTGCCGATGGGGTTGCTTACCAAGATCCCCGTGCGGGTCCAGGGCACGCGCCTGGGGCTGAAACCTTTCGATGATGTTCTCATCGAACGCTATGCTCGGCATGACCTCTATTTCCTCGCCTTCCCCTTCGACATTGACCTGATGATCGGCTTTGTCGGCGGTGACTTCGCCTGGGAGATGGAGGCCGCAGGCCCGGCGGCGGCGGTGGACTTCGTCACCGACCGGCTGGCGGATATCTTTGGCTCCGGCATGCGTAAATCCGTCAGCCACGGCACGATGACCAACTGGTCCGCCGAGCGCCATGTCCGCGGCGGCTATTCCGCCGCCCGCCCCGGCAAGGCCCACGCGCGCGAGGTCCTGTCCGAGCCGGTGGGCGAGCGCATCTGGTTCGCGGGCGAGGCGCTGGCAGGAGGGTTGAAGCAGACCGCCGGTGGCGCGCGGTTGTCCGGCGAGGCAGTGGCGGGCGCGGTTATCTCACGGCTCGCGCGCCAGGATCACCTGGCGTGAATGGCTGGCGAATTCGCGCCGGATCAGGATGCCTGCGGCCAGCGTGGTCCCGGCCAGCAGGCCCCATGGCCCCAGAAGCCAGCCGAGTGCGGCCAGCGCGA
>JAFLCY010000059.1 GCA_017303485.1 Rhodobacterales bacterium
AGCCTGGTGATCGCCGGGGGGCAGAACGTGGCGATCTTCGATTCAAAGTCGAACCAACCGCCGGAACAATACCCGCTGAAGCGCACGCCGCTGAACCTGATCCTGGCGGCGAACATTGATCTGGGGCGGGCGAAGATGGTCGTCGGCCATACCGAGGACGGCACCTCCACCCGGGTCCGCGCACAGGATCCCGAGCATCCGGAGTACGGCTCGATCGAGCTGGTCTTTACCGGCAACCCGGTTGAGCTGCGGCAATGGGTGATCACCGATGACCTTGGGTCTCAGACCACGGTGATCCTGGGTGAGATGAAGAAGGGCGGCGCGATGGGCACGCGGCTTTTCGACATCAGCGCCGAGATCGAGAAGCGCGGGAACTGACGCCTGGGGTGGGCGATCCGCCCACCGCTACCGGCAATAGGCCAACTGCTCGCGATACATCTCGGACCGCGCGCCGACTTTGGCCGCCACCTCCACCAGCCAGGGCTTGTTCAGGTAGGATTGCGCGGCATAGCCGGTGCGGCCCTCATGGTAGGCCAGATACTGCGCTTCGGCATCGGCCTTCGAGATCCCCAGGCTGCGGGCGGATTCATCCATGTACCAACCCATGAAATCGGTCGCGTCCCCGATGTCGTCGCGTTTGGCGCGGCGGCCGCCGGCGCTGTCCTGGTATTCCTCCCAGGTGGCGTTCAGGGCCTGGCTGTAGCCATAGGCCGTGCTTTGCCGCCCCATCGGAATAACGCCCAGCGCAAAGGTATGCGGGGTGCGCGCATTGCCAACGAATTTCGATTCCTGGTAGATCGTCGCCATCTGCACATGCACCGGAATGCCCCAGCGCCGCTCGGTCGCCGTCATCGCCCGCAGATACTGCGGCCGCTCGCGCAGGATCGCGCATGCATCGTCCATCTGCCTCGGCGCCGAGTAGTTGCCGCCGCCCCCGCAGGAAGCAAGACATAGCACCACCAGCGACGCACGGAGAAACCTGCTCATTTGCCCCTCGTGCCTTTTCTTTTGCGATCAGTTTAGCTTATTCGCTTCGGGGATGAAATGGGGAACCCCTGACCTGGCCATCAGAAACCCGCGAGCGCGTTGAGTCCTGCGCCGGACTGTAGGGGTAGTGCCCACAGACTGTTTCCCTCACGGCGGCGAGGCATCGTGGACAGATTCGTTGCGAAAGCGTAAAGAAAAGTGGGGGAGTACGTGATGCAGACGACGCACGCCAAGTATCATATCGGGCAGGTGCTCCGTCATCGGAAGCATCCGTTCCGCGGCGTGGTGTTCGACGTCGACGCGATGTTTTCCAACACCGAGGAGTGGTACGACAACATCCCCGAGGACAGCCGCCCCTCGAAGGACCAGCCCTTCTACCATCTGCTCGCCGAGAACGGACAAAGCTACTATGTGGCCTATGTCTCGGAACAGAACCTCGTCCCGGATGAGACCGGCGAACCCGTCGACCATCCCGACCTTGGCGATCTCTTCGGCGATTTCGAGGATGGCCGCTACCCGGTGACCTTCCAGCTGAACTAGGCTGACCGGCCGGCACTTACCAGTTGTTCATGCTTTGACCCTAGCCTGCGGGAAACGCAAGCAAAGGGGTGCGCCATGCAACTGCAGACTCAGACAAGACCCAAGGTGATTTCGGTCAGCGTCCTGGAAGACCGGATCGACGCCGCCACCGCCATCCAGTTCAAGGAAAAGATGCGGGATGTCACCCGCGACGGCCCGGCCCGCGTGGTACTGGACTTGGCCCGTGTGCAGTTCCTCGACTCCTCCGGTCTTGGCGCCATCGTCGCGGTGAAAAAGCTGCTCGGCCCCGACCGTGCCCTGGAACTCGCCAGCCTGACCCCGACCGTTGAAAAGGTGTTTCGTTTGACCCGGATGGACAGCATCTTCACCATCTATCCAACGCTGGAGGTCGCCGTCTCGCATGCCGCAAGTGCCTGATCCGGCCTGCCGGCCGGCCGATCTGCACCTGGCATTTCTCGTCAGCCCGGTCACCGTCCGGGACAATCTCGCGCGGATGCTGACGATGCCACCGCTGTCCGACTTGCCGAAGGAAGCCCGCGGCGTGGCCGAGCTTGTGCTGGCCGAAGTGCTGAACAACGTGGCCGAGCATGCCTATGCGAATGAGACGGGTCTCGTGACGGTCACGCTGCGCCGGGTTGCGGGAGGGGTGGCCTGCCATATCGTCGACCAGGGCGCAGCGATGCCCAACGGAAAACTGCCCGACGGCAAGCTGCCAGCGATCCACCTTCCAAGCGGGCCGGATCAGGCGCTGGACACGCTGCCGGAAGGCGGCTTCGGCTGGCATCTGATCCGCAGCCTGACAGAGGATCTGACCTATTCGTATGCCGGGGGGGCGAACCGACTGTGTTTTCTCTTGCCGGTGCCCGAATTGAGCCTGACCGACAAACCAGGCTCGCAGATATCCCAAGCGACGCGCGACTAGGACGATCCGCGCAAGCGATGGGCTTCGCTCTACCTCGGGCAGACCCTCGATCGGGAAAATCCAGGCAAAAGGACGCATTGCCGACACGGGCGCGACCGGACGTCGCCACCCGGACGGGGGCTGATGCAGATGCGGCCAAGGCGCTGCCCCTGACATTCCGGCCCCGATCCCCTCTCGCCGAATGTCAGGGCCTTCCCCCTTGGCTTCCCGTCGGTCGCAGCCTAGCTTCGTCGGGCAATCTCTTGGGGGAACGATGCGCGATCTTCACCTTCCGGGCCGCTCGGCGGTCTATTCCTGCAATGGCGTCTGTGCCACGTCGCATCCGCTTGCGGCTCAGGTCGCGGTGGATATGCTGAAATCTGGCGGCAACGCAGTGGATGCCGCCATCGCCGGGGCGGTGGTCCTGGGCATCGCCGAACCCCAGATGACCGGAATCGGCGGCGACTGCTTCGTCCTCGTCAAGCCGGCCGGGTCCGAGGATATCGTCGCGCTGAACGGCTCGGGCCGATCGCCGGCCGGGCTGAACGCGGCCGACCTGCGCGCAAGGGGCCTGACCGCCATCCCCGTCCAGGGGATCGAGGCCGTCACGCTCCCCGGCGCCATCGACGCCTTCTGCCGGCTGAACGCCGACTACGGGCTGCGGTCGCTGGCCGAGGTTCTGGCCCCCGCGATCCAGTATGCCGAGGAAGGCGTCCCCGTCGCCCCCCGTGTCGCCTTCGACTGGGCCGACGACCTGCCCTGCCTCAAGGGTGCCGCGCGCGACTTCTACACTCTGAACGGCACGGCCCCGACCATCGGCCAGATCTTCCGCGCCCCCGGCCAGGCAGAGGTCCTGCGCCGGATCGCCCGCGAAGGCCGCGCCGGGTTCTACGAGGGCGAGGTGGCCGACGACATGGTCGCCTCGCTGCGCGCCTTGGGCGGGACCCACACGCAGGAGGATCTCGCCGCCACCGCCTGCGACTACACCACCCCGGTCTCCGGCGCCTACAACGGCATCGAGCTGGTCGAGCATCCGCCGAACGGCCAGGGCGCCACCGCGATCCTGATGCTGAACATCCTCAAGCATTTCGACCTTGCCACGATGGACCCGTTCGGATCGGCCCGCGCCCATATCGAGGCCGAAGCCACCAAGCTTGCCTATGACGCGCGCAACCGCTTCATCGCCGATCCAGACCACACCACACGCATCGCGCATATGCTGTCCCCCGAGACGGCGGCGAAACTCGCCGCACTGATCGATCCGAAACGGGCAATGCCCGCCGCCGCGCCCCTGACCGAGGCGGTCCACCGGGACACGGTCTACATCACCGTCGTCGACCGCGACCGGATGGCGGTCTCGCTGATCTATTCGGTATTCTGGGGCTTCGGCTCGGGCTTTGCCTCTTCGAAGTTCGGGATCAATTTCCAGAACCGTGGCGCGGGGTTCACCCTGGCCGAAGGCCACCCGAACGAGGCCGCAGGCGGCAAACGCCCGATGCACACCATCATTCCCGGCATGCTGCGCCGGGGTGGCCGCGTCCTGATGCCCTTCGGCGTCATGGGCGGCGCCTACCAGCCCTGCGGCCATGCCCGCTTTGTCACCAACATGGTCGACTACGGCATGGAGCCGCAGGCAGCGATCGACGCCCCACGGTCGTTCTCCGGCCCCGAGGGTCTGGAAGTCGAGCGTGGCTACAGCGACCTGGTCCGCGCCGAACTGGCCGACATGGGCCACAAGGTCGTCGTTCCGGATGCGCCGCTGGGCGGCGCCCAGGCGATCCGGATCGACGGCGAGGTGCTGGTCGGCGCCTCGGATCCCAGAAAGGACGGCTGCGCCCTTGGCTACTGACCCCGACCGCGCCGCGATCACCGAAGCGATCCGCGCCCTGACCCATGGCGAGACGGACACCGTCTCGCTGATGGCCACCCTCGCCTGCGAGATCCACCACGCGCATCCGCTTGCCGACTGGACCGGCTTCTACCGCGTCGTGGCTGCGGACCTCCTCAAGATCGGCCCCTACCAGGGCGGGCACGGCTGCCTGGTCATCCCGTTCAGCCGGGGCGTCTGCGGCGCGGCGGCTCGAACCGGGCAGGTCCAGAATGTGCCGGATGTCGATGCCTTCCCCGGCCATATCGCCTGCGCCTCCTCCACCCGGTCGGAACTCGTCCTGCCGGTCCGGAACGGCAAGGGCGATCTCCTCGGCGTTCTCGACCTCGACAGCGACACCCCGGCCGCTTTCACCAAAGCCGATGAAGACTGGCTCGTCCCCCTTCTGGCCGAGGTCTTTCGCGATGCGACTTGAACAATTCGACTAAAATTGCGCTTGCTCTTTTCGCAAATACTCCACGGGAGGTCCGGAGGGTGTGAAACCCTCCGGCGCCTGCCACCAGCGCAACGACAGGACAGCGGATGGCCGACATCACCCTTCTTGACGGCGGCATGGGCCAGGAACTGATCGCCCGCGCCGGAACCGACCCCGGCCCGCTCTGGGCGACACGGGTGATGCTCGACAACCCCGGACTGGTTCGCGCGATTCATGAGGATTACTTCGCCGCAGGGGCCAGCCTTGCCACCACCAACACCTACAATATCCTGCATGACCGGCTCATCCCGCAGGGCCTCGACACCCTCTACCACCCTCTGCACCTGCGCGCGCTGGCCGAGTCGCACGAGGCCCGCGCCAGCGCCGGACGGGGATTGATCGCGGGCTCCATGGGTCCCCTGGGCGAAAGCTATCGCCCGGACCTGACCCCGCCGGTCGACGTGTCGTCCGCGCTCTATGCCGAGAAGGCCAGGATCCTCGCTCCGCATGTCGACGTGATCCTGATCGAGACGATCTCCTCGCTCGACCTTGCGCGCGGGGCGCTGAAGGGGGCTCGCAGCACCGACCGCCCGGTCTGGCTTTCGGTCTCGGTCCAGGACCGCGACGGCACGAAGCTCCGCTCCGGCGAGCCGGTCGCTGCCCTTGCAAGGGTCCTTGCCGAAACCCCCGCCGACGCCATCCTTGCCAACTGCTCGATGCCCGAGGCGATGGCGGCGGCGCTGGACGCGCTGAAGCCCCTCGGCCTGCCCTTCGGCGCCTATGCCAACGGTTTTTCCGAGATCACCCCGCACAGCCACGGCACCAGCGCCCCGCACTACGGCGCCCGGCACGACCTGTCGCCCGAACGCTACACCGACTTCGCGCTTGGCTGGGTCGCCCAAGGTGCCACGCTGATCGGCGGCTGCTGCGAGGTCGGGCCGGCCCATATCCGCCACCTCCATGCTCGTCTTCGCGCCGAAGGGCACCGGATTGCATAGACCCTCGCTCATCCCGGATTTTGCCTACGACCCGCCGGACACCCCCCTGCAAATCCTGCACGAGGACGCGGCGATCATCGTCGTCGACAAACCCGCAGGCCTTCTGACCGTGCCGGGAAAGCTGGAGAACCGGCAGGATTGCCTCGTCAGCCGGTTGCGGGCGGCGCGCTGGGATGCGCTGACGGTGCATCGTCTGGATTGCGACACCAGCGGGGTGATCATCTTTGCCCGCACCAAGCAGGCGCAGGGGTTCCTGGGGCAGGAATTCGAGCAGCGCCGCGCGCAGAAGACCTATATCGCCCGGCTGCAAGGCCGGCTCACGCCCGACAGCGGCACTGTTGACCTGCCGCTCGGCAGCGACTGGGACTATCGCCCGCGCCAGAAGGTCGATCCGGTCCACGGCCGCCCCGCGGTGACCGATTGGCAGGTGATCGAATGCACCGACACGGAAACCCGCGTCCGCCTGACCCCGCACACCGGACGCAGTCACCAGCTTCGTGTCCACATGCTGTCGCTTGGCCACCCGATCCTCGGCGACCAGATCTATGCGCCCGAGACCACGCGCGACTACAACCGCCTGAGGCTGCACGCCGAAACACTTGGCCTGCATCATCCCCTGACCGGCGACTGGATAAGCTTCACGGCGCCCAGTCCGTTCTGATTTCCGCTAAGCAAGTCTCAACTTCCATGCTTAACTCTGGCCGGACCGAAACCGGGGGCTGGCATGCTGTCGACCGTCTTCAACCTGCGTTATGCACTGATTACCTGGCCCGCAATCCTGGTCATTCTGGGCGTCGCCCTGATGCTGGCCTTTCCGGCACAGGACTGGTGGCTCCTGCCCTTCACGGCGCTCTGCCTCGCTTCGGTGCTGATCGGCCTGCACGACCTGCGCCAGACGCGCCACGCCGTCCTGCGCAACTACCCGGTCATGGCGCATCTGCGGTTCCTGCTGGAATCGATCCGGCCGGAGATGCGGCAGTATTTCTTCGAAGGTGACAAGGATGGCGCCCCGTTCCCCCGCGACAAGCGCGCCATCGTCTACCAGCGCGCCAAGCGCGAGCTGGACAAGCGGCCCTTCGGCACCCAGTTCGACGTCTATCAGGAACAGTACGAATGGCTGCACCATTCCATCGCACCAAAGGCCGCTCAAGCGCACGAAGGCCTGCGTACGCTGGTCGGTGCCGGTACGGCGCAGCCCTATTCTGCCTCTCTCCTGAACATTTCCGCGATGAGCTACGGCTCCCTCTCCGCCAACGCGATCCGGGCCCTGAACAAGGGGGCGAAGGCGGGCGACTTCTTCCATGACACTGGCGAGGGCGGCGTTTCCCCCTATCACCGGGAAAACGGTGGTGACCTCGTATGGGAGCTGGGCTCGGGCTATTTCTGCGCCCGGGCCGATGACGGCAGTTTCGATCCGGCCAAATTCGCCGATGTTGCGCGCGACCCGCAGATCAGGATGGTGGAGCTGAAGCTCAGCCAGGGCGCGAAGCCCGGACACGGCGGGGTGTTGCCAGCAGCGAAGATCACCCCGGAGATCGCGCAAATCCGCGGCGTACCGATGGGGGTGGACTGTGTGTCACCGGCAAGCCATTCGGTCTTTTCCACCCCGGTCGGCCTTCTGGAATTCGTGGCGCGGATGCGGGACCTGTCGGGCGGCAAGCCCGCAGGTTTCAAGCTGTGCATCGGCCACCCGTGGGAGTTCATGGCGATCTGCAAGGCCATGCTGGCAACCGGGATCACGCCGGATTTTATCGTCGTCGACGGCAAGGAGGGCGGCACCGGCGCAGCACCGCTGGAGTTCATGGATTACGTCGGCATGCCGCTCCGCGACGGGTTGTCCTTTGTCCACAACGCGCTGGTCGGGATCGGCGTGCGCGACCGGGTGAAGATCGGGGCCTCGGGCAAGATCACCTCGGCTTTCGACATGGCGCGCACGCTGGCGCTGGGGGCCGACTGGTGCAACGCCGCGCGCGGCTTCATGTTCGCGCTCGGCTGCATCCAGGCGCAGTCCTGCCACACCGGCGAATGCCCGACCGGTGTCGCCACGCAGGACCCGCTGCGCCAGCGTGGCATCGTGGTGCCCGACAAGGCCCAACGGGTCGCCAGCTTCCACCGCAACACGCTGCATGCGCTGGCCGAGCTGGTCGCGGCCGCGGGCCTGTCGCATCCGTCCGACCTGCGCCCGCACCATTTCCTGCGCCGGGCGTCGTCGGACAAGGTGATCTCGCTGGCCGAACAATACGAGCAACTCGCCCCCGGCCAGTTGACCGCCGATCCCGCCTCCTCGCCCCGCTTTGCCGGGGCCTGGGCGACGTCCTCGGCCGACAGCTTCGCAAGGGCTGGCTGACGGGCCGCGCGACCCGGCGATGTCGCAAAAACGCTGATCCGCTTCGCAGTCGCTACTGTGAACGACTGCTTCCCGGCGCCTGATACCGCAACTGCTGCGCCAGGAGAGACGCCATGAACGAAGTCGTCAGAACTGCCCGTGCCGGAGGCCGTGGCGCCCGCCGGGCACTGCGCTCGGCCCCCGATTTTGACATGTGGCCCGCCCTGAAGCGCGGCATCCCCGACTGCGAGGTGATGGACCCAGCGCGGGTGGAGCAGATCGACGATGCCTCGATGCGCATTCTGGAAGAGGTCGGGGTGATCTTCCGCGACGATATCGCGCTGGACGACTGGAAGCGGGCCGGAGCCAAGGTGGTGGGCGACCGGGTCTACCTGGACCGGGGACTGGTGCGGGAACTGATCTCCACCATCCCCTCGGGCTGGACCTACCGGGCGCGGAACCGGGAGCGCAGCCTGCCCTTCGGCGGCAAGCAGTCGATCTTCGTGCCAATGACCGGTGCGCCCTTCATCCGCGATCTGGAGGACGTGCGCCGCTGGCCGACGATCGCCGACCTGAACATGTTCCACAAGCTGGCGCACATGTCGCCCGCCTTGCATTCGACCGCGCATCACATCGTCGAGCCGATGGACATGAAGGTTTCCCACCGGCACCTCCACATCACCTATTCCTCGATGAAGCATTCCGACAAGACCTTCATGGGCATGACGACCAGTGGCAAGAACGCCGAGGACGTGATGGCCATGTGCGAGATCCTGTTCGGCAAGGAGGTGATGGAGGAAACCCCCGTCACCACCGGAAACTGCAACGGCAACTCTCCCTTGGTGTGGGACGAGGTGATGCTCTCGGCGATGCGCGCCTTCGTGAAGCGGAAGCAGCCGGTCCTCTGCTCACCCTTCGTGCTGGGTGGGGCAAACACTCCGGCTTCGGTCGCCCCTGCCGTGGCGCAGCTGAACGCCGAGGCGCTGTCGGCGCTGGCCTATACCCAGGTGATCCGCAAGGGGGCGCCGGCGATCTACGGACATTACCTTTCAACCGTCAGCATGAAATCGGGGGCGCCGATGGCGGGGACGCCGGAGATCAGCCTGATGAACTTCATGATCGGCCAGATGGCGCGGTTCTACAATGTGCCATGGCGGACCTCGAACCTGCTTGGGGGTGCCAAGACCTTCGACGCGCAGGCCGGGTATGAAAGCGCCATGACGATGAACGCGGTCCTGCACGCCGGGGCCAACTACATCTGGCATTCGGCCGGCTGGAACGAGGCCGGGATGCATTGCTCCGTAGCGAAATTCGTCGTCGATGCCGAGATGTGCCAGATGGGCTACCGCATGGCGGAAGGCCCGCGCTGGGACGATTTCGACGAGGCGATGCAGGCGGTGCGCGACGTGGGACCGGGCGGCCATTACCTTGGCCATCCGCACACGCTGGAGAACTTCGAGCGCGCGTTCTTCATGCCGAAGCTCTTCGACAACAACTCCATCGAGCAGTGGCAAGCCGAAGGTTCGGTCGAGATCACCAGGCGCGCACTGGACCGCGCGAAGCAGATTTTGGCGGATTACGAGGAACCCAAGCTGGATGAGGGCGTGGACGAGGCGCTGCGCGACTATATCGCCCGGCGGGAACGCGAGATTCCGGCGGTGGACGAGTTGAACACGGAACACTGATCCCTGCGACTGGCCGCCTTTCGGGGCGGCCTTCTTTTTCTGGAAGCATCATGAAGATCGCTGAAATCCACGTCTACGCCCATGACCTGCCGGTCAGGAACGGCCCCTACATCATGGCGAATGCCAAGGTCTGGGCGCTGGACACCACGCTGGTGAAGATCGTCTCGGATAGCGGACTTGTCGGCTGGGGCGAGACCTGCCCGGTCGGGTCCACTTACGCGCCAAGCCATGCCAAAGGGGCGCGGGCGGCGCTGGAGGAGATGGGGCAGGGCCTGATCGGCGCAAGCCTGCATCCCTTAAGCTTGCGACGGGCGATGGATGGCCTGCTGAACGGCCATCGCTATGCCAAGGCGGCCGTTGACATCGCGGCCCATGATATCCTTGGCAAGGCGACGGGGCTGCGAGTGGCCGAGCTTCTGGGCGGCGTGGCGCAGGAGAACGTGCCCTCCTACTACGCGACCGGCGTGGGCGAGCCGGACGAGATTGCCCGCATCGCGGCCGAAAAGGTGGCCGAGGGCTATCCCCGGTTGCAGATCAAGATCGGCGGGCGACCGGTGGAGGTGGACATCGCGGTCCTGCGCAAGGTCTGGGAGGTGATCCGGGGCAAGGGCGTGCGTCTGGCGGCGGACGGCAATCGGGGCCTGCCGACGCGGGATGCACTGCGGCTGTCGCGCGAATGCCCGGATATCCCGTTCATCCTGGAACAGCCCTGCAACACGGTTGAGGAGCTGGCCGCGATCCGCGGGCAGGTGCATCATGGCATCTACATGGACGAGAACGGCGAGGATCTGGCCACCGTGATCCGGGCGGCGGGACAGGGGTTGGTCGACGGCTTCGGGATGAAGGTCACACGGATCGGCGGGTTGCAGCAGATGGCCGCCTTCCGCGACATCTGCGAGGCCAGGAGCCTGCCCCACACCTGCGACGACGCCTGGGGTGGCGACATCATCGCCGCCGCCTGCACCCATATCGGCGCGACCGTACAGCCGCGGCTGTGCGAGGGCGTCTGGCTTGCGGCCCCCTATATCGAGGGGAATTACGACCGGACGGGCGTCAACATCGTCGGTGGTCACATCAAGCTGCCGGAAGGGCCCGGTCTGGGCGTGGTGCCCGAGGAGGGCATGTTCGGCACTCCGGTTCTTTCGTTTGGCTGAGGAAGACCATGGATCGGTTCAAGGGAAAGAAGGCACTGGTTACGGGTGCCGCGGGCGGGATCGGGGCGGCGGTGGTCCGGGCGCTGCGGGCCGAGGGCGCGCTGGTGGCGGTGGCTGACCGGGATGTGTCGGGGGTGGAGGCAGAGGCGCATCTGCCGGGAAACCTGCTGGAGACGGCCTATGCCGACGGGCTGCCGGCGGCTGCGAAGGCGGCGCTGGGGGGCCTCGACATCGTGGTCAACAATGCGGGCGTGATCACCCGGGGCAAGGTGGATGAAACGTCCGATGCCGATTGGGACCTGTCGGTGGGCGTGAACGTGGAAGCCCCGTTCCGAATCTGCCGGGCGGCGATCCCGCTGATGGGGCCGGGGTCGGCCATCGTGAACGTCGCCTCCTGTTGGGGGTTGCGCCCCGGGCCGGGCCACGCCGTCTATTGCATGACCAAGGCGGCGATTGCCTCGCTGACGCAATGCATGGGGATGGACCACGCCGACAAGGGCATCCGGATCAACGCGGTCGCCCCGAACGAGGTCAACACGCCAATGCTGCGCACGGGGTTTGCCAAGCGCGGGTTCGATCCGGATACGGCGGTGGCGGAGTTGGGCAGGACGGTGCCTTTGGGCCGGATCGCCGAGCCAGAGGATATCGCCGATGTGATCCTGTTCCTCGCCTCAGATGCCGCGCGCTACATGGTGGGTGCGGTGGTCGAAGTGAACGGCGGGAAGCCGGTCAAATGAGGTTTGCGGGCAAGGTGGCGCTGGTCACGGGTGGGCGGTCGGGGATCGGACAGGCGATTGCGCGGCGGCTGGCGTCCGAGGGCGCGCGGGTTTTCACGGCCCAGCGGGGGGCAGAGGCGGAGTTCGAGGGGATCGAGGCGGACCTTGCCGATGGCGCGGCCCCGGCGCGGGTCGTGGACGAGGTCGTCGCTCGGGCGGGCCGGCTGGACGTGCTGGTGAACAGCGCAGGGATCATGCAGGAGGCCGGGGTCGAGGCGATGAGCCTGACCGATTGGGAGCGGACCCTGCGGGTGAACCTGACCGCGCCGTTCCTGTTCATCCAGTCCGCGCTGCCGCATCTGCGCGCGGTGAAGGGCAGCATCGTCAATATCGGCAGTATCGAGGGGCTGGCATCGAACCCGGGCCATGCGGCCTACTCGGCCTCGAAAGCCGGGCTGCACGGGCTGACGCGGGCGGTGGCGGTGGATCATTCGACCGAGGTGCGGTGCAATGCGGTGGCTCCGGGCTGGATCGACACAGCGCTGAACGAAACCTTCGTCGAGGCGACGCCGGACCCGGCAGGCTTCCGGGCCAATATCGGCCGGATCCATCCGGTCGGCCGGACCGGGCGGCCGGAAGAGGTGGCGGCACTGGTGGCCTGGCTTGCCTCGGACGAGGCGGGGTTCGTGACCGGGCAGGTCTGGACAGTGGACGGCGGTCGCATGGCGAAGCTGTCGCTGCCGTAGGCGTTGGGGAATTGGCAGCAAGTTGGTGGCGAGGTCCGAGCCCGGGACTCATGCCCAGATGTCGCCCATCGTGTAGCCGTTGGGGAGCGGGTCCTCGGGGTCAAGGACGAGGGTGTTGAAGCCGTAAATCCAGCTGCGGCCGGAGATTGTCGGCACCACGGCGGGCCTGTCGCCGACCCGCGCGGCCTCAACCAGCCGCCCGGTGAAGATCGTCCCGAGGATGCCCTGATGCCGGAAATCCCGGTCAAGCGGCAGCTCACCCTTGGCGTGGAGGACGGCCATCTTCGCGCAGGTCCCAGTGCCGCAGGGGCAGCGGTCGAGTGCGCCTGTCCAGGTGGCGGGGTCGTCCCAGGATAGCGGCCCCGTGGCCATCGTGACGGCGTTCTTCCAGTCGGCCTTCGGGTCTTCGGACGGGCCGGAAAGCTGCGAGATGGTGATGCCGACGCCGGGGTAATCCGGGTGAGAAACGGGAAGTTGCTCGATGGCGGCCTGCCGGATCATGGCGGAGACGCGGGCGATCTCGCCTCCATGTTCGGGCTTCAACTCCAGCCCCTTGAACTGGCGCACGTCGGCGATGACGTAGAACATCCCACCCCAGCCGACATCGACGCGGACCTTGCCCAGATGCGGGACCTCGATCTCGGCATCGAGATGTGCGGCGAAAGCCGGCACGTTGCGGAAGGTCACGGACTTGACCTTGCCGCCCTGACATTCGGCGCGGACGCGGATCAGCCCGGCGGGGGCTTCAAGCGTCAGGTCTGTGACGGGTTCCCGCATCGGGATGATGCCGGTTTCGAGAAGCACCGTGGCAACCGAGATCGTGTTGCCACCCGACATCATCGGGTATTCGACCTGTTCCATGATGATGTAGCCCGCGTCGGCCTCGGGGTGGCTGGGCGGCACGAGGAGGTTGCAGCAATGCGCCGGGTAGCCGCGCGGTTCGCGCAGGACAAGCTGGCGAAGCTGGTCGTCGTTCGCCTCCAGCCAGCGCATCTTGTCGTAGACCGTCGCGCCGGGAATGTGCCCGACACCCCCCGCGATCACCCGCATCGGGATGCCGGAATGGGTGTCGACGGCGGTGATCATGCGTTTGAAGGTCATAACGGTCCTCGTTCGAAAGGTGGGCGGATCGCCCACCCTACCTGCTGGTCATTCCCGTCCCGCGCGCCATTCCTTGAAGCGGAGGTAGGCGTTGGCGCCGATGGTGGAGAAGGGTTTCGGTGGCAGCTTCACGGGTTCGACCTCGGCAGCGAAGTGACGGGTCGCGTCGGTTTCCTGCCCCATCGCGAGTTCGGCGGCGGCGATGCCGGTGAGGGTCGAGCGGGCGGTGCCGAGGCCGTTGCAGACGGTGGCGGCATAGAGGCCGGGTTCCAGTTCTCGCGCGATGGAGACGGCATTGCGGGTGAGGCAGAGGTGACCGGCCCACGTGTATGCCTGCTTCACTCCGGCCAGCGCGGGGAAGCGGTCGGCGAATTTGCGGGCGTGGACGGCGGCGGTGCGTTTCAGGGCGGCGTCGGAAGTCTCCATCCCCGGCAGGAAGCTCGCGCAGGTGCGGGTGATGATGCGGTTTCCGCCAAGGGCGGTGTCGATCCGGCGCATGGTGGTGCCCATGGGATCGGACGGGGTGACTCCCCAGCGCGGCTGGCCACCCATGGTTTTCAGGGTCTCGGGTGGCAGGTCCACGGTCATCGAGGCGTAGAGGAAGACGTGCATCAGCCGGTTCGCGGCAAAGCCGAAGCTTTCGAGGTGGCCGTTGTTGGCGAGGATCACCTTGCCTGCGCTGACGCGGCCTTTTGGGGTTGTCAGCGTCCATCCGGCCCCCGTGCGGGCAAAGGCAGTGACGGGGGTCTGTTCCCAGATGCCGACCCCGCTGGCGCGGAGGCCTTCACCGATGCCGCGAATGAGGCCCGCGGGTTGCAGCATGACTGTGCCGGGGGTGTAGAGCCCCGAGACGTAGTGGCGGCTGCCGGTGAGGTCGAACATGCCTTGGGCGTCGAGGTGTTCGTTAGGTTCACCCAGGCTGGTGAGGTGGTCAGTGTAGGAGCGGTTGAGCGTGTCGGCGGTTTCGGAGGCTGCGCCATTCACCTTGCCGATGGGATCGAAGTAGTTCGCGTTGATGCCGTAGTCTTCGACGGCCCCGCGCGCGAAGGCGATGGCGTGACGGTTCAGCGCGATCATTCCCCGGTCGTCGCCGTGTCCAGCGTAGTCGTCGGAGGTCAGCTCGTGCGGCAGGTCGATCATGAAGCCCGAGTTGCGGCCCGAGGCGCCTTCGGCGAGGCGAGAGGCTTCGAGGACGGCAATCTTCAGTGCTGGATCAATCTGGCGCAGGCGGCGCGCGGCGGCAAGACCAGCAAAGCCGCCGCCGATGATGGCGACATCGACGGACTGGTCGCCGGGCAGGGGCAGGGGCGCAGGCTGGCCGGGCAGGATGGCGGACCAGGCGGCGGGGCCCTTGTGGACCGGGGTGCGGCGGGCGGTGAACTGCGTCATTCCGGTTTCTCTTCTGCTCCCGGCAGGCCCAGCCGCTTGCGGAACCCGTCCAGCGCCCTGCGCAGTTCATCTCTGGACGGGGCCATCGCCGCGCGCAAGGTAGCGTTGAAGCCGCCTTCGGTTGAGAGCATCCGCAGGGCTTCGGGCAGTTCCCCTCCGCGTGGGCGGTCGGGCAGATAGGCGCGGATCATGGCGGCGACATAGGCTTCGGCGGCATCGGGGTTACCGGTGAAGCCCGCAAGCCAGTTGGCGGTGGTCATGATCTGGTCAAGCTGCGTGGCGCAGAGGGCCGAGGCGCCCATGTGGGCGGCAAGGGCGGCCTCACTGGTCAGCGGGATCACGAGATTGCGGTCGCCGAAAAGGTGGTCGAGGGCGAGGGACGGCGGGTAGACCGGAAGGGGGCAGCCTCCTTTGGCAATGGGCGGCAGGGGGATCGTCATGGCGATGTCGGTCGCCGGGGCGCACCAGCCTTGCAGTTTGGCGAGGGGCGCGTCGACCATGACCGAGATGACGGACTGGCCCGCACGGAACGGCAGGCCGGGAAGGACCTCCGGCGCCACGCGGGCGAGGAGGCAGAGGAAGACGGTGTCGGATTGGGCGACCACGACTTCGTTCGGCGCGATGGACAGTTCGGGAACCTCGGCCGCGAGGGTCGCGGCCATGGCGGCGTTGCGCGGCGAGACCAGGATCTGGTGTCCCTGCCCCGCCAGCCCCCGCACCATGGCGGCGGTAATCTCTCCGGTGCCGAGGAACCCGACGCGCATGTCAGCCCACAGCTTCGTCCGCGTCGTCCGCCAGATCGACCCAGATAGTCTTGATCTGGGTATACTGGTCATGGGCGTGGATGCCGTTGTCGCGGCCCCCGAAGCCCGACTGCTTGAAGCCGCCGAAGGGGGTGGAGATGTCGCCCTCGCCGAAGGAGTTCACCGTGACGGTCCCCGCACGAAGGGCGCGGGCGCCACGCAGCGCGCGCTTGACGTTGGCGGTGAAGATCGAGGCGGCGAGACCGTATTCGGTGCTGTTCGCCAGCGCGATGGCTTCGTCGAAGCTGTCGACGGTGAGGACTGCAAGGACAGGGCCGAAGATTTCTTCCTTGGCCTGTTTCGCATCGCGGGAGACGTCGAGGATCGTCGGTTCGACGAAGCCCTTCTCGGCCTTGCCGCCGAGGATGACCTTTGGCCCCTTGTCCAGATAGCTCGCAACCTTGTCGAAGTGCTGCTTCGACACCAGTGCGCCGACGCGGTTGGTTGGGTCCAAGGGATCGCCCATCGGCCATTCGCGGGTGTGTGCCACGATGCGCTTCAGGAGCGCGTCCTTGATGCCTTTCTGTACGATCAGGCGCGAGGAGGCGGAGCAGTTCTCGCCCATGTTCCAGAACGCGCCGTTGACGACATGCGCGGCGACACGGTCGAGGTTCTCGGCATCGTCCAGCACCACGGCGGGGTTCTTGCCGCCCATCTCCAGCGTGACTTCCTTGAGGTTCGATTCCGCCGCATAACGCAGGAAGCGGCGGCCGGTTTCGGTCGAGCCGGTGAAGGACACCGCGTCGATGTCCATGTGCCGCCCGATGGGTTCGCCCACATCCGGCCCGGTGCCGGGAACCACGTTGAAGACGCCCGCCGGAATGCCCGCCTCCATCGCGAGTTCCGCTATCCGCAGGGTCGTCAGCGGGGTTTCCTCGGCAGGTTTGACGATGACCGAGCAACCAGCGGCGAGGGCGGGACCGATCTTCCAGGCGAGCATCAGGAGCGGGAAGTTCCAGGGCAGGACAAGGCCCACGACGCCCACGGGTTCGCGGACGATCATGGCGATGTGGTTGTCACTGGCGGGGGAAACCTGGTCGTAGATCTTGTCGATCAGTTCGGCGTG
Source organism: Rhodobacterales bacterium (assembly GCA_017303485.1). GTDB lineage: Bacteria > Pseudomonadota > Alphaproteobacteria > Rhodobacterales > Rhodobacteraceae > Tabrizicola. The sequence goes on from JAFLCY010000059.1 coordinate 16,716, forward strand.
CCAGGTCAGGCAGTTGATGGTTTCCGGAACGTCGACCTGTTCGCAGTCATAGATCGTCTTGCCGCTGTCGAGCGATTCCAGCACCGCCAGTTCGCGGGCGTTGCGCTTCACCAGCTTTGCCAGCTTGATCAGCACCTCTTTCCGCTCTTTCGGATGCAGCCGCGACCAGCGGCCGTCCTCAAACGCGTCGCGGGCCTTTTCCACGGCAAGGTTCACGTCATCCGGCCCGCAGGCGGCGACCTGCGCCAGCACCTGACGGGTGGCCGGGTTGATCGTGTCAAAGGTCTTGCCGCTGATCGCCGGGCGGAAATGGCCGTCGATGAAGGCAGTCGTCGGGAAGCTGAGACCGGCAGCGATGGCCTTGTATTCTTCGGTGGTGAGAAGGGACATGGCTTACTCCGCGGTGATCTGGGCGATGGTGGTCTTGAGAACGCGCACGGTCTGTTCCAGCTGGCGCTTGTCGTCCTTGTTCAGGGGCTTCAGCGGCGGGCGCGGCGGGCCGGCATATTGGCCCATCATCTCGCAGCCGTGCTTGATGCACTGGATGAACTTGCCGCCCTGCTCCAGCACTCGCATCAAGGGCATCAGCGCCGACATGATCCGGCGGCCCCTGTCGAAATTGCCTTCGACCGCGCAGGCCTTGTAAAGCGCAAGGTGCTCGGCGGGCAGGAAGTTCGACCCGCCGCAGACCCAGCTGCGCGCACCCCAGGCGAAGAACTCCAGCGCCTGATCGTCCATGCCGCAGGACATCTGGATATGCGGATAGTCGCGCGCCAGAAGATGCACGCGATTGATATCACCCGAGGATTCCTTGATGGCGCAGAAGTTGCGCGACCGGCCCACGCGGTCAAGGAACTCCTCGCCCATGTTGATGCCCATCCGGCCGGGGTAGTTGTACAGCATGATCGGCAGATCGGCGGCGCGGTCGATGGCCAGCGCGTTCAAGGCGTTCTCGCGCTCGGTCGGCACCGAATAGGGCGGCGAGCCGACAAGGACTGAATCTGCGCCAATCTTGGCGGCGTGTTCGGCCATTGTGAGCGAATCCTCCAGCCGGATCGCCACGGTGCCTACCATCAGATGCGTCCGGCCTTTGGTGACCTCGCGGGCAAGCGAGGCCATCTCAAGGCGTTCCTCCATCGACTGCGCGTAGTATTCTCCGGTCGAGCCGCCGTTGATGATACCGTGGACGCCCTGGGCGATGAGGTATTCAAGCTGCGCGACGAAGGCGTCGCGGTCGATGGACCCATCCTCACGATGCGGGGTGATGGCGGGCGTGTAGATGCCTTCGAACTTCATGAGGCTCCTCGTGTTTCGGAAACGCCGGGCGCGCGGCCAAGCGGAATGGACATGCTTGCGGGGGTGACGAAGCTTTCGATCTGCGCACGGCTAAGCTCCCAATGTGCGACAGCCAGGGCGGCGGCAGCGTCAGCGTCACCGGCTTCGATCAGGACGATGAACTGGTCGTGCTGGTCGGCGGCAAGTTCGCGCTGCGGGGCAAGGGCCAGCTTGCGCGGATTGTAGAAGGTCATCCCGATCCGGGTGTGGTCGATCAGAAGGCGGCGGAGCGAGGGCGTCAGGTACTCGTTGTCAGCCATCTCGCCGATGATCGAATGGAAGCGTTCGTTGCCCAGCGCGCGCTCCGCCGCATCGCCGGACTTGATCGCCTGGCGGAAGGCCCACTGGCATTCCTTCAGCTTCACGATCTGCGCGGGAGTTGCGTTCTCGGCGGCGAGCCGCGTGGTCGCCGCATAGATCATCGGGGCGGCGACGAAGAAGTTTCGCATGGTCTTGTGCGTCATCGGCGCGACCTGCGCACCACGGTTCTCGTGCAGGACCAGATAGCCCTCTCCGGCCAGCTGGCGCAGCACCTCGCGCAGGGGCGGGCGGGAAATGCCATAGATCTCGGCCAGTTCCGTCTCGTCCAGGTAGATGCCCGGCTCCAATGCCTCGGTCAGGACCTTGCGGCGAAGGTCTTCGATGCACTGGGTCTTCCTGCTGCGGGAATCGGTGTCCAACGGTTCTCTCCTGCCTGATCCGGATGGTCTTCAACGTGAATCAGGTAGCCTGCCCACTGTGTAGTCGGGTAAAATACATATTGTCTACAGTAAACTTTTGTGATTGTAGTCTTTAGAGCGAGGGGAGAGATTCTGCATGGCTGAAGCCCGCGAGGACGTGATCCGCTGCGAGGGGATCTGGAAGATCTTTGGTGACAAGTCGCGGCAGGCGATGGAGGCCGTTCGGTCCAAGGGCCTGTCCAAGAAGGCGATCCGCGAGGAGTTCGACTGCGTGGTCGGCGTTCAGGACGCCAGCTTCAGTGTGAGCCGGGGCGAGATCTTCTGCATCATGGGTCTGTCGGGATCGGGCAAGTCGACGCTGATCCGCCACATCAACCGGCTGATCGAGCCGACCTCGGGCACCGTGTTCATCGAGGGCCAGAACGTCAACGCGATGAACGCCCAGGATTTGCGCAGGTTGCGGGCGGAAAAGATCGGGATGGTGTTTCAGTCGATGGCGCTGATGCCGCACCGGACGGTGGCGGACAATGTGGCGTTTTCGCTGGAAGTGCGGGGCAGGTCCGAAGCGGAGCGGATGAAGGTGGCCGCCAAGGCCATCGATATGGTGGACCTGACCGGATGGGACCGGAAATACCCCGACGAGCTGTCAGGGGGTATGCAGCAGCGCGTGGGTCTGGCCCGGGCGCTGGCGGCGGACCCGACGATCCTTCTGATGGACGAGCCCTTCTCGGCGCTTGATCCGCTGATCCGGCGGCAGTTGCAGGGCACCTTCATGGAACTGTCGGCGGAACTGCACAAGACCACGGTGTTCATCACGCATGACCTGGACGAGGCGATCCGCATCGGCGATCGCATCGCCATCATGAAGGACGGGGTGCTGGTGCAGATCGGCACGCCCGAAGAGATCGTGACCGAACCGGCGGACGACTACGTGGCCGAGTTCGTGGCGGGCATCTCCAAGCTGGATCTGGTGACGGCGGCCCGAGTGATGACGCCCTTCGCCGCTTATGTGCAGGCGCAGGGGCCGCAGGAGACCGGGCCTTGGCCCGTGGGGCGGCCCGAGATGAACCTGAATGAACTGGTCGATCTCGCCGTCGGCACCGATCACCCGATCCTGATCGCAGCCGAGGGCCAGCCGGTCGGTGTGGTGACCAAGCGCGCGCTTCTGCGTGGCATCCAGGGACGCGAAGAAGAGAGGGCTGCCTGATGGCCGACAAGACCTTCGACTGGCTGAACCCCTTTGCCTCGGTCGATCTCGGCCTCAGCACCTATGCCGACGGCATCAAGCAATGGGCGATTTCCAACCGTGACATGATCCAGCCGACCAAGCGCTTCCTTGAATCGCTGATCGTCAAGGTTGAGGCGGGCCTGCAGGCGGTGCCGCCCCTGGTCATGCTGGCGATCCTGGTGCTGATCGCCTGGCAGGCGGCGGGGCGGCGGGTGGCCATTGTGGTGGCGTTCTGCCTGCTGGCGCTCGGGCTTCTGTCGCCCGAGGCCTGGGGGCTGGCGATGACGACGCTGGCGATTGTGGTCGCCTCGGTCATCGCCTGCGCGGCGATCGGGCTGCCGCTGGGCATCCTCGCGGGCAAATCAGACCGTTTCGAGGCGGTGATCCGGCCCGTGCTGGACACGATGCAGACCATCCCGGCCTTCGTTTACCTCGTGCCCGTGGTGATGCTGATTGGGATCGGCAACGTCTCGGGCGTGGTCGTCACCATTATCTTCGCGCTGCCGCCCTTGGTGCGCCTGACCTCGCTGGGCATCCGGGGGGTGAACCCTTCGGTGGTGGAGGCCGCGCGGGCCTTTGGCGCAAGTCCCGGCCAGATCCTGCGCAAGGTGGAACTGCCGCTGGCGACGCCGACGATCCTGGCGGGCCTGAACCAGACGATCATGCTTTCGCTCTCGATGGTGGTCATCGCCTCGATGATCGCGGTGAAGGGGCTGGGGAACGAAGTGCTGCGGGCGATGGGGCGGCTGGATGCCGGCAAGGCCATCGTCGGCGGGCTTGGCATCGTGATGCTGGCCATCGTCCTGGACCGCATCACGCAAGGCATCGGCCGGTCAGGCCGTGAAAAGGGCCACCTTCGCTGGTGGCAAACGGGTCCGGTAGGGCTGATCGCCCGCCTGATCGGCAAGTCAAACTAAGAAACCAAGGGAGACACCGAATGAAACACTTCACTCTGACTACCGCCCTGGCGCTGGTGCTGGCACTGCCCGCGCTGGCCCAGGACAAGCCCGGCGAGGGCGTCACCGTCCGCCCGGTCGCCAGCCCGATCGCGGAAGAGCTGTTCCAGGCCCGCATCGTCTACAAGGGGCTTGAGGCGCTGGGCTACACCGTCGAGCCGAGCCAGGTCGAAATCCAGACCGCGCACCTGGCCGTGGGCACCGGCGACGCCGACTTCTACACCGCGCATTGGGAACTTTTGCACGAGGCCTTCTTCCAGGAATCTGGTGGGGACGCCGTTCTCCAGCGCGTCGGCCCCTTCGTCGAAGGCATGGTGCAGGGCTATCTGGTCGACAAGAAATCCTATGACGCGGGCGTCAAGAACCTGGGTGACTTCAAGGACCCGGCAATTGCAGCGAAATTCGACGCGAACGGCGACGGCACGGCGGACCTTGCCGGCTGCGTCCCCGGCTGGGGCTGCGAGCGGGTGATCGAGCATCACCTGACCGAATACGGGTTGCGTGACACCGTCACCCACAACCAGGGCGAATACAACGCGCTGATGGCCGACACCATCGCCCGCTTCCAGAATGGCCAGCCGATCCTGTATTTCACCTGGACGCCCTACTGGGTGTCCGGCGCGCTGGTCCCGGGCAAGGACGTGGAATGGCTGGACGTGCCCTACACCTCGCTGCCCGACGGCGTGGAAGCCAATACCGAGTTCAACGGCAAGAACCTGGGCTTCGCGGTGGACAACATGTACATCCTCGCTTCCGACAAGTTCCTGGCCGACAACCCCGCGGCGGCGAAGTTCCTGTCCGAGGTCAAGATCGACATCAACGACATCTCGGCGCAGAACAAGCTGATGGCGGATGGCGCGGCTTCGTCGGAAGACATTGACAAGCAGGTCGCAGACTGGATCGCTGCGCATCAGGCCGAGTTCGACGGCTGGGTCGCGGACGCCGCTGCGGTGAAGTGATCCCTGCCTGACGAAACCCGGGGGCCGCCTTTCGGGGCGGCCCCTTTTGCGTGGAGGAAGATGATGACCGCGACCCAGCACTTCAGCTTCTACCTCATGCCGGAATTCACCCACATCGCCTTTTCCTGCGCGCTGGAGCCGTTGCGGATCGCCAACCTCGTCTCGGGCAAACCGCTCTACCGCTGGTCGCTGCTGTCGGAGGACGGCAAGACCGCAACCTGCTCGAACGGGTCGGCGACATTGGTCGATGGCGGGCTGGAGGCCGGACGGAAGGTGGACAGGCTGTTCCTGATCTCGGGGACGAACGTAAAGACGCATACGACAGCGAAGCTGCTGGCCGGTCTGCGACGGGAACGCGCGGCGGGAACGCCGCTGGGCGCGATCTGTTCAGCGGCCTATGTGCTGGCAAGGGCGGGGTTCCTGGACAATGTGGAAACCGCTTTGCACTGGGCCTGGCATGATCTTTTCACCGAGGAGTTTCCCGAGGTGCGCCTGGTGCGCAACGTCTTTGTCGCGCGCGAGAAGATCATCACCGCTTCGGGCGGAACAGCGGCGGCTGACCTGATGCTGCACCTGATCGGCAAATCTCATGGCGAGGATCTGGCAACCGAAGTGGCCGACCAGATGGTCTACAATGCGGTCCGCGAGGGCACGGCAGCGCAGCGCGTCTCGGTCCAGTCGCGGCATGGGATGCGCAACGAACACCTGAAGCGCGCCATCGCGATGATGGAGGAGGCCATCGAAAGCCCGATGTCGCCCAGCCTGATCGCCGAAGAGCTTGGAATCTCGACCAGGCAGTTGGAGCGGCTGTTCGGGCGCTACCTGAACTCCAGCCCCAAACACTATTTCATGGAGTTGCGGCTGAACCGGGCGCAGAACCTGCTGGTGCAGAGCGAACAATCGGTGACGGAAATCGCCATGGCCTGCGGCTTCCAGTCGACCTCGCATTTCTCGAAGGTCTATCGCAGCCATTTCGGCCGCTCGCCGCTGGTGCAGCGCGCCAAGATCGGCTGAGGGACCCCTCCCCCGGACAGGCCGGAGGAGGGGCAATCGTCAGATCAATCGTAAAGGACCGCTGCGATCTGCGGGTCGGCCATGTTGGTCTTGTCGTACCAGTAGAAGCCGGTGTCGATGACCTTGGGCAGTTCCTCGCCCTTGATCGCCTTCGCCAGGCTGTCGACGACGCATTGGCCGATACCGACCGGGTTCTGGGTGACCGAGCCGATCAGGGTGCCGTCCATGATGGCATCCTTCTGGCTCTTGCCGCTGTCGAAGCCGACCCCGACGATGGCCGCGCCCGATTCCTTGATCGCGACGGCAAGGCCGATGGCCGCACCTTCGTTCGAGGCGAAGATGCCCTTGATGTCGGGGTTGGCCTGCAGCATCGCCTTGACGTTGTCGGTCGCCTTCAGCGCATCGTTGGCGTACTGGACATCGACGACCTCGATGTTCGGATAGGCTTCCTTGATCCGGTTCAGGAAGCCGTCGCGGCGGCCGATCCCGGTGGCCGAGGTCTGGTCATGGATCACCGCGGCGATCTTGCCTTCCTCGCCGATCGCCTTGGCCAGCCCGTCCGCCGCCGCCGCCGCCGCCGCCATGTTGTCGGTGGTGCAGGTGGTGAGCGGCAGGTCGCTGTCGACGCCGCTATCGAAGGCGACGATCGGGATGCCCGCGTCTGCCGCCTTTTGCAGCGCCGGAACCTGCGCCTGGCTGTCGAGTGCTGCAAAGCCCAGACCCTGCGGCGCCTTGGCGATGGCGGCGTTCAGGATGTCGGTCTGCTTGTCGATCTCGGCCTCGGTGTTCGGGCCCTCGAAGGTGATCGTCACGCCATTGCGCGCGGCGGCCTCTTCGGCACCCGCCTTCACCGCTTGCCAGAACTGGTGGCTGAAGCCCTTGGCGATGATCGGGAAATAGGTCTCGGCGAAAGACGGAGCCGCGCCGAAGGCAAGGCCAAGGGCCAGTGCCGAGGTCAGTAGGGTCTTTTTCATGTCTCACTCCCTTTTTGGTTTTCCGGTGCGGTTGTCGCATCCGGGTCGTGTCACTTGATTGTGGTTGGCGGTATGTCTCCCCTGCTCAAGCCTTCTTCCGCAGGACGATGTCGATGAAGACGGCGACGATGATGATCACGCCGGTCACGACGATCTTCCATTCTTCCAGGACGCCCATCACACGCAGCCCATTCGTCAGGACCGACATGATGAAAGCGCCGATGATCGTGCCGATCACCGTGCCGCGCCCGCCCGCCAGCGAGGTGCCCCCGATCACGGCTGCCGCAATGGCGTCCAGCTCGTAGCCGAGGCCAAGTGCCGGTTGCGCCGAGTTCAGTCGCGAGGACACGATCAGCCCGGCGATGCCGCAGATGCCGCCGCAGATCGCATAGGTCAGGATCTTCCAGCGGTCGACGTTGATGCCCGACAGCCGCGCGGCCTCTTCATTGGACCCCAGCGCAAAGACCATCCGGCCGATAATGGTGCGGTTCAACACGATGGAGGCGATGATCGCGACGATGAACATGATCATCACGCCGTTCGGAATCTCGATGCCGGGGATCAGCTTGGAGATCGAGCTTTCCGGCGACAGAAGCCCATAGTTCGGTGTGTCGTTAAAGTAGATCGGCTTCGCGCCCGAGAACACCAGTGCCAACCCCCGCGCGATCTGCATCATGCCGAGGGTGGCGATGAAGGGCGGGATCTTCAGCTTGGCGATGACCGCACCGGAAATCGCCCCCATGAAGGCGCCAGACAGGATCGCGCCGATGATCCCGATCGGCAGCGGCATGCCAAGGTTGGTCAGGATGATCCCGGCCATCACGGCCGTCAGCGTCATCATCGTGCCGACCGACAGGTCGATCCCGCCCGAGATGATGACGAAGGTCACGGCCACGCCCAGCACGCCGTTGACGGCGGTGGCCTGCATGATGCCGACCATGTTCGCCCCGGTCGCGAAGTTCGAGGCGAAGAGGCTGAAGAAGCCGAGAAGTGCGATCAGCACCACGAAGGCGACGGCCTTCTGCAAGGTCGCGGTGGTGAAGAACCCCGATTTGCCGATGGCGGCGGTCTGGGCAGTGGTGTCGGTCATGCTGTTCCCCTGTTCAGGCTGCCGCGCTGGCGCGTTGCGTCGCCAGCGTCATGATGTCTTCCTGGCTTGCCGTGCGGCCGTCGAGTTCCCCGGTGATCCGCCCCTCGCACATCACCGCGATGCGGTGCGACAGGCGCAGCACTTCGGGCAGTTCCGAGGAGATCACGATGATCGCCTTGCCCTGCGCCGCGAGGTCCTCCAAGAGCCGGTAGATTTCCGCCTTGGCGCCGACGTCGATGCCGCGTGTCGGTTCGTCGAAAATCAGGATATCGCAGTCGCGCAACAGCCACTTGGCGATGACGACCTTCTGCTGGTTGCCGCCGGACAGAAGCCGGGTCTCCTGATGGATGTGCGGGGTCTTGACCTTGAGCTTCTTGACGTACTCCTCGGCCACCTTGCCCAGGGCGTCGTCCCGCATGAAGAGCCCGCTCTTGATGAAGCGTCGCCAGCTTGCCATCGTCACGTTGTCGCGGACCGACATGCCGGTGACGAGGCCGAAGTGCTTGCGGTCTTCGCTGAGGTAGGCGATGCCCTGCGCCACAGCGTCTGCGGGGGTGGCGATCTTCCGTTCCTGCCCATGGATATGGATCGTGCCGCTGTCCAAGGGGTCCGCCCCGAAGATCGCGCGGGCCACCTCGGTCCTCCCTGCGCCCATCAGACCCGCAAAGCCCAGAATCTCGCCCTTCTTCAGCGAAAAGCTGACGTTGCGGATCGTGCTGCCCCGGTTCAGCCCCTCGACGCGCAGCACCTCCTCTGCCATGCCCTGCCCCGTCGCCCGGTGCTGGTCAGCGAGTTCCCGGCCCACCATCAGCTGGATGATCGTCGCCATCGGAGTGGAGCCAGCGGGCAGCGTGTCGATATATTGCCCGTCCCGCATCACCGTCACCCGGTCGGCGATCCGCTTCACCTCGTCCATCTTGTGCGTGATGTAGACGATGCCGACCCCGTGCGCTTTCAGGTCCTCGATCACGCCGAAGAGATGCTCGACCTCGGTTTCGTTCAGGGCAGAGGTCGGTTCGTCCATCACCAGCACGCGGGCGTTGTAGGACAGCGCCTTCGCGATTTCGACCAGTTGCTGGCGGGCGACGGTCATGTGGCCGACCTCGGCGCCCGGGTCGATGCCGACCTTCATCCGCTTGAAGATCGCGGCGGCGTCGCGCTTCAGCTTCGCCTCGTCGACGAAGATGCCCAGGCCCTTGCGGGGTTCGCGCCCGATGAAGATGTTCTGCGCGGCTGACAGGTGGTTCATCAGGAACAGCTCCTGATGGATGATGCTGATCCCCAGTGCCTGCGCCGC
>JAFLCY010000060.1 GCA_017303485.1 Rhodobacterales bacterium
ATCTCGGTCATCGCGATGATCGTCGCCGTTCCCCTTGGCCTCTTCACCGCGATCTACCTGTCGGAATATGCCAGCTCGCGCGTGCGGGCCTGGGTGAAACCGCTGATCGAGATCATTGCGGGCATCCCGACCGTGGTCTTCGGCCTGTTCGCGCTGATCACAGTCGGGCCCCTGTTGCGCGACTGGCTGGCGGAACCCTTGGGACTCGGCAATTCCGGCTCATCCGTCATGACGGCTGGCCTCGTCATCGGCATCCTCAACATCCCCTTCGTCTCGTCGCTGGCCGATGACATCCTGAACGCGGTGCCGCAATCGCTGCGCGACGGCTCCTATGCCATGGGTGCCACCCCGTCCGAGACGGTGAAGCAAGTCGTCCTGCCCGCCGCCCTGCCCGGGATCATGGGTGCCGTCCTGATGGCCGCCAGCCGCGCCATCGGCGAGACGATGGTTGTCGCCATGGGCGCGGGCGCCGCCGCGAAGCTCAGCCTCAACCCGTTCGAGGCGATGACGACGATGACGGTGAAGATCGTCAGCCAGCTGACCGGCGACACCGACTTTGCCGCCCCGGAAACCCTGGTCGCCTTCGCGCTTGGCATGACGCTCTTCGTCCTGACGCTGGGGCTGAACGTCCTCGCGCTGAAGATCGTGCGGAAATACAAGGAACAGTACGAATGACCTCGGCCCCGCTTCCCGCCGCCGTCAACCGCCCAGAGACCGGCTCGCTGTTCGATGCCGATCCGGCGATGGCCCGCCGCCGCCGGGCCGAAGGTCGCTTCCGCACCTATGGCATCGTCGCCATCGCGATCAGCCTGTCGGTGCTGACGCTGATGCTGGTCACCATCTTCTCGGACGGGATCGGCGCCTTCCGCCAGGCCAAGCTGAGCTTTCCGGTCACGCTGGACGCCAAGGTGCTGGACCCCAAGGGCAACCGCGACCCCGCCGAAATGGCCAAGATCACCACTGTCGGCTACGGCAAGGTGCTGGCCACATCCTTCGCCGCCGCGCTGGAGGCGAAAGGCATCGACACCGGCGGGCTGAAGGACAAGCAGGTGGCGGAACTGATCTCCAAGGACGCGCCCGGTCAGTTGCGCACCCGCGTGCTGGCCGACCCGGCCCTGATCGGCCAGACAATCGACATCGCCGCCCTCGCCGGTGGCCGGATCGACGGCTACCTGAAGGGTCGGGTGACGCTGGACAGCGCGACGCTTGACAGAAATGTCAGTCCCGAACAGCTGGAACTCGCCGACCGGCTGGTCGCCGCCGACATGCTGGGCCTGCGCTGGAACGTCGCCTTCCTGACCAATCCCGACGCCTCCGACCAGCGCCCCGAGGCGGCGGGCCTCGGCGTCGCCATTCTCGGCTCGCTTTACATGATGATCCTCGTCGCGGTGATGTGCGGGCCAGTGGGGGTCGCCGCCTCGATCTACCTTGAGGAATTCGCGCCGAAGAACCGCTGGACCGACCTGATCGAGGTCAACGTGGCGAACCTAGCCGCCGTCCCCTCCATCGTCTTCGGCATCCTCGGCCTTGCGATCTTCATCAACTTTGCGGGCCTGCCGCAATCCTCCAGCATCGTCGGCGCGCTGGTGATCTCGCTCCGCACCCTGCCTACTGTGATCATCGCGACCCGCGCCTCGATCCGCGCCGTGCCGCCCTCGATCCGCGATGCGGCCCTGGGCGTCGGCGCCTCGAAGATGCAGACCGTGCTGCACCATGTCCTGCCCCTTGCCATGCCCGGCATCCTGACCGGAACCATCCTCGGCCTCGCCGTTGCCTTGGGCGATACCGCGCCGCTTCTCCTCATCGGCATGGTGGCCTTCGTCGACAACTATCCCTCGCTGCCGGTGGACGGCTTCTTCGACCCGGCGACCGCTCTGCCGGTGCAGGTCTATTCCTGGGCCACCCGCTCGGACCCGGCCTTCATCGAACGCTCGAACGGCGCGATCATCGTGCTTCTGGCCTTCCTCGTGATCATGAACGTCGCGGCGATCCTGTTGCGCCGCAAGTTCGAACGCCGCTGGTAAGGATGCAGCCGATGAACGACATGACCCGCACCGGCCTGGACGCCGGCACCTTGACCGCGAAGATCGCGGCGCGCGATGTGCAGGTGCATTACGGCACCAACCACGCGCTGAAGGATGTGTCGGTCGACATCCTCGACCGCGCGGTGACCGCTTTCATCGGGCCGTCGGGCTGCGGAAAGTCGACCTTCCTGCGCTGCCTGAACCGGATGAACGACACTGTCGCCTCGGCCCGCGTCTCGGGGCGCATCACGCTGGACGGCGAGGATATCTACGACCCCCGCGTCGATCCGGTGCAGTTGCGGGCCCGCGTCGGCATGGTGTTCCAGAAGCCGAACCCCTTCCCGAAGTCGATTTACGACAACGTGGCTTATGGGCCGAAGATCCACGGCCTGACCCGCTCGAAGGCGGAACTGGACGCGGTGGTCGAAGCCTCCTTGCGCAAGGCGGCGCTCTGGGGCGAGGTGAAGGACCGGCTGGACGCGCCCGGCACCGGGCTTTCGGGCGGCCAGCAGCAGCGGCTCTGCATCGCCCGCGCGGTGGCGACCTCGCCGGAAGTGCTGTTGATGGACGAGCCCTGCTCGGCCCTGGACCCAATCGCGACGGCCCAGGTCGAGGAACTGATCGACGAATTGCGCGCACAGTTCTCGGTGGTGATCGTGACGCATTCGATGCAGCAGGCCGCGCGGGTCAGCCAGAAGACAGCGTTCTTCCACCTTGGAAACCTGGTGGAATACGGCGACACCTCGGCGATCTTCACCAACCCGCAGGACCCAAGGACCGAAGCCTATATCACCGGACGTATCGGGTAAGGAGAGTGGCATGGCCGAGAACGAACAGCACATCCTTGCCGCCTTCGACCGCGACCTCGAAGCACTGCAGGCCCATTTCCTGAAGCTCTCGGGCCTGACCGAAGCGGCCCTGACCGAGGCAGCCGTGGCGCTGGAAACGCTGGACGCGGCTGCGGCCGACCGGGTCATCGCCGCCGACGCCGCCATCGACGCGCTGGAGGAATTCATCCAGATGGAGGCCGCAAGCCTCATCGCCCGCCGCGCGCCCATTGCCAGCGACCTGCGCCGCGTGCTGGCCGTCATGCGCGCCGCGCATAGCCTGGAACGCGTCGGCGACTATGCCAAGAACGTAGCCAAACGCGCCCGCGTGCTGCCACCTTCGGCCCCGGTCGAGGGGCACGCCGGCACCATCCGCCGGATGAGCAATCTGGTTGTCCGCATGCTGGACGAAGCCACCCGCGCGCTGGTGCAGAAGGACGTCAAGCTCGCCGAGGCCGTCCGCAAGCGCGACCTCGACATTGATCAGGTCTACAACACGCTGTTCCGCTCGCTTTTCACCTACATGATGGAAAGTCCGGGCAACATCGGCCCCTCGATGCACCTGCATTTCATCGCCAAGAACATCGAACGCGCGGGCGACCACGCCACCACCATCGCCGAGCAGGCGCTGTATCTTGCAACCGGGACGATGCCTACCGACCCCCGCCCCAAGGCCGGGATCGAGGTCTAGGAGCCGTTCAGAAGCGGCAGCATCAGCGCGAAAAGTTCCGCCTGAGAAGAGATCCGGCAGCGGGCATAAAGCTGCTTGCGGAAGACCTTGACCGTCTGCGGCGAGAGGCCAAGGTTCAGCCCGATCGACAAGGTCGAATGCCCTTTCAGGATCAGCACCGCAACCTGCGCCTGACGGGGCGAGAGACCGATGCCCAGCACCCTGTCGGCCGCGCTGGCGAGGAGCGCGGGCAGATCCTCGGCCGGGCCCGGAGCGACCCTTGGCGCTGGCCAATGCGCCCGCGCCAACGCGGCGATGACCGGCGCCATCCGGCGGCAGGCCATGATTTCCCCGGGAAGGAAGGCCTTGCCGGACTGTCCGTCGCGGCCGAGGAACAGGTTCAGCGACAGGCCCTCGCCCAGCCTGACGGTGAAGGCCACCTCGTCGATGATCGTCGTCTGGCCGAAATACTCGACATAGAACCGGCTGCGCTGGAAGGCATCCGGCGCAATGTCGCGCAGCCGGTACAGGCCCTCTTCGGCGCGTTGCAGATGCAGCCCGTAGAAGGGGCTCAGCCGATAGACGCCCTCAAGATAAGTGCTTTGCAGCCGGGCAAAGGCGCGGGAAGCACTGTCCATGCGACAGAGTTCAAGCGCGGCCCCCCAGTCCCGGTAGACCAGCGCCACCATGTTGTCCGGGCGTGCCAGGGCGACCAGCAAGCCCCAGAGCGAATCCTCGAAACCCGCGCGGCCGATCTTGCCGATGGTCTGGGCAAGATGCTCCTCGATGCTCGCCGAAGCCGGATCCGACATGGGACTACCTCGCTGGGGGTATATACCCCTCAATGCCTCATACATTAGCAAGGCCGGACTTTCCAAGGGGTATGGCCGCCGCAGAGGCCCGCTTTAGGATAGCCGGGTCGATGAAGGAGACTCCGATGCGATTGGCACTCTGGCAAGGGACCTCACCCGCTGCCGACCTGGACGAGGCCTGCAGCCAGGCCGAGGCCGCGCTGGCCGCAGCCGCCGCGATGGATGCCACCGTGCTTGTGCTGCCCGAGGCCTGGTTGCCCGGCTACAACCAGCCCGGCATTCCCGCGCTGGCGATTGCGATCGACAGCGCTCCGATGCAGCGCCTTGCCGCCGCCGCTTGGCATCATGCCACCGCTCTGGTTGTCGGCTACGCCGAACGCGATGGCGACCGGATCTACAACTCTGCCGCCTGCTTCGGCCCCAACGGTGCGCTTCTGTGCAACTATCGAAAGGTCCAGCTCTACGGTCCACGCGAACGCGCGATCTATTCGCCGGGGGACCGGATGAAGACCTTCCATCTCGGAACAGAAAAGGCCACGATCTTAATATGTTATGACGTGGAATTCGCGCCGCATGTGAAGCTGCTCGCCGATCAGGGCGTGACCCTGATCCTTGTGCCGACAGCCAACATGGCCCCCTTCACCCATGTCATGCGCCACACCGTTCCCGCCATGGCCGCGAACCATGGTGTCAGCATCGCCTATGCCAACTACTGCGGCACCGAAGGCGACCTGACCTATGTCGGCGGCTCGCTTGTTGCCGGACCGCACGGCGAAATCCTCGCACAGGCGGGCGAAATGCCGACGCTTCTTGTCGCCGAACTCCCGCCCCGCGATGCCGCGCGGCTTTCCACCCAATCCGCCGACCTTCGGACACTCAAATGACCCGCGATCCCCGTCACGACATCCTGTTCACGCCGCTGCAGATCGGCCCGAAAACGGCCAAGAACCGTTTCTATCAGGTCCCGCATTGCAACGGCGGCGGCTACCGCGACCCTTCCGCCGTGGTCGAGATGCGCCGCACCAAGGCCGAAGGCGGCTGGGGCGTGATCTTCACCGAACAGACCGAGATACACCCGACCAGCGAGATCACCCCCTTCATCGAACAGCACCTATGGGAGGACAGGGATATCCCCGCCCTCGCCCGCATGGCCGAGGCGATGAAATCGCACGGGGCTTTGGCAGGCATCCAGTTGGCCTATTCCGGGATCAATGGGCCCAACCTCTACTCCCGCGAAGTGCCGCTGGCCGTCACCGGCGGTCCGATCCTGACCTTCACCTCCGACCCGGTGCAGGCCCGCACCATGGACCGCGAGGATATCCGCGACCTGCGCCGCTGGTTCCGCCACGCCTTCCGCCGCAGCCATGAGGCGGGCTTTGACCTGATCTGCCTTTACGGCGCGCATGGGTTTGGCATCCTGCAGCACTTCCTGAGCCGCGCCACCAACCACCGGACCGACGAATACGGCGGCAGCCTTGAAAACCGTGGCAGGTTCCTGCGCGAAGTCGTTGAGGACATGCGGGAAACCACGAAAGGCGAGCTTGCGGTTTCCCTGCGCATGTCGCTGCACGAGGCGGGCGCCTACGGCTTTTCCAACGCCGAGTTGCGCGATTTCATCGAAATGCACGGCGACCTGCCCGATATCTGGGACCTTGCCCATGGCACCTGGGAAGCCTGTTCCGGCACCAGTCGCTTCAAGCCGGAAGCCGCGCAGGAAGACCTGGTCAAAGGCATCAAGGAGCTGACCTCGAAACCCATCGTCGGCGTCGGTCGTTTCACCAGCCCCGACGCGATGGTGCGCCAGATCAGGACCGGCATCCTGGACTTCATCGGTGCCGCAAGGCCCTCGATCGCCGACCCGTTCCTGCCGCTCAAGGTCGAGGAAGGTCGCTACGAAGACATCCGCGAATGCATCGGCTGCAACATCTGCGTTTCGGGCGACATGACCGGCGCGATCAGCCGCTGCACCCAGAACACCGCCTTCATGGAGGAATGGCGCAAGGGCTGGCACCCCGACCGTGCCCGTCCCAAGGGCCAATCCGCAAGCGTCCTGATCGTCGGCGCCGGGCCGACCGGCCTTGAGGCGGCACTGCAGGCCGCACGGCGCGGCTATCAGGTCACGCTGGCCGAGGCGACCACCACGCTGGGCGGTCGGGTCGCGAAGGAACGCCTCCTCCCCGGTCTTTCCGCCTGGGGCCGGGTAGCCGATTTCCGCACCGGCCAGATGGCGGTGATGCCCAATGTCGAGATCTACCGCGACAGCCGCCTTGCGCCCGAGGACCTTCTGGCCATGGGCGCCGACCACGTCGCCATCGCCACCGGGGCCAGCTGGCGCCGCGATGCCGTGGCACGGCTGCATCTGCACGCGATCCCGACCGACCCGGCCATGCCGGTATACACTCCTGACGACCTGATGGCAGGACGTTGCCCGGAAGGCCAGACGGTCGCCCTGTACGATGACGACCATTTCTACATGGGCTCCGTGCTGGCCGAACTCCTGGTCGCGAAGGGCAACCGGGTTCATTTCATCACCCCGGCGGTGAAGGTTGCCGAATGGACCGACAACACGCTGGAACAGGGCACGATCATGCGCCGCCTTCTGGAAATCGGCGTCGAGATTCACCTGAGCAAGGCACCGGAAGCCATTGGCAAGGCAGAGGTAACTCTCGGCTGCACCTGGACCGGGCGGCAGAGCGCGCTGGCCTGCGACTCGGTCGTCTACGTCACCTCCCGCATACCGGATGATGCGCTGTTCCACGCCGCCGTAGCACTTGACTGGCAAGGGGCCGGGATCCGGACCCTGAAGCTCATCGGCGATGCCGCCGCCCCGGGCCCGATCGCCTGGGCCACCTATGCGGGCCGCGCCTGGGCCGAGGGGCTGGACCAGCCCGAACCCGGCGACGCCCTTTCCTTCCGCCGCGAGACGGCCGCGCTTGAGCCCGGCATCTCGCTTCTTCCCTGACCGACAAGGACCAGACGAATGACCCATTTCCGCCACCGCAAGTTCAACACCAGGGACACCTACCCCGAGCAGAAGCTGGACAACGATCTCGCCCAGGCCGTCGTCGCCCGGGGCCGGACCGTGTTCCTGCGCGGCCAGTGCCCGCAGGACCTCGACACCGCCAAGGACATCGGCAGCCATGACCCGGTCGAACAGACCCACAAGGTGATGCAGAACATCCGGCAGCTTCTGGAAGAAGTCGGTGGCAACATGAGCCACCTCTGCAAGGTCGTGGTCTACCTGACCGATGTCCGCCACCGCGAGGCCGTCTACCGGACGATGGGCGAATACATCAAGGGTGTGCATCCGGTCTCGACCGGGGTGGTCGTCACCGCGCTGGCCCGACCGTCCTGGCTGGTCGAGATCGACGGCACGGCGGTCATTCCGGACGACGAGAAATGACCTTCTCCATCGTCGCGCGCTGCGCCCGGACCGGACAGTTCGGCATGGCCATCTCGTCCTCCTCCCCCGCCGTCGCGGCGCGGTGTGCCCATGTCCGGGCGGGCGTTGGTGCGGTCGCTTCGCAGAACATCACCGATCCCGCGCTGGGGCCGCTGGTGCTGGACCGGCTTGAGGCGGGTTTGTCCGCCGCCGACGCCCTGAAGGCCGTGACCGAGGGGCGCGCGCATATCGACTACCGGCAGATTCTGGTCGTCGACGGGACGGGAGCGACGGCGATCCACTCCGGGCGGCAGGTGCTGGGCCTCTGGGGCGAAGCCAAGGCCACCGATTGCGCGGCGGGGGGGAACCTGCTGGCGGCAGAACTGGTGCCGATGGCGATGGTGGAGGCCTTCGCGACCTCGAAAGGTCATCTGGGGGAACGGCTGATGCTGGCACTGGAAGCGGGTCTGGCAGCGGGGGGCGAGGCGGGGCCGGTGCATTCCGCCGGGCTGAAGGTGGCCGACCGTCTGTCCTGGCCGCTGATCGACCTTCGGATCGACTGGGCCGACGACCCGATCAGGATGCTGCGGACCGCCTGGGACATCTATGCGCCGCAGATGGCAGCCTATGTCCAGCGGGCCGAGGATCCGACGCAGGCGCCCTCCTATGGAGTGCCGGGGGATGAGTGACCCAGCGTCGCCGCTGCACGGGCAGCCATGCAGATCTTATGAAATCAATGCCTTGCATGTAGGCATCCCGGAACTGCCAAGACTTGGAAAGGGGCTCTGAAATGGTCGAGACGATCAACACTCTGGTCATCGGCGGCGGGCAGGCAGGGGTTGCGACCTCGGCCAATCTGAGAAAGCAGGGCGTGCCGCATCTGGTCCTGGAGCGCGACCGCATCGCGGAACGCTGGCGGACCTGGCGCTGGGACAGCCTGGTCGCGAACGGCCCGGCCTGGCACGACCGCTTCCCGGATGCCGAGTTCACCGAGCTTGACCCAGAGGAATTCGCCCCGAAGGAGGCCGTGGCCGACTATTTCGAGCGCTTCGCCGGGGACCGGAACCTGCCGGTGCGCACCGGGGTCGAGGTGACGAAGCTGGAGCGTCATGGCAGCGGCTTCCGCGCCACCACTGCCACCGGAACAATCGAGGCGCAGAACGTTGTCGTTGCCACCGGCCCGTTCCAGAAGCCGGTGATCCCGACGGTGATCAGCGATCCTGCCATTACCCAGTTGCATTCCAACAGCTACCGCAACCCCAAGGCCCTGCCCGAGGGTGCGGTGCTGGTCGTCGGTGCCGGGTCATCCGGTGCGCAGATCGCCGAGGAACTGGTGCGGGCGGGTCGCAAGGTCTATCTCTCGGTCGGCCCGCACGACCGTCCGCCCCGCCGCTACCGCGGACAGGATTTTGTCTGGTGGCTGGGCAAGCTGGGCAAATGGGACATGAAGGCGCCCACGCCGGGGACCGAGCATATCACCATCGCGGTCTCTGGTGCCTATGGCGGGCACACGATGGATTTCCGCCGTCTTGCAGGTCTGGGCGTCACCTTGCTGGGACGCGCGGGAGACTACCGCGATGGCGTGCTGAATTTTGCCAATGACCTGCGCCGGAACATGGAAAATGGCGACGCGAACTATCTGTCGGTGCTGGACGAGGCCGATGCCTATGCCAAGGCCAATGGGCTTGACCTGCCCGAGGAGCCGGAAGCGCGGGTTCTACGCCCCCTGCCCGACTGTGTGACCAAGCCGACACTGACGCTGGACCTGAAGCGCGAGAGTATCTCGACGGTGATCTGGGCCACCGGCTTCAAGCTGGATTTCGGCTGGATCGATCTCGACATCTTCGAAGGCGATGGTCGCCCGCGCCATCAGGACGGCGTGACCGAGGTGCCGGGCCTCTACTTCATGGGCCTGCCCTGGCTGTCGTGCCGGGGGTCTGCCTTCATCTGGGGGGCCTGGAAGGATGGCGAGCGGCTCGCGGGGCTGATCGCGGAGCGGGGCTGACGGGGCGGCTCGTCGTTGACTTCGTCACTCCTCGCGGGGGTAGGTCCGACGAGGAGACGAAGTCGAACGAGGAGGCTTCGGCTCAATTGTCCTCGGCTGGCGCGCTGTCGGATTGCAGCGCGATGATCTCGCGCAGGATGGAGTCGAACCGGGCGGCGCGTTCAGGGCCAAGGCGGCTGCGCAGGTCGGCGTCGAAGTCGATGGCCTGCCGGCCGATCTCGGCAAAGACCGTGCGGCCTTTCTCGGTGAGCGACAGGTTCTCGGCCCGGCGGTCCTCGGCGCTGGTGGCACGCGAGAGCAGCCCCTCGGCCTCCATCCCGGCCACGGCGCGGGAGACCTTGGTCTTCTCGATATGGCTGATCCGGCAGATGTCGCGGGCGGTCATCGCGCCGAAGCGGCCAAGGTTGGCCATCACGCGCCATTGCGTGCGGGTCAGGCCATGGCGGGCGCGGTAGCTGGCCTGGAAGCCCCGGCTTGTCGCCTCGGCGGCCTGGTTCAAGAGGTAGGGCAGGAAATCCTGCAGGTCGAAATCCCCGCCCGTGGCCATGCTACGCCCCCGGTTTCACGCGGTCGGGATGGGCGGCAGCCACTGCGGGCAGCGCCTCCATCCGGTCGGCGATGGCGCTGATGCGGGGATAGGGCGAAAGGTCGACGTCCCAACGGCGGGCATTGTAGACTTGGGGGACGAGGCAGAGGTCTGCCAGGCCCGGTGCTGGCCCATGCGCAAAGGTGGTTTGCGGGCCTTCGGCCAGCATCCTCTCGAGCCCGTCGAAGCCGAGGGTGATGAAGTGCTGCATCCAGCCCTGCATCGTGGCCGTTCCGCCCAGCGAAACCGCGTGCTGTGCGACGCGGAGGTTGCAGACCGGCTGGATCTCCATCGCGACGGCATGGGCAAGGGCGCGGGCCCGGGCACGGTCGGCAGGGACTTTCGGCAGGAAGCCTGCGGCGCGGGTCTCATCGAGGTATTCGAGGATCGCGAGCGACTGGGTCAGGCGCAGCCCGTCGATCTCCAGCACCGGGACCAGGCCTTGTGGGTTGGCCTTCAGGTGTTCCGGTGTGCGCTGCGCCCCGGTGGTCAGGTCGACCGGAACCGTCCGATAGGCGATGCCGATCAGGTTCAGCCCGATCCGCACCCGGTAGGCCGAGGAGGAGCGCCAGTAGTCGTGCAAGGTTACGTCTGTCATGCGCTGGCTTTAGCCGGTTCGGGATTGCTTGTCATGTTAAGCTTGACTTGGTTGCAGATGCAACTATTAATCGACTCAAGGACGAGGAGGAGGTTTCCGATGACCCAGCACGCATTGCCTCAAGGCATGGTCCGCGCCCCCGGTGGGACCGGGTTGACCGACGGCTACATGCCGGGCTTCGGCAATGATTTCGAGACCGAGGCGCTGCCGGGCGCCCTGCCGCAGGGCCAGAACAGCCCGCAGAAATGCGCCTATGGGCTTTATGCCGAGCAGTTGTCGGGGTCGGCCTTCACCAAGCCGCATCCGGAGCGGACCTGGTGCTATCGGATCCGGCCGAGTGTGAAGCATACGACTCGGTTCCAGAAGATCGAGGTGCCGTTCTGGAAATCGGCGCCGCACGTGCTGCCGGATGTGATCAGCCTTGGCCAGTACCGCTGGGACCCGGTGCCGCACGGCAACGAGCATCTGACCTGGGTGACGGGAATGCGGACGGCGACCACAGCGGGGGATGTGAACACCCAGACCGGGATGGCGGCGCATGTCTACACGGTGACCGCGAGTATGGTGGACGAGTATTTCTACTCGGCCGATGGCGAGTTGCTGGTGGTGCCACAGGAGGGTCGGCTGCGGTTCTGTACGGAGCTGGGGGTGATCGACCTGGAACCGAAGGAGATCGCGGTGCTGCCGCGGGGCCTCGTCTACCGGGTGGAGGTGCTGGAAGGCCCGGCGCGCGGCTTTGTCTGCGAGAATTACGGGGTGCCGTTCACCCTGCCGCACCGGGGGCCGATCGGGGCGAATTGTCTCGCGAACCCGAGGGATTTCAAGGTGCCGGTGGCGGCCTTCGAGGACCGTGACGCGCCTTCGCGGGTGGTGCTGAAGTGGTGCGGGCAGTTTCATGAGACGCGGATCGGGCATTCCCCGCTGGACGTGGTGGCCTGGCATGGCAACTATGCGCCCTACAAGTATGATCTCAGGACCTATTCTCCGGTTGGCGCGATCCTGTTCGACCACCCGGACCCGTCGATCTTCACCGTACTGACCGCGCCTTCGGGGCTGGAGGGGACGGCGAACATTGACTTCGTGCTGTTCCGCGAACGCTGGCTGGTGGCGGAGAATTCGTTCCGGCCGCCATGGTACCACAAGAACGTCATGTCCGAGCTGATGGGCAACATCTACGGCATCTATGACGCGAAGCCGAAGGGGTTCGTGCCGGGGGGGATGAGCCTGCACAACTGCATGCTGCCGCACGGGCCGGACCGCAACGCCTTCGAGGGCGCGTCGAATGCCGAGTTGAAGCCGGAGAAGCTGGAGGAAACCATGTCCTTCATGTTCGAGACCCGCTTCCCGCAACACCTGACGGAATGGGCGGCGAAGAATGCGCCGTTGCAGGACGATTACATCGACTGCTGGGCGAGCCTCGACAAGAAGTTCGACGGGACGCCGGGCGTGAAGTAGAGCGGGGTTCACCCCGCCATCCACAACGGCGGGGTGAACCCCGCCCTACAAGGGACCAACATGCCACTTCTCCGTTCCTGGGTCGACAGTGCGAATGCGCCGGACCATCCGTTTCCGCTGAACAACCTGCCCTGCGGGGTGTTCTCGCTGCCCGATGAAGAGCCCTGCTGCGGTGTCGCCATCGGCGACTTCGTGCTGGACGTCACCGCGCTGGAGGAGGAAGGCCTGCTGGAGCTGCCCGGCGCGCCGCTGCTGGACGTGCCCTTCTGGAACGAGGTGATGGAGGCAGGTCCGGAGGTTTGGGCGCTGCTGCGCGCGCGGCTGACCGCCCTTCTGGCCGAAGGCTCGGCGGAGCGGGCGGCGGTGGAGGCGCATCTGGTGCCGCGTGACAAGGTGGAGTTGCACCTGCCCTTCCTCGTCAGCGAATACACCGATTTCTACGCCGGACGGCATCATGCGACGAATGTCGGCACCATGTTCCGGGGGGCGGAGAACGCGCTGCCGCCGAACTGGCTGCATATCCCCATCGGCTATAACGGGCGAGCCTCCTCGGTGGTTGTCTCGGGCACGCCGGTGCGCAGGCCCTGGGGGCAGGTGAAGGGGCCGGATCATGCGGTGCCGGCCTTCCAACCCTCGCGCCGGTTCGACATCGAGCTTGAGATGGGTGCGGTGGTCGGCACTCCGTCGGAGGGGCCGGTGACGGTGGCCGAGGCGGATGCGATGATCTTCGGCTATGTCCTGCTGAACGACTGGTCGGCGCGCGACATCCAGGCTTGGGAGTATCAGCCGCTCGGGCCGTTCCAGGCCAAGGCGACGGCCACCACGATTTCGCCATGGATCGTCATGAAGGCGGCGCTGGAGCCGTTCCGCTGTTCCACGCCCCCGCGCGAAGTGCCGCTCTTGCCGCATCTGCGCGAGCCGGGGCCGATGCTCTACGACATCGCGCTGGAGGTGGGGCTGAAGCCGGAAGGCGGCCGCGAGACGGTGATCGCGCGCACCAACTATCGCGAGATGTATTACTCCGCCGCGCAGCAGCTGGCACATCACACGACGAGCGGTTGTCCGATGAACACGGGCGATCTTCTGGGGTCCGGCACCATTTCCGGTCCGACGAAGGACAGCCGGGGGAGCCTGCTGGAACTCAGCTGGGGCGGCAAGGAACCCATCGCCATCGACGGCGGAACCCGAAGCTTCATCGAGGACGGTGACAGACTGGTTCTGCGGGGCCAAGCCAGGGGTGATGGCTATTCCATCGGGTTCGGAGACTGCGCCGGCACAGTTGAGGGGGCGCTTGAAGACCCTTACGCAAGGACATGAAATGACAAAGGCTTTTGCATCGCAAGGCGATCTTGCGGAAAAGAAGATCAGCTTCACCGAGATCGGCGAGGGCCTCTATGCCTTCACCGCCGAAGGCGACCCGAACTCGGGCGTCATCATCGGCGACGACTCGGTGATGGTCGTGGAAGCGCAGGCCACGCCCCGGCTGGCGCAGAAGGTGATCGACTGCATCCGGGGCGTGACGGACAAGCCGATCAGCCATGTCGTGCTGACGCATTACCACGCGGTGCGGGTGCTGGGGGCTTCGGCCTTCAACGCGCCGCAAGTGATCATGTCCGAGGCCGCCCGCAACATGGTGGCCGAGCGGGGCCAAGAGGACTGGGACAGCGAGTTCCAGCGCTTTCCGCGGCTGTTCCAAGGGCATGAGTCGATCCCCGGGCTGACCTGGCCGACCACCACCTTCAACGGAAAGATGTCAGTCTGGCTGGGCAAGCGGCGGGTCGACATCCTGCAGCTTGGCCGGGCGCATACGGCGGGAGATGCGGTCGTGCATGTCCCCGACCAGAACGTGATGTTCACCGGCGATATCGTCGAGGCGCATTCGGCCTGCTACTGCGGCGACGGCCATTTCGCCGACTGGGGGCCGACCTTGGAGGCGATCCGGGCCTATGATCTGGACGCGATTGCTCCGGGCCGGGGGGATGCGGTGATCGGGGACAGGGCGGTGAACGGGGCACTGGACCGGACGAAGGATTTCGTGGCTTCGACCTACAAGCCCGTGGCCCGGGTGGCGGCGCGGAATGGGTCGCTGAAAGAGGCCTGGGACGCCTGTCGCGCGGAATGCGACCCGAAGTTCAAGGACTATGCGATTTACGAACACTGCCTGCCCTTCAACGTCGCCCGCGCCTATGACGAGGCGCGCGGCATCCATCACCCCCGCATCTGGACCGCAGAGCGCGATCTACAGATGTGGGCGGCGTTGCAGGGGTAGGCGATGCCATATGATTACCGCCCCTTCCCCTATGTCGCCCCGCCCGGCCTGACGGCACCGGAACCGCGCCACAAGGTTGTCATCGTGGGCGCGGGGCCGATCGGGTTGGCACTGGCCATCGACCTGGCGCAATACGGGGTGGCCTCGGTGGTGCTGGACGACAACAATGTCGTCTCGGTCGGCAGCCGCGCGATCTGCTGGTCGAAGCGGTCGCTGGAAATTCTGGACCGGCTGGGGGTCGGGGCCAAGTGCGTCCAGAAGGGCGTGATCTGGAAGGTCGGGCGTACGCTGCACCGCGAGGAGGAGGTCTGGACCTTCGACCTGCAGCCCGACCCCGGCCACAAGATGCCGGCCTTCGTGAACCTCCAACAGTATTACGTCGAGGAGTATCTGGTCGCCCGGGCACTGGAGTTTCCGGACCTCATTGATCTGCGCTGGAAAAACAAGGTTTCGGGGCTGGAGGTTGGCGACCATGCCGCGTTGACGGTAGAGACCCCGGACGGGGCTTATCGGCTGGAGGCGGAGCATGTCGTCGCCTGCGACGGGGCGCGGAGTGACATTCGCGGGATGCTGGGTCTGGATTTCGACGGAGAACTGTTCGAGGAACGGTTCCTGATCGCCGATATCGAGATGACAGGGGAGTTCCCGTCCGAGCGGCGGTTCTGGTTCGAGCCGGAGTTCCATGCCGGGCAGTCGGCGTTGTTGCACAAGCAGCCGGACCACATCTACCGGATCGACCTGCAACTCGGCTGGGATGCCGACCCCGAGGCGGAGCGGCAGCCGGAGCGGGTGATCCCGCGGATCGAGAAGGCGGTCGGGCGCAAGGATTTCCGGCTGGACTGGGTGTCGGTCTACACCTTCCAGTGCCGCAGGCTGGCGAAGTTCGTTCATGGGCCGGTCGTGTTCTGCGGCGATTCCGCCCATGTCGTCAGCCCCTTCGGGGCGCGCGGAGGCAATGGCGGGTTGCAGGACGTGGACGCCTTGGGCTGGCGGCTGGCGACGGTCGTGAAGGGCGCGGATGCCGGGGTGCTGAACGCCTATGACCGCGAGCGGCAGCATGGGGCGGATGAGAACCTGCTGAACTCCTCGCGGACGACGCGGTTCATGTCGCCTGCGCCGGGGGCAGAGCGCGAGTTCCGCGATGCGGTGCTGGCACTGGCCGGGAAGGCGGCTTTCGCACGACCGCTGGTGAATTCGGGGCGGTTGTCGCGGCCTTGCGTCTATCCGCTGTCGGGGCCGGACCACCCTGCCCTGCCTTCCGAGGCCCGACCGGGTGCGGTGGCCCCGGATGCGCCGTTGGCGGAAGGTTGGCTGATCGACCGGCTGGGGCGGGAACCGGTGCTTTTGGCGCTAGGACAGGCGGCACCGCAGGTTGCGGGTCTGCGGGCGCTGGAATTGCCGGTCACGCCTGAAGTCCGAGCCCGCTATCTGGGCAAGGCGGCCGGGGCGCTGTACCTGATCCGCCCCGACCAGATTGTCGCGGCGCGGTGGGTGAGCGCTACGCCGGAAGCCGTCGCCACGGCGCTTTCTGCCATCTGGGAGGATCGGACATGAGCCTGATCGTGACACCCAACCTGCGCGACCCCGATGCCGCCTATGCGGCGCTGCTGGCGGCCCACAAGGGGCTGGGCGAGGCGGAGAGCAATGCGCTGAATGCCCGGCTGGTGCTGATCCTGATGAACCATCTGGGGGATGGTCCGGCTTTCGGCGAGGCGCTGAGATTGGCTCGGGACGCGGGGTAACGTGGGCAGATTGCCCACCCTACGGATCGCGCGAAGCCGGGGCATCTAGCCGGCTGGAGGGAAGTGTAGGGTGGGCAATCTGCCCACGCCCACCGCAAATCACGAGGCCTTCAACACCCCGCGGTCGATCTGGTCCTGTTCGATCGATTCGAACAACGCGCGGAAGTTGCCTTCGCCGAAGCCGTCGTCGCCCTTCCTCTGGATGAACTCGAAGAAGATCGGGCCGATCACGGTCTTCGAGAAGATCTGGAGGAGGATCCGGGTCTCGCCGCCATCGACCACGCCCTCACCGTCGATCAGGATGCCGTGTTTCGCCAGCTTCTCGATCGGTTCCTCATGGCCGACCACGCGGGTCTTCGACAGCTCGTAATAGGCCATCGGAGGCTTCGGCATGAACTTCAGGCCGGCCTCGGCAATGGCGTCGGTGGCGGCATAGATGTCGTCCGAACCGACGGCGATGTGCTGGATCCCCTCGCCCTTGTAGCGCTTGAGGTATTCGACGATCTGGCCGGTTTCGCCCCGGTCCTCGTTGATCGGGATGCGGATGCGGCCGCAGGGGCTGGTCAGGGCGCGGGAGTGCAGGCCGGTGAACTTGCCCTCGATATCGAAGAAGCGGATCTGGCGGAAGTTGAACAGCTTGCCGTAGAAGTCGAACCAGGTGTCCATGTTGCCGCGATGGACGTTGTGGGTCAGGTGGTCGAGGTAGTGGAAGCCGACGCCCGCGGGCTTTGGCTTGGCCAGCCAGTCGAACTCGGCGTCATAGGGGTTCGCGTCGCCGTAGCGGTCGGTGAAGTAGATCAGCGAGCCGCCGATGCCGACGATGGCGGGCAGGTCCAGCGCCTTGTCGTCCCCGGTGTAGGGCTCCGCCCCGTTCTTCACCGCATGGGCAAAGGCATGGGAGGCATCGACCACGCGCCAGCCCATCGAGGGCGCGCAGGGGCCGTGAGCCTCGACGAAGCGGCGGGCGTGGCTGCCGGGCTCGTCGTTCAGGATGTAGGTGATGTCGCCCTGCTGCCACAGCTCGATGGCCTTGTGCTTGTGCCGCGCGGTCAACACATAGCCCATGCGGGTGAAGATCGTCCGCAGTTCATCGGGGTTCGGATGGGCGAATTCGACGAACTCGAAACCGTCGGTCCCGGCCGGGTTTTCGGGCGAGATCACGGCGCGGGGGGCGGTATGCGGGAAGGGTCCCATGGCTGATTTCCTTCGGACAAGATCGGTCTGCTTCAGAATGTCACAGTGTCCCCGCAAGCTGCGCGCATTCTTTGGCCTGTTTTGCCTTAACCATGCGCACCGTTGTTGAAAAGTGAAGAAAATGCGCAATACTGGCGCATGATCGACGAAACCGATTCCCGCCTTCTGGCGGCCCTGCAGGCCGATGCCCAGATCACCGCGCAGGATCTGGGCGCGATGCTGAACCTTTCGGCCAGCCAGACCGCCCGCCGCCGCGCGCGGCTGGAGGCCGAGGGGCTGATCACCGGCTATGCGGCCCGACTGTCGCCGGCAAAGCTTGGCCTGACGGTGCAGGCCTTCGTGCAGGTGCAGATGGCGGCCCACGCACCGGAAACCGCGCGCGAGTTCCTGCGCCTGATCGCCACCCTGCCCGAGGTTGTCGCCTGCTGGACCCTGACGGGCGAGGCTGACTATCTGCTTCGGGTCTGGTGTGCGGACCTGCCGGCGCTGAACGACCTGATCCACCACCGTCTATTGCCGAACCCCGCCGTCGCACGGGTGCAAAGCCAGATCGTCATGGCCCAGCCCAAACCCGATGCGGGTCTGCCGGTCTGAGACGGGAGCCTGATCCGGCAGCATGCGTTGTCCGGATGAACAGCCAAGGAGGAGTGCAATGGGATATGTCGATGGTTTCCTGATCCCGGTGGCCACTGCCCGCAAGGAGGAATACCGCGCGCATGAAGCGAAATGGTGGCCCTGGTTCCGCGACAAGGGCGCGACAGGGCTGGTGGTCTGCTGGGGCGACGAGGTGCCGGCGGGCGAACAGACCGACTTCCGCCGCGCCGTCGCTCTGCAACCGGACGAGACGGTGGTCTTCGCCTGGATGACCTGGCCCGACAAGGCCACCCGCGACAAGGCCTTTCAGGGCATGATGGAGGACGAGGGCATGGGAATGGAAGAGATGCCCTTCGACGGCAAGCGGATGGTCTATGGCGGCTTCGTCCCGATCCTGTCGCAGGGCAAGATTGCCTAGGCTTGGAGCCATTGCCGGTGGCGAAAGCCTTCCCCTTCGCGCGCGCTTTGGCTAAAGGCAGGGCGGACGCAAAGGATGACCGCCATGCCGATGGAAAAGACCTTCAACGCCGCCGAGGCCGAAGCCCGGATTTCCAAGCTCTGGCTTGAGCGGAAGGCTTTTGCCGCCGGGGCGAACGCAAAGCCCGGCCATCCTGCCTTTTCCGTCATGATCCCGCCGCCGAACGTCACCGGCTCCCTGCACATGGGCCATGCCTTCAACAACACGCTTCAGGATATCCTGATCCGCTGGCACCGGATGAGGGGCGACGACACGCTCTGGCAGCCCGGCACCGACCACGCCGGGATCGCGACCCAGATGGTGACCGAACGCGAGATGGCGAAAGAGGGCAACCCCAGCCGCCGCGAAATGGGGCGCGAGGCTTTCACGCAAAAGGTCTGGGAGCAAAAGCGGAAATCGCGCGGCACGATCATCGGCCAGCTGCAACGCCTTGGCGCCAGCGCCGACTGGGACCGCGAGGCCTTTACCATGTCGGGCGCCCCCGGTGCCCCGGCGGGGGAAGAGGGCAACTTCCACGACGCGGTTATCAAGGTCTTCGTGGACCTATACAACAAGGGCCTGATCTATCGCGGCAAGCGGTTGGTGAACTGGGACCCGCATTTCGAGACCGCGATTTCCGACCTTGAGGTCGAGAATACCGAAGTGCCGGGCCATATGTGGCACTTCAAATACCCGCTCGCGGGTGGGGCGACCTATGAGTATGTCGAGAAGGACGCCGAGGGGAATGTCACCTTCCGCGAGACCCGCGACTATATCTCCATCGCCACGACGCGGCCCGAAACCATGCTGGGCGACGGGGCGGTGGCGGTTCATCCATCGGATGAACGTTACGCGCCAATCGTCGGGAAACTTTGCGAAATCCCGGTGGGTCCGAAGGAACACCGTCGCCTGATCCCGATTATCACCGACGAGTACCCCGACCCCACTTTCGGCTCGGGCGCGGTGAAGATCACCGGCGCGCATGACTTCAACGACTATGCCGTCGCCAAGCGCGCGGGCATCCCCTGCTACCGCCTGATGGACACCAAGGCGCAGATGCGGGCCGATGGCGCGCCCTATGCCGAGGCGGCGGAAGTGGCCCAGCGCATGTCCCGCGCCTGGCTGGTCGCCAAGGGCTATGCGACGCCCGGCTTTGCCGAGCAGCCCTTCACCCTGTCGGAATCCGAGATCGACGCGCTGAACCTTGTCCCCGACGAGCTGCGCGGCCTTGACCGCTATGAGGCGCGGAAGCGCGTGGTCGAGGAAATCACGGCCGAGGGGCTGGCGGTCACTTACCTCAAGAAGTCCGTCGACAAGGAAACCGGGGCCGAGCATCTGGAGCGGGTGCCTTATGTCGAGGCGAAGCCGATCACGCAGCCCTTCGGCGACCGCTCCAAGGTGGTGATCGAGCCGATGCTGACCGACCAGTGGTTCGTCGACACCGCGAAGATCGTCGACCCCGCGCTGGAGGCGGTGCGGACCGGCCGGACGAAGATCATCCCGCCGAGCGGCGAGAAGACCTATTACCACTGGCTGGAGAATATCGAGCCCTGGACCATCAGCCGCCAGCTTTGGTGGGGGCATCAGATTCCGGTTTGGTATGGTCCCTCACTGATTGACGGCGCTGACCCTCAGACCCTCGGTTCTGGCACACTCACTTACAATCCGCGCAAGTCATTCTGTGCCTCTAGCGTCGATGAAGTTGAGGCGCTTGCTCGGGAGTACTACGGAGAAAATGTAGAGATAGCGTTCAGCAATTTTGATCATCTGACCCCTCCTGATGGCCAACGGAAGGAAGCGAATCCGGCGGCTTTCAGTGTAGGGTCGCCATCAAATATGTCGCTCTTCAAGGTGACGTTGTCCCGCGACCCCGACGTCCTCGACACCTGGTTCTCCTCCGGCCTCTGGCCGATCGGCACGCTCGGCTGGCCAGAGCCCACGCCGGAACTGAAGAAGTACTTCCCCACCTCGGTCCTCGTGACCGGGCAGGACATCCTCTTCTTCTGGGTTGCCCGGATGATGATGATGCAGCTTGCCGTGGTGGACGACATTCCGTTCCACACCGTCTACCTGCACGGCCTTGTCCGCGACGCCAAGGGCAAGAAGATGTCGAAGTCGCTCGGCAACGTCATCGACCCGTTGGAGATCATCGACGAATACGGCGCCGATGCGCTGCGCTTTGCCAATGCCGCGATGGCCTCGCTGGGCGGAGTTTTGAAGCTGGATACGCAGCGGATTGCGGGCTATCGGAACTTTGGCACCAAGCTCTGGAACGCCTGCCGCTTTGCCGAGATGAACGGGGTCTGGGAGGTTCATGCGACCCAAGCCGAAGCCCCTGCCCCGAAGGCCACCGCGAACAAGTGGATCATCGGCGAGACGGCGAAGACGCTGGCCGAGGTCAACGAGGCGCTGGAGGCCTTCCGCTTCGACACCGCCGCCGATGCCCTCTACAAGTTCGTCTGGGGCAAGGTCTGCGACTGGTATGTGGAATTCGCCAAGCCCCTGTTCGACGGCACCGACGCGGCGGAGACGCGGGCGACGATGGCCTGGGTGCTGGACCAGTCGATGATCCTGCTCCACCCGTTCATGCCCTTCATCACCGAAGAGCTGTGGGGCACCACCGGTGCGCGGGCCAAGCTGCTGGTCCACACCGACTGGCCGGAGCTTCCCGCCAGCCTGATCGACGCGGCGGCGATGCAGGAGATGACGTTTGTCACCACCCTGATCGAAGATGTCCGCTCGGCCCGCGCGCAGGTGCATGTGCCGGTGGGTCTGAAGGCCGATCTGGTGGCCACCAGCCTGACCGACGATGCCCGCGCCGCCTTCCAGCGCAACGAGGTGCTGATCAAGCGGCTCGCCCGGATCGACACCGTGAGCGAAGGCGCGGCCCCCAAGGGTTCGCTCAGCGTCACCGCCGAGGGTGCGGCCTTCGCGATCCCGCTGGCAGGCCTGATCGACATCGCCGAGGAGAAATCCCGTCTCCAAAAGGCGCTGGACAAGCTGGCGAAGGAAATCGGCGGCCTGAAAGGGCGGCTCGACAACCCGAACTTCGCCAAATCCGCGCCCGAGGATGTGGTGATGGAAGCGCAGTCCAACCTTGAGGCTCGCGAAGAGGAAGCGCAGAAGGTCCGGGAGGCGCTAAAACGCCTCGCCGATCTGGGGTAGGAAATCCCTACCCAAGCTTTTCCGGGGGTGATGCGTCATACTGCTAACGCCCCCGGAAAGGACCTGACCATGCGCCTCCTCCCCACTGCCCTGACGCTGATCGCACTGGCCACATCTGCGCTGGCCGATTCTACCGAACCCCTGCCCCAGATCACCCTGACCGGCGGCGAAGGAGTCGTGGTCCCGGGCACCAGGTTCACGCTCCTTCTGACCGAAGTCACCGACCAGCGCTGCCCGGCGAATGTCGATTGCTACTGGGAGGGGATGCAGCGGGCCAAGATCACCGTGATGACGCCCAAGCCGGAACTGCTGCAGGTCGTCCTCTGCAACCTTTGTGACGATGGCACCAGCTCCGCCGAGGTTCCCGGGCTGAAATTGTTTCTGGGCGGACTCGTTCCTTCGACCGAAGAACTGGCCAAACTTGGCCGCGAACCGCTCCTGACCGACTACAAGCTTATCGTGACATACCTGCCTGTTTCGAACTGACCCGGTTTTCTCTTCCCGAAATGTCCCTGGGGGATTCGGTGGCGGATGGCCCCCCGTTCGACGCCAGCCACAAGTGCGCCCTTGTGCGGGCAGTGCCTCCGTGCCAGCTTTGCGCCATGAGCCGCTTTCTGACCTCCCACGCCGCCGGACTTCCCTCCACCGTCCCCTTCACCGGCCCCGAGGCGCTGGAGCGGCGGAGCGGCCTTCCCTTCCGTGCGCGCCTTGGCGCGAATGAAAGCCTGTTCGGACCTTCACCCAAGGCCATAGCCGCGATGAAACAGGCGGCGGAAGGCGCATGGATGTATGGCGATCCAGAAAATCATGACCTGAAACAGGCGCTTGCGGCCCATCATGGCGCGACGCCCGGGCATATCGCCGTTGGCCCCGGCATCGACGGGCTCCTTGGCCTGCTCTGCCGTCTGGTACTGGACCACGATACGCCGGTCGTGACCAGCATCGGCGCCTATCCCACCTTCAACTTCCACGTCGCGGGCTATGGCGGGCAGCTTCATCGCGTGCCCTACAAAGGTGACCATGAGGATCCGGAAGCCCTTGTTTCGGCAGCACTCTCGACCAAAGCCCGGCTGATCTACCTCGCCAACCCCGACAACCCGATGGGCAGCCACCACCCAGCATCGGTGATCGAGGACATGGTCGCGAACCTGCCCGATCATGCGCTGCTGATCCTGGACGAGGCCTATGCCGACCTTGCACCAGCGGGCACAGTGCCGATGATCGCGGCGGATCACCCGCAAGTGATCCGGATGCGCACGTTTTCAAAGGGTTACGGGCTTGCCGGGGCAAGGGTGGGCTATGCGCTCACCAACCCCGACCTGGCGCTGGCCTTCGACAAGGTGCGCGACCATTTCGGGATGGGCCGGATCAGCCAGGCGGGCGCGCTGGCGGCGCTGGCAGATCAGGACTGGCTGAAACAGGTTCAGGACCGGACCCTCGCCGCCCGCACGCGGTTGTCCGCCATTGCCGAAGCGAACGGGCTGCGCCCCCTGCCCTCGGCCACCAACTTTGTCACCATCGACTGCGGCCGCGACGGGGACTACGCACGGAGGGTCCTGGCGGAGCTTGGCAGGATGGGCATCTTCATCCGGATGCCGGGCGTTGCCCCCCAGGACCGCTGCATCCGCGTCAGCCTTGGCGACGACGGGACGCTTGACAGCCTTGAGGAGGCGCTGCCGCTTGCCCTGAAAGCCGCAGGCTGATCACTCGGCCGCAAGATCGGGCTTCACCGGGCCGACCGCCGGTGCCTTCCCCGGCATTGGCGACTCGGCCGGCCCAAGGCGCGGTGTTGCGGACAGCGGTTCCTGTAGCAGAAGACGCGAGGTCGAGCTGGCCTCGGCGCCGATGGCGGGGATCACACGACGGAACACCAGCACATTCTGAAACGTCGTCTTGGTTCCGGTCAGTCCGGCCCGCTCTTCGCAAGGGAGCGCATCGGCGCGGACATAGTCCCAGCCTTCCGCCCCCAGCTGGTTCATCAGGGTGGTCAGGGCCAATGCGAACCGGTCTTCGGTGGTCTTGACGCCGCGCGCCTTCTCGCCCCGCCGCGGAGCCGGAATGACTTTGAACTCAAAACGTTGCATCGGGTTGCTCCCGTTGAGATTGCGAAAAGGAATAGAAGATTCCATGCCTTTCCGCAAACCACGGAAGCCTTTTTCCGCCGACCCGCGCCCGAACGGCAACAGATCGAAGCCTAGAGACCGAGTTTCGCCGCCACGAGGGCATTGACCGTGGCCGGGTTCGCCTTGCCGCCCGAGGCCTTGATCACCTGGCCGGTAAACCATCCCGCAAGCTTTGGATTCGCCTTGGCTTTTTCCACCTGCTCGGGGTTCGCGGCGATGATTTCGTCCACCGCTTTCTCGATCGCGCCGGTGTCGGTGACCTGCTGCATCCCCCGCGCCTTCGCGACTTCGGCCGGGTCGCCGCCTTCGGTATAGACGATCTCGAACAGGTCCTTGGCCATCTTGCCGCTGATCGTTCCGGCACCGATCAGGTCGATGATCCCGCCCAATTGCCCGGCAGAAACCGGGCTTTCGGTGATGTCGTGGCCTTCCTTCTTCAACCGCCCGAACAGCTCGTTGATGACCCAATTCGCCGCCATCTTGCCGTCGCGGCCCTTGGCCACCTCGTCGAAATAGCGGGCGCTGTCGAGTTCGGCGGTCAGGACGTTGGCGTCATAGTCGGTCAGGCCGTAGTCGCCCATGAAGCGGGCCTTCTTGGCATCCGGCAGTTCCGGCATTCCGGCGTGGATCCCGTCGACCCAGGCCTGCTCGATCTCCAAAGGCAGGAGGTCGGGGTCGGGGAAGTAGCGGTAGTCATGCGCCTCTTCCTTCGACCGCATCGAGCGGGTCTCGTTCTTGTCGGGGTCGTAGAGGCGCGTTTCCTGCACGACCTTGCCGCCATCCTCCAGAATGGCGATCTGGCGGCGGGCTTCATAGTCGATGGCCAGCTGGATGAAGCGCATCGAGTTCATGTTCTTGATCTCGCAGCGGGTGCCGAGATGCGAGAAGTCTTGCGTGGACTGGTATTTCTCATACTGGCCGGGGCGGCAGACCGAAACGTTCACGTCCGCCCGCAGGTTGCCGTTCTGCATGTTGCCGTCGCAGGTGCCGAGATAGCGCAGGATCTGGCGCAGCTTGGTCACATAGGCCGCCGCCTCCTCAGGCCCCCGGATATCGGGGCGGGAGACGATCTCCATCAGGGCGATGCCAGTGCGGTTGAAATCGACAAAGGACAGGGTCGGGTCCATGTCATGGATGGATTTGCCGGCATCCTGCTCCAAATGGATGCGTTCGATCCGCACCCGACGGGCGATGCCGGGGGCCATTTCGACGATCACTTCGCCTTCGCCCACGATAGGGTGGTAGAGTTGGCTGATCTGGTAGCCCTGCGGCAGGTCGGGGTAGAAATAGTTCTTCCGGTCGAAGGCCGAGGTCAGGTTGATCTGTGCCTTCAGCCCAAGCCCGGTACGCACCGCCTGTTCGACACAGAATTCGTTGATCACCGGGAGCATCCCCGGCATCGCGGCATCGACGAAGGCGACGTTGGAATTGGGCTCCGCTCCAAAGGTGGTCGACGCGCCGGAGAAGAGCTTGGCGTTGGACGAGACCTGGGCGTGAATTTCCATCCCGATCACCAGTTCCCAGTCGTGCTTCGCTCCGGCGATCACCTTGGGCGCAGGCGCGGTATAGGTCAGGTCAAGCATGGGTGCCTCCGGATGGTCCTTGAAGGCGGGTTTAGGCCGCAAGGACCGTCAGGGCAAGAGGTCAGGTCCGGCGGACCAGGGTGCCGAGCCCTTCGCCACGCCGCACGATGCGGGCGCCGCGTTTCAGGGCCGGGCCGAAGACTTCTGCCATGGCGAAGGCCAGGCTTTCGGTGCGGCTGGACCAGCAGTCCATCTGGATTTCACGCATGCGATTCCACAGCACCTCGGACAGCGCGGCGCGGGTCTTGGTCAGCTGGTAGGCCGCCTCGGCCCCGTCCTTGCGGAAACCCATCGCCATGCCCGACAGAAGGTATGCCGCGACGTTGGCGCGATGCTGGCAGCCGGTAGCTGACTGAAAGTCGTGCAGAGCCTCCAGGAAGTATTCGAGATCCATCGTCGGCGACAGGTCGCCCAGCGCCTCGGTCGCGGCGATGTGGAAGACGGCATAGGATGCCTTGCCGGTGACGCCTTCGGTCAGGCGGACGGAGCGGCGCGCCTCGCGTTCGAAGGCGGACAGCGAGCCATACCAGCCGGGCAGCATGTTGACGGCATGGGCGGCATGTACGGCGGCATCCTCGGGGTCGAGATCGACCCAGTCCTCGTACCATTCGCGGCAGACCGGGCCGCCATCCTCGAT
>JAFLCY010000061.1 GCA_017303485.1 Rhodobacterales bacterium
TGCGACCGGATCCAGAACTTCCACAACGCCCATCGGCTATCTCCCGCGACGGGCGCCAGGAGCCACTCTCCCAGCCCTCAACCCGTCACCGGGAAACCGGCACTCCTCTTACTCTGGCTGACGTGAAGGGCGGAAAGCAGACGTTCATTTCGAACTCTGCTCCTGCCCGAGAAGCAAACATGACTCGATAGTGGCTATAGTGGCCAGATAGATTGCTGGGCAGACAGGTGGCCGGCAGCGCGCTGCAGGACGCCAGGTTGCCAACCTGCCGCACTCTCGTCAAACAGGCGCCTTATTGTCTCGGTAGCGGAAACGAGTGGCGGGACAACTTGAGGGGTTTTTCTGGTATGGGCTGGCTTTCAAGGCTTCTGGGCAGTGGGAATGATGATGTCGGCGGGCAGCAGAACCTCTCCCCAGCGCATCGAGTGATTGCGGCGGACCTTGCGCTGGCATCAAAGACAAAGCCCGAGGTGGGCGAAGGCCTTCTGCGCTATGTGCTGACCGGCGAAGGCGAAGCGGGTGTCGAGGCGCTGGCGAAACAGACGGACCAGTCCTTTGCCAAGTGGGGCTACCAGGTCCAGGTCATCCACAAGCCCGCCGAAGTCACGGGGCGGAATCTGTTCCTGTACCGCAGCGCCGGGGAGGATATTGCCCTCACCGTTCGCTATCTGCGGGCGCTGCATCTGGCCGCAGTTGCACATGCCGGTCGCAACGATTGGAACGATGCGTTCAGAAGCTACCCGCTTGCGCAGCGGCAAATCTACTTTGCGCTCCAGAACACTCTGATCACCGACAAGACCATTCCAGACGAGGAAATGCCGCCGCAAGGCATGACCCGCGACACGGCGTTGGCGATCGCGCGCGCCTTTGGCGGGACCGAGGGCGATCTGCTGCGCGCCATGCTGATGATGCAGCATATGCTTCTCTCTCCGACCGAGGCTTGGCCGGTGACCCAGCGCTTTGCGGCGGCGATGGGGCTGAAGCGCGATATCGGCGAACGACCGGAAGAGATCTGCGCCCACCTCAAGGCATTGAACTACCAGGGGTCAACCGCCGTCGCGATGATGCGGGCAATTGAGCAGATGGACCATCCGAACTACACCGCCTTCATCGGGGACGAATTGGTGGTCGGTGACAAGGACATCCGCAAACGCGCCCAGGGAACGCTTGCCAGCCTGCCCGTTGCCACCCGCGAACGGCTGGTGATCGAACGGCTGGACCACAGCGACCCCAAGGTCAGGGAAGAGCTTGCGACCTGGCTGGCGGGTCTTGGCTCGCCCGGCGCCGAGGCTGCCTTGAAGGCGCGGCTGGAGGTCGAAAAGGCCGGCGCCGTGCGACGGGTGATCGAGGCCTATTTCGCCGGCAAGTCGATGCAGGCGACAGCGACAGAGGCCGACGACGACACAGGCTATACCGCCATTGGCGGCACGCGGATCGCGATTCCGCCGATGCAGGATTTCGCCCCCGGCACTCGGCCGGTCTTTGGCGCAGCAGAGCGGGCAGAACTGGTGGCGTTGATCGAGGCCGACAATGCCAGGCGTCAGGCGCGATACGAGGAATGGATGCGCCGCGACATGAAATGGAAACCTTCGGTCCCGACGATGATCGAGGCCGAGCAGGCGGATTACCTGATCGCGACCCTGAACGGGCAGACACTGAACCCGCGCCCGCCCTATTCGTCGGATTTCGCGCACTTGATGCGCGAGGCCGGCTCCAAATGGTATCGGCGTCAGTTGCTGAGGCTGCCGCAGGAGACTGGGCTACGCGAATTCGCCAGAAGGTCCCTCGAATACATGTCCTTCTACGACAACGAGTCCGCGCCGCTTCAGGCTTATTTGCAGGCGCCCAACATGGACCTGCGGCGGATCGATCAGCTGATGATCGAATTGAAGCCGGACTGGCCCAAGGGAAAGACCCTGGCGACCTTGATCGGAACGAACGACCGGTACAGCCGGGAGGACCGCAGCCGCGAATTCGCCCGGGAAGGCGTGTGGCCGATGGTTGCCGCGAACCTGCACGTGATCGAGGACGCGTTTTCGACCGCGCCCAAGGTGTTCCGCAACCAGTCGCGGCGGAACTCGATCCTTTGGCTTGGGCTTCTGCCCGCGACGCCGCAGCGGTTCCTTGCGCCGCTTCTGGCAATCGCCACCTCACCCAAGCGGGAAAGCCGGGCCGAGGCGCGGGCGCTTCTGGCCGAGGCGCCCGGCATCGACGCGCATCTGATCGATCTCTTGCAGGACAGCAAGGCCGACACGCGGCGGATTGCGGCGGAATGGCTGGGCGAACGGCGGGCCGCCGGGGCCGAGGCCGCGCTGCGCGCCCGGCTGAAGGTCGAAAAGACCGAGGCCGTGCGGGCCGCGATGATCACCGCGCTGGCGCGGGCGGGTGCGGATATCGCCGCCTATGCAGGACCCGCAGCCCTTCTGGCCGAAGCGCAGGCCGGCATGAAGGGCGCAGGCGCCCCCCCGCCCGCCTGGCTGGGGCTGGACCGGTTGGGTGCCTTGCGCTGGCGCGACGGATCGCCTGTTCCCGACGTCGTCCTGCACTGGTGGATCAGGCTGGCGATCAAGCTGAAGCAGCCCGGCGGCAACGGCATGCTGGCCTTGTACCTAGACCAGCTGCACCCCGAGGACGCGGTGGCCCTGGGCCGGTTGATCTTCGATGCCTGGGTCGCGGAATCCCTGGTGACCGTCGTCGAGACGAACCCCTGGATGGGCCCGCGGGAAGTGCTTCACAACGAGTCGTCCGAAACCAAGGGCCTTCTGGCGCTGGCACGCGCCGTGCCGTCGAGCCATGCCGCGGCCAAGACCCGCTGGTATCTCAAGACGCACGGGCCGCAGACGTCACAGACCTCGGCCCTGCTGGAACTGCTGGCGGCGAAGGCCGATCCGCCGTCGTTGCAGGTGGTGCTGTCGGCGGCGAACCGGCTGAAGCAGAAGGGCGTGCAGAAGCTGGCGGGCGAGTTGATCGCGCGGATCGCCGAGGACAATGACTGGACGCTGGACCAGCTGGCCGACCGTAGCGTGCCGACCCTTGGTCTGGACGAGACCGGCCGGCTTGAGCTTCCCTGCGGCGAGGACCGCAAGCCCTATGTCGCCCGTCTGAGCGAGGCGCTGGAGCTGGTGCTCTTCAACCCCGACGGCCGCCCGGTCAAGGCGCTGCCCGCGGGCGAGGACGAGGCGACGGTCGAGTCCAAGGCGAGCTTTGCCGACGCCAAGAAGACGCTGACGCAAGTCGTGTCGATCCAGCGGGAACGACTGTTCGACGCGATGTGCTCGGGTCGGGTCTGGTCGGCAGCCGAATGGCTGGGCGACATCCTCGGCCATCCCGTCCTGCGCAAGGCCTGCGAGCAACTGGTCTGGCTGGGGGTGGACGCAGAAGGAAACACCCCGTCGGCCTTCCGCCCCACGCCCGAAGGCGACTTCATCGGTGTTGACGATGCTGCCGTCGACCCCTCCGCCTTTGCAGGGATCCGGCTGGCCCATACGATGCTTGTCGGGCCGACCGCGGATAAGGAGTGGTCGGCTCATCTCAAGGACCACGAGGTCCAGCCGCTTTTTGCGCAGTTCGGTCGGGCGACCCCGGGACCGGTGGCGGTGGATGCCGAAAGCATCGCCGACAGGAATGGCTGGGTCACCGACACCTTCACGGTGCGCGGCCTGGCAAAGAAGCTGGGCTATGATCGCGGCGCGGCCGAGGACGGTGGCCACTTCGGCCACTACCTGCGCCGTTTCCCGGTGGCGGGCCTGATCGCGACGATCAACTTCTCGGGCAACTGCCTGCCCGAAGAGAACGTGACCGCCGTGATCTACGACCTGCGCTTCGCGCGCGACCGCGACGGCAAGCCCGGCGGCGAGGTGCCCCCGTCCAAGGTGCCGCCGGTCCTCTTGGCCGAATGCTGGCACGACTATCATGTGGCGGCCTCCAAGGGGGCGTTCGATCCAGAGTGGGAGCGGCGGTCGCCATGGTAGGCGAGGTCCAGAAGCAGCCCGCCGAAATCCGATTTGCCGAGGAGCTGGCGCGCCTCGCGGCCTCCGACCCCGGTCCCCGTCCGCCCGGCTGGCGTCTGTCGCCGCGGGCGGTGCGGGCCTTCGTCATCGGCGACGAGGCGCGCGGGGTGACCCGGAAATTCTGGGGCGACGACGCGCTTGTCGACCGCTGCATCGTCTCGGTCATGGGGTTGCAGGGGCTGTTGCTGGTGGGCGAACCCGGCACGGCAAAGTCGATGCTGTCCGAGCTTCTGTCCGCCGCGATCTGCGGCACGTCGCGGCTGGTTGTCCAGGGCTCGGCCGGCGTGGTGGAGGACCATCTGCGCTATGGCTGGAACTATGCGCTGCTTCTGGCCGAGGGGCCAAGCGCGCGGGCGATGGTCGCCTCGCCGGTGCTGACGGCGATGCGCACCGGCCAGATCGTCCGGATCGAGGAATTGACCCGCTGCCCGCCCGAGGTGCAGGACAGTCTAATCTCAATCCTGTCCGAACGCACGCTGGCGGTGCCCGAACTTGGCGAAGGGACCGAGGTCCGCGCCGCGCCGGGGTTCAACGTCATCGCCACGGCGAACCTGCGCGACCGGGGCACGCATGAGATGTCGGGCGCGCTGAAGCGGCGGTTCAACTTCGAGACGGTCGAGTCGATCCGAGATCCCGCCTTTGAACGCGCGCTGATCGCGCGGCAACTGGCGGACCGGCTTGCCGACCATCCCGCGATTCCGGCGCCTGCACCGGACGTTCTGGACGTGCTGGTCACCGTTTTCCGTGACCTTCGGACCGGGCGGACGGCGGAGGGGGAAACGGTGGCCCAGCCATCCAGCATCATGTCCACCGCCGAAGCCGTGAACACGGTGCATGCCGCCAGCCTGGCCGCGGCCTACCTGGACGGCGGGCCGCTGACGGCCCGGCATGTCGCGGGGCAGTTGCGCGGCGTGGTGTTCAAGGACGACCCGGAGGATGGACGGAAGCTGCGCGCCTATGTCGATCAGGTCGCCCGCCCTCGCGCCAGGTCCAGCCGTGCCTGGGCCGCCTTCTGCGACGGGACCTGAGGCGTCGCCATGCAGGACCCCGACCGCAAGGACCTGGGGCAGGCGGCGGAACGACTGTTCTCGCCCGGGCGGGGCCTCTGGGTCGTGCCGGTCCGTCACCATTCGCCAGCCTGCGCCTGGGCGCTGGAGGCGCTGATCCGGGAGGTCGCACCCACGCATCTTCTGGTCGAGGGGCCGGACGACTTTGACCGGCACATTGACAACATCCTTGATCCCGGCACCCGGCCGCCCGTGGCGATCGTCGCCCTCACGGAGGTCGAGGGTGCAACCACGCTGCGCACGGCCAGCCACTACCCCCTGACCGCGCATTCGCCCGAGTATGTCGCGCTGCGGGCGGGGCGCGCGGCCGGGGCCCGGCTGCGCTTCATCGATCTGCCAAGCGGCACCTTTCAGGACGGTCCCACGCCAGCCATCGCCCAGCCGTTGCAGGACGACCTGCCCTTCACCAGCGGTGACTATATCGACGCCCTGTGCCAGGCCACCGGCTGCCGAGACGGGCACGACCTTTGGGACCATCTCTTCGAGACGCGCCTTGGCACCGGCACCTGGCAGGAATTCTTCCGCGATGTGGGGGCCTACTGTGCCGGTCTGCGCCAGGCCGCGCCGCCGGATGCGCGGACGCTCCGCCGCGAGGCGCATATGGCAAGGCATGTGCGGGCGGCGCTTGGCGACGGGGCAGCGCCCCGGGTGGTTGTCGTGGTCGGCGGGTATCACGCGCCGGTCCTCTGCGACCCCGAGACCGTGACGCAGGATGCCGCGCCGGGCGCACCGGCAACCTCGTATCTTGTGCGCTACGGCTTTGCGGCGCTGGATGCACTGGGCGGCTATGCAGCCGGTCTGCCCTTGCCCGGCTACTATGATCGGCTCTGGACTGAGGTGCAGGCCACCGGTGCCGCTCCTGCCTGGGGCGCGACCGCGCTGGCGCTGATTTCCGGCCATGCCGAAGCCCTGCGCAAGGATGGGCACCTGCAGCCGGTCCCCACCCTGGTCGAAAGCCTGCGGCTGGCCGAGGGGCTTGCCCGCCTGCGCGGTCGGCCCGGCCCGATGCGGCAGGACCTGCTTGACGCGGCCGCCAGTGCAATGGTGAAGGGCGAGGCGTCGGACCGAAAGCTCTGGACCGCCGACTTCGCCCGCTACCTGCGCGGGGACCGTCTGGGGCAGGTCTGCCGCAATGCCGGATTGCCGCCGCTGGTCGCAGACGCCCAGTCCCGGGCCGCCGCGCTGCGCTTTGCGGTCACGGACAGCACACCGCGAGAGCGGCGGCTGGAAGTGCGTCGCAAGCCTGCACACCGGGCCGCTTCGGCCTTTCTGCATGCGATGGCCATTCTTGAGACGGGCTTCGCCAGGATGACCTCTGGTCCGGATTACATGGCCGGTCCCGACCCGGTGCATCTGCACGAACACTGGTCCGTCGCCTGGTCTGCGCGCGTCGAGGCGCGCCTGATCGAAAGCGCCGCCCTGGGCGACACCCTTCCGTCGGCCTGCGCGGCGCAGCTTTTGCTCGACTATGAGACGCTGGAGGCCGAGGCCCGTCGCGGCGACCTTCCGCTTCGCTGCCGTCTCTTGCTGCGCGGGCTTCTGGCCGGGCTGGGCGGGGAACTCATGCCACTGGCCAGGCGTCTGGCGCAGGACATCGCCTTGTCCCGCGATCCCTCTGCCCTGGCCGAAACCCTTCGACAGCTGAACCTGGTCGCCGTGACCCGCGGGCCGTTGCGGGCGCCCGCCGTGCTGGACATCCGCGCGCTGGTGTCGGCGGCCTTCGACCGGTTGGTCTGGTTGATCGACAGCCTTCCGGGCCTTCCCGCCGACGATCTGCCATCGGCCATCGACGCCTTGCGGCTGGTAAACGCAGTCTTGGCGGGGCCGGGCGGAGAAGCGCTGGATGCCGGTCGGTTTGCCGCGGCGCTTGACCGGCTGGCCGCGTCCAGGGTGCCCCCTGCCCTGCTGGGCGCGGCCTTGGGGCTGGGTGCCTTGGCGGGGCGGCGGACGGAGGCGGAGGTAGCCGCAGCCGTGGCTGGCGGGCTTGCGGGCATGGATCTGGGAGAGGGTCGCAGCGCGCTTCTGGCAGGGGTCCTGCGCGCGGCCCCCGCAATCCTTTGCCGGAATGGCCCGGTCATGGACGCCGTTGACGCCCATCTTGCCCGGATCGACGAGCCCGCTTTCCTGGAACTGCTGCCCGAACTGCGCGCGGCCTTCTCGACCCTGACCGCGCAAGAGACAGCGCGTCTTGCCACCCATGTGGCCACCCGGCACGCCTTGGGCCCGGCCGAGACGACGCTGGACCCTGCCGACGCGGCCGCCCTGCGCAAGGTTCTGGACGATCTTGTCACCCAGGGCCTGGGTGCATGGCTGGCCCAAGCGACGGAAGAACGCGCATGACCGACGCTGCCCGCCGCTGGCGCATGGCGCTTGGACCCGCGGCAAACGGCCCCTTGCCCGAACCCGAAGGCGAGGCTGCCAAGCAGGACGAGGTGCTGACCTGGCTTTACCAGCAATCGCCCTCGGCACGGGGCGGGGGTCTTGGCGGCACCGAACCGTCGCGTCCCGAGGCGCTCCACTGGCTTGGGCGTGTTCGCAAGCTGTTCCCGAAATCGACCTGCCAGCGGATCGAGGCTGACGCGCTGAACCGCTTCCGGCTGGCTGACCTCTTGGCCGACCCCGAGGTCCTGGCGCGGGTCGAGCCCAGCCCCGCGACATTGCGGCTTCTCCTGTCGTTGCGGGGCAGCCTGCCGCCGGCGCTGATGGCGCTTTTGCGGGATACGGTGCGCCGCGTGGTCGATGAGATCACCGCACGCCTCCGCCCCAGGATCGAGCTTGCCCTGTCCGGCCAGCGCAATCGGCAGGTGAGGGGCCGCCTTCCGCGCGCCGCCGATTTCGACGCGCGCAGGACGCTTTTCGGCAACTTGCACCGCATCGATCCGGATACCGGGCGGCTGGTCCCGGACCGCCTGTTC
Source organism: Rhodobacterales bacterium (assembly GCA_017303485.1). GTDB lineage: Bacteria > Pseudomonadota > Alphaproteobacteria > Rhodobacterales > Rhodobacteraceae > Tabrizicola. The sequence goes on from JAFLCY010000061.1 coordinate 7,993, forward strand.
TTCCACGGCCGACAGCGCCCGAGCCTTCCCTGGCAGGTGATCCTCTGCGTGGACCAGTCGGGATCCATGACGGACAGCGTCATCCATTCGGCCGTCATGGCGGCGATCCTTTCGGGCTTGCCGGGCATTCACGTCCGGATGGTGCTCTTCGACACCCAGGTCGTCGATGTCAGCGACCGGCTGACCGATCCGTTGGAAACGCTGATGACGGTCCGGCTGGGGGGCGGCACCGATATCGGCGCGGCGATGCAGTACTGCGCCGGCCTTGTCGAGGACCCGGCCCGCTCTGTCCTGGTGCTGATCAGCGACTTTTGCGAAGGCGGTTCGACCCGCCGTCTGGAGACTCAGGTCGCGCAGCTGGTCGAGGCGCGGGTGCGACTGCTGGGCCTTGCGGCGCTGGACGACCGGGGCGACCCGTTCCATGACCACCGCGTGGCCGCGCGCCTTGCGGACCTTGGCATGCAGATCGGCGCAATGACCCCGGACCGGCTGGCCGGGTGGCTGGCCGAGGTGATGACATGACCGCGTCGCCCTGGTGGCTTGGCCTTGACGATGCGGCGCTGGTGGCGCTTGGGTCGGCGGGTCTGCTCCGGCGGGCCAAGGCGGCGCGTGTGGGGACCGTCACGATCCAGGGGGCGACAGCCGAGGTCGAGGTCGAGGGGTTCACCGTGACCCTAGGCGCAAAGGGCATCGGCAGCGCGCGCTGTCCCTGCCCCGCAACCGGCCTCTGCCTGCATGTCATCGCGGCGCTACTGGCGCTGCAATCGGAAGCCCCGGCGCACGACCTGGATGTTGCAGCCGAGATCGCCGACCTCTCCGACGCCGAGATCCTGGCCTTTGCCGGCAGCGACCTTGCGGCAGCCCTGCGCCTGGTCGAGGCCACACCGCCGCCTGACCGTTGCGACAGGGCGGCAAGCCTGACGGTGCCCCTTCCCGGCCTGCTGCATCCGGTGACGTTTCTGGCCGGTGCCGGTCTGCGCGGTGCCGTCTGGAAGGGCCCGGACAGCCGCCGTCGTCTTGCCGTCACTGCTGCGGCGCTGGCCTTGCGCGCGGCGCGCGGTCTGCCCCTGCCAAGGCCGCCCCGGACAGAAGCCACCGCCGAGGGCCTTGACCGGGAACTGCTGGAGAGCATTGCGCGGGAAATCGAGGCTTCGGTTGCGCCGGTCCTTTCGGGCTACGGGGGCCTTGCGTCGGACCGGTTGCTGGACCTCGCGCTCTCGGCCCGGATCGAGTCCGCACCGCGTCTGGCCACCGCCTTGCGGGGGTTGGTCGAACGGGCCATCGGGCTGGAAAACCGGGCAGAAGGGTCTGATGCAGCGGCCTACCTGATCGCTGCGGCACGGGCGCAGGCTTTGGCGCATGCACTGGCAGGACCGGATCCGGATCCCCGGCTGGCCGGGCTGTCGCGCCGGGACTATCGCCCCGGGCCACCGCTGACGCTTTGGCTACTCGGCGCGCGGCGCTGGCAGTCCCCGACGGGCGCGCGGGGGCTTCGCCTGTGGGGCTGGGACCCCGAGGGCCTGCGCTGGATCGCGACCGGGACCGCGCGGCCGGACGGACTGGACGCAAGCTTCGATCCCGAGGCGGCTTACCAGCGCCCCATGCTGGGCCTGCCGGCTGCAATGCAGGCCGTCGGGCAGGCCTTGGCAATCGACGCGCCGCAACTGTCCGACGACCTGCGCCTGTCGCCGGACAGCGTCGCCCGTGTCCTGTCCCGGCCCGATGGGCCATTGCCGGACTGCGCCGACTGGCAGGACCTGCATCACAGCCTGTGGCACCAGATGGGCCCGACCCTCATGCGCGACGGACTGGTGCGGCCTGCGCTTCTGGCCCCGGCGGCCTGCGAAGCGCCGGTTCCGGGCGCGGCCGGTTGGGTCCTGCCCTTGCGGGATCGGAGCAATCGCCTGCTGCCGGTCGAGCTGGCAGGACTGTCCCTGCCCGCGCGGACCGCCCTGTCCCGCATCCCACATCGCGCCCGCCTGCTGGTCGAGACGCGTGAGCACATGGGCCGGTTGCAGTTCACCCTCGTCTCCGTCCTTCATGGGCCGCAGGGCGCGTTGGTCTGGAATCCCACGCTGGATCCGCCGCCTGCCTGGCCAGAGGCCAGTTGGCTGGCCCAGGTCCCGTCTTGGCTTGGCAAGGGACAGAAGGCCGGTGCCAAGCCTGCCACCCGCGCCCTGAGCGACGACCTGTTGTCGGCCGCCCTTGACCTGGGCCAAGGGCAGCATCCGGCCGCCCCGCTGGCCTTGCGCATGGCTTCAAGCGGGATTGACGCCGTGGAGCGACTGCTGTCCCCCCCGGCAACGGCGGCGAAGGCGTTGCGCCTTGCCTGGATCGCGGCCGACTTGCGCAGAACGGAGAACGGATTTTAACCCTGCTGGGCTTTGCAGGCAGGCAACAACCGGCTCTTGCAGTGCCACTCGGAAGGTTGCTCCATGCGCTTCTCAGAAAGTCGCTGACTCAACGACCGGCAGAGGGCCCTGCCCAATCCGACTGCTACAAGTCTCTGGACCGAGTGACCGCTATGGGCCGAAAACGACGGAACCCGGCGGGTTTCCCCGCCGGGCCCTTTCGGGGAAGACCCCGTTCTTTTCAGAACGGGACCTCGTCGTCGCGATCTACCAACTCGGGGTTTTCGTTCTCGGCCGACTTCGGGCGGCTCAGGAAGTCGACCTTCTCGGCGATGATCTCGCAGCCGTAGCGGTCAGTGCCCGTTGCGTCGGTCCACTTCGTGTAGTGGATGCGCCCGTGGACGAGGACCTTCATGCCCTTTTCGCAGTGCTCTGCCACGGTCTTGCCGAGACCGTTGAAGCAGGTGATGCGGTGCCATTCGGTGTCCATGAGCCGGTAGCCGTTCTCGTCGCGCATCACGCGACCTTCAGAGAGGCGCGGCCGCGAGGTGGCCAGGGTGAAGCTGGTGATCTTCGTGCCGCTTTGGGTCGAGCGCACTTCGGGCTTCTGACCGATGTTGCCGGCGAGGATGACGATGTTCTGCATGGTAAGCTCCTGTGTTTCCTGTCCCCGGGACCGTCCCTTCGACAAGACCCGGAAAAAGCCTGTCGGCTAAGGCTTGCACGGGCGACGGAACGGCGACCGGAAACCCCCAAAGGGCCGGGGTGGAGCGGGCAGCCCCGAAGGGGCAACACGGCCCGGACTGACGCGGGGTTGCGCGCCTTAGGCCGTACAGGCTTAGGGGTTTGTCAGTCGAAGAGATGGCACCGGGGATAGGGGCGACCTGGGGCTCTCGCAGAACTCGGCCTTCCTGGCCAAGGCAACCGGGTTGATGAGGTGCCCCTAGATTTGTAGACGCTTTGCCCCCTAACTTTGAGGCTAGGAGGCCGAGATGGGGACGAGCAACTACAGCGACGAGTTCAAGCGAGATGCGGTGCAGCAGATCACGGTTCGGGGATACCCGGTTCGCGAGGTTGCCCGTCGTTTGGGGGTGAGTTCGCATTCATTGTACAAGTGGCTAAAGCTGTTCGGAGAGCCGGTGTCCAAGTCGGGCGGCGTCGACCATGAGGCCGAGAACCGGCGGCTGAAGCGCGAACTGGCGCGCGTGACCGAGGAGCGCGATATCCTAAAAAAGGCGGCCGCGTACTTCGCGCAGGATGCAAAGTGAAGTACGCCTTCATGAAGGCGCATCAGGCCGAGTTCAGAGTCCGGGCCATGTGCCGGGTGCTGCGGGTCCACTTCTCCGGCTTCTATGCCTGGCTCAAGGAACCGTTGAGTCGTCGTGCGAGGGATGATCTTCGCCAGACCGAACTGATCCGGCAGGCCTGGTCCGACAGCGGCAAGGTCTATGGCTATCGCAAGCTCGCCGACGATCTGCGCGATCAGGGGGAACAGGTTTCCGAGAACCGGGTCGCCCGGCTGGCTGGCATTGCAGGCATCCTGGCACAGGTCGGTTACAAGCGACGCCCCGGTCGCTATGGCGGGAAGCCTGCTGTCGTCGTCTCCAACACCCTGGACCGGCAGTTCGAGGTGGATGCGCCCGACAAGGTCTGGGTGACGGACATCACCTACATCAAGACCCACGAGGGGTGGCTGTATCTGGCGGTGGTCATCGACCTGTTCTCGCGGCGCGTGGTCGGCTGGTCGGCCCAGCCCCGCATGACGACCGACCTTGTCCTGCAGGCCCTGCTCGCGGCCGTATGGCGGCGCAAACCCAGGACCAGAGTGGTGATCCACTCCGATCAGGGATCGCAGTTCACCAGCCGCGACTGGCAGGTGTTCCTTGGTCAACACAATCTCGAAGCCAGCATGAGCAGGCGGGGCAACTGTCACGACAATGCGGTCGCCGAAAGCTTCTTCCAGCTCTTGAAGCGGGAACGCATCCGGCGCCACACCTATCAGACCCGCGAAGCTGCAAGGCAGGACGTGTTCGACTACATCGAGATGTTCTACAACCCGAAGCGCAAGCACACGAACAACGGCATGCTGTCGCCCGTTGACTTCGAAACCAGGCAGCAGAAACTGAACGAGGCGGGTGTCTAGGAAACTAGGGGCACCTCACACCTCACCTGGCACGGTCAGCCGGCAGGAAAAAGCTCCGCCACCGCAGCAGGCACCTGATCCATGGGAGCGGGAGTTGCACGATCAGATCAAGGCTGCACCGAGTTCGAACCGGCAGTTTCACGCCGCAGACCTGTGCCGTCTCATCGGGCAAGCGGCCTACGAGGCTCGCGTTCTCGACGTCATTCTGAAGTTCGGCTGTCCAAGGTTCACCGCGACGCTCGCCGTTCATGGGCGGGCCGTGATGGCGGGCGAAATCGTGCGATGACGGTGGAGCGATCCAGTCCCGGCGCAGCATTGCTGGGCGCCTAGGCGCGGGACACCGGCATCCGTGATCGGCAACGAACATCGGCAAAAGCTTGGACTTCATTGCGTAGAATGCTAATAATTACTCAACGTTTTCTACACGCAGGATCGGCAAAAGATGCTCGAGACGCCCGGCAGGATCGAACCTTGCTTCTTTGAAGAGCACGTACCGGCCAGCTTGGCGGACCTGTCGGTCGAGATCCAGCGCGAAGCGGCAGGCCTGGGACAGGGCCTGCACCCGGACAGCGCGGCCGAACTGGCGGACCTGGTCAGATTGATGAACTGTTACTACTCGAACCTGATCGAGGGGCACAACACGCGCCCGCGCGACATCGAACGCGCCCTCGCCGGAGCCGAGCTCGAGGCCGAGACGCGACCTCTTGCGCTCGAAGCCCGCGCCCATGTCATCGTCCAGCGGTCGATCGACAAGATGCACCGGGACGGCACCCTTCCCCGGCCAACGTCCGTCGCCTTCCTCACCTGGGTGCACAAGGTCTTCTACGACGAGATGCCCGACGAGTTCCGGCGGATCGAACACCCTGATGGAACGAGCGAGCCAATCATTCCAGGCCGCATGCGGCAGGAGGGCGACAGCGAAGTTGCCGTCGGACGCCATCTGCCCCCGTCCTCGGGTCGGGTTGCGGCCTTCATGGATCACTTCGACAAACGATTTCAGATCGCGGCCCGCTCGGCGAGCGGGCGGATCATCGCTATCGCTTCGGCGCACCACCGGCTCAACTTCATCCACCCGTTTCCCGACGGGAATGGGCGGGTCAGCCGCCTGATGTCCCATGCCATGGCGCTTGAGGCCGGTATCGGGGGTCAGGGGCTTTGGTCTGTCTCGCGCGGGCTGGCGCGCGGATTTGCGGATCGGGGGGAATACAAGCGCATGATGGACATGGCCGATTCTCCTCGGCGAGGGGATCGCGACGGGCGGGGCAATCTGTCCGAGGCCGCTCTAAAGACCTACTGCGAATGGTTTCTGAAAGTGACGCTGGATCAGATCACCTTTTCGGCCAAGCTCTTCGATCTCGGCGGCCTGGAAAAACGCTATCGGCGCTTGGTCGAAGACACGATCGACGACAAGCGTGCGCCCGACCTCATATCGGCGGTCCTTCGTTATGGCGAACTGGAACGAGGCGAGGCGCAGTTCGTCCTCAAAACATCCGAGCGCACGGCGCGCAACACGCTGAGCAAACTTACTGCGGCCGGATACCTCTCATCCGCCTCGCCGAAGACACCCGTGCGGCTCGCATTTCCTCTCGACTACCGTGAGCGTCTTTTTCCGAACCTGTTCGCCGATGGGGGCCTACCCGAGTAGCAAAGCGGCTGATCTGATGGCCACGCAGGTCACTGTGGCCATCAGTTCGTCGCGCGTCACATCCGTTCCAAAGCCTGCCCTGTCCTCTCGTGGAACAAGCCCCGCGTTTTCATCCTAGGGTCTGGACTCATTGATCGTCAAAGCCAGAACATGACGGTCGCGGCGAGGGCGACAGCGGATAGGAAGGTTTTGGCGCATCTGTCGTAGCGGGTGGCGATGCGGCGCCAATCCTTCAGGCGGCCGAACATGATCTCGATCCGGTTGCGGCGTTTGTAGCGGCGCTTGTCGTATCGGACGGTTTTGCCGCGCGATTTCCGCCCGGGGATGCAGGGGCGTATCCCCTTGTCTTTCAACGCGTCCCGGAACCAATCCGCATCGTAGCCCCGATCTGCGAGCAACCATTCTGCGGCTGGTAGACTGCCCATGAGAGCCGCCGCGCCGGTGTAGTCGCTGACCTGGCCGGCCGTCATGAAGAACTTCAGGGGCCGTCCCTTGCCATCCGTCACGGCGTGCAGCTTGGTGTTCAGCCCGCCTTTTGTGCGGCCGATAAGACGCGCGCGCTGATCGTCAGGTCCCCCTTTTTCGCCCGCAGGCTCGAAGCCGTGCGGTGCGCCTTGAGATAGGTCGCGTCGATCATGATGGTCTTGTGCTCGGTGCCCTCGGAGGCCAACCCCTCCATCATCTTGGCAAAGACACCCATGTCACCCCACCGCTTCCACCGATTGTAGAGCGTCTTCGGAGGCCCATACTCACGCGGTGCATCGCACCACCGCAAACCATTGCGATTGATGAAGATTATCCCACTCAGAACCCGCCGGTCATCGACCCTCGGCTTGCCATGGCTCCTCGGGAAGAACGGCTTCAACCGCTCCATCTGCTCGTCCGTCAGCCAGAAAAGGTTGCTCAATATCACCCCCGTCAGTCCGGGAGCTTGAATCACGCAGGCAGGGCGGCCTCAACCCGATTAATGGGTCCTGACCCTAGATATCGAGCTCCGACCATAGCAGCTGGAAGTAGTCCTGATACCGGGCGTTGCTGCGCAGCTTGACCGGATCGCGCTCCTCGCGTTGCAGGTCGATGTCGACGATCCGCTTGATCCGGCCAGGCCTGCGGCTGAGGATCATAACCCGATCGGCCATGGTCACGGCTTCGCCGATGTCGTGGGTGACCAGGATCGCGCTTTTACGCTGCTTGCTGATGATGTCCAGTACCTCGGCTTGCAACAGCGTACGGGTCTGGAAATCGAGCGCAGAAAACGGTTCGTCCAGCAGGATCACATCCGGGTCCAGTGCCAGCGTGCGCATGAAGGCTACACGCTGGCGCATACCGCCCGACAAGGTGCCGGGTTTCGACTCCTCGAAACCCTTCAGCCCGTAGGCGGCGATCAACCGGTCAGCCACCGCATTGCGTTCGTCACTAGGAACGCCCTTGATCTCCAGTCCAAGGGCCACGTTGTCGCGCACCGACCGCCAAGGCAGCAGCATGTCCTTTTGCAACATGTAACCAACCTGACCCTTGGCATCCAAAACCCGGGTGCCGTTGACGATGACCTCGCCCACGGTGGCCGGTTGCAGCCCCGCGATCACGTTGAACAGCGTGGATTTCCCGCAGCCCGAGGGCCCGACAATCGCAAGGATCTCGTCGGGCTTCAGCGTGAAGGTGATGTCTGAGAAGGCCACCACCTCATTGCTGCTGCCTGCGTTGAAGGTGACCGACAGCCCCTTGGTTTCCAACGGATAATGCTTGTTCACCACCGCAGCCTCCGGTCAATTTCGGTCACACCGCGCTCCACCAGCAGGGCCACGACCATCAGCGCAATAATGCCGGCCCAGACCCCGTTCAGGTCATAGAGAACACCGGAATAGTAGACGAGGTACCCCAGCCCCTCTTGCGACGAGATGTATTCGCCCACCACGGCTCCGATCAGAGCAAAGCCCACGTTCAGCCGCAGTGTCGACAGGATCCACGGCAGCGCCGCGGGCACTACCACCTTGCGCCAAGCCTGCAACCGTGTGGCCCCCAGCGACCGCATCAGTCGCAGAAGGTCACGGTCAGTTTCCAGCGTGCCGTTATAGGTAGCTATCAGGCTGACGATGAAGGTCAGCGCGGCGGCGATGGCAATCTTGGATTCGATCCCGATGCCGAACCACACGATGATCAGCGGAGCGAAGGCGATCTTGGGCACCCCATTGATCGCCACGATGAACGGCCGCACGATCCTGGCCACCGTTTCGTTCAACCACAGGCAAAGTCCCGCAAAACTGCCAATGGCGCTGCCCAGGACAAAGCCCAGGACAGCGGCAAAGGCCGTGACCGCTGCGTGACGGAACAGCTCGCCCGTCGACAGCAGACCCCAGACCTTTGCCGCGATGCCAGACGGATAGCCGTAAATATGCACCGACAGCACATCGGCCTGCACCAGACCTTCCCATATACCGAACACCACAAGTGCCAGGCCGATCTGGCCCGGCAGGTATTTCAAGCTTGACCATGCCATGACGGGCACCTCCCTGTTGCCGTGATCCTGACGGTCAGCCCTTGTTGACCAGCGCCGCAATGGCGCGCTCGGCATAGGACATGTCCACGAGGGTGGCATAGTCGCCTTGCCCGCGCACAGTGCCTGCCGCGGTATCGTGGGCGACGATGGCATCCCATTCCTGGGGCGTCAGCATTGGATCGCGCGGCACGACGCCCTCGGCCCCCAAGAGGCGCTTGGCCCCTGCCTCGATGGCGGGGGCGGGAACCTGGTCGAATTCCTGCGCCGAGACGCGGGCATATACCTCGGGGTTGGCGTGCAGCAGTTGCATGCTCTCGGTCAGGGCGTTGACGAAGGACTGCACCACCTCGGGGTACATTTCGGCATAGGCCGCCGACACCAGCGTCGAGGTAAAGGCGATTGGCCCCAGAACTCCGGCCAGCGGCAGCGAGACTTCCAGCCCGTGAACCGCCTCGGCAATGCTGGCATCCCATTCGAAGACGCAGCCCAGATCCGCGCGACCTTCCACGACGGTCGGGATGATCGACCCGAGCGGCCCTTCGACAAAGCTCACGCCGGCGTCCTTGGGATCGAACCCGCCCACCGACTTCATCGCGTAGGTTGGCGAGGAAACCGTGTTCGACGGGAACCGGTAGGAAGCAATGGTCTTGCCTTTCAAATCCTCCAGCGACTTGACGCCGGCGCCGGGCTTGGAAATGAACCACAGCCCGATGGCACCCGCCATCTTGGCTATAACTCGGGTATCGGCGCCTTCGATGGCTGAGTTGATGGCCATCCCCGTTCCGGTCATCGCGAATTCTGCGCGCCCGGCATTCAGGATGGAGATCGGCTCAGCCACGGAACTGGCTGCTGCGATCTCGACCGCCAGCCCGTGCTTGGCAAAGATGCCTTCGCGCAAGGCCGTGTAGGCCGGAGTGTAATTTGCCAACCGCAGCGCCGTGGTTACCCGGACCGGCGTCAGCGTTTGCGCCCGCACCGGGAGGCCAGTGATAGCCATGGCCGAAGCCGCGCCGATACCGCCAAGAACAGACCGGCGCGACAAAGCTAGCCCGGTCTTGCGATTACGATGTGTCATTTCAGAATCCTCCGCTGTTGTGTGTCCGCCTCGACGCGCATGGCTGGGCAGTTTGTTGTAGTGGTTATCGCAAAGTCACTTGCCGCCACGGCCTTCCAATCCGGCTTGGGCGTCGGCATCGGATCCGGGCACGCGCATCTCGAAGGTCTCGCGGATCACGGTGTAGTCGAAGTATCCCAACCGGGCGATTGGCTCGATCGCGGTGATGTCCAGTCGACCGTCAGGCCGGATCACTTGGTCGTCGATATGGATCGTCTCCACCTGGGCAAAGACGACATCGACGGTGCCATGGTTGGAGGCGCCGCGCATCGTGTGCGTGCTCAGGTACCGGCATTCGAACTTGCAGGGGCTTTCCTTGACCATCGGCACCGCACCGTTGTCGGAATAGATGCGGGTCACGTCGATACGGTCGAACTCGCTTTCCTCGGGCGGCAAAGCCATGGCGCTGATGTTCACCGCCTCGCGCAGCGCGAATGTCGCCATGTTCCAGACAAACCAGCCGGTTTCCTCGGCGTTCAGGACCGTGTCCTTGCGCCGCCCGTCCGGGTAGCGGTTGGCCGCGAACATCACCATTGGCGGATCGAAGGTCAGGTTCTGCCACTGGCTGTAGGGCGCGATGTTCTCCACCCCGGCGACACTGCGGCTGGACAGCCAGCCGATCGGACGCGGCACGGTGCAGCTCTTGAATGGCGAATACGGCAATGGGCAGCGTTCAGCACCGGGCGAGTACTTCATGGCGGCGTCCTTCTCGACCTTGTTTGTGATTTACAATATATGAGCGATATATCGGCAGTATGTCAATCTGCCTTGATATAGAGCGGCGCGGTGCGCCGCAGTTGGGCTGGAGACGGAAATGAACAAGACAGAGCAGGCGGTTGCCATGCTGCAGGGCATGATCGAGCGGGGCGAACTCGCCCCTGGGTCGATGGTGTCCGAACGGACCATCGTCGAGCTCATCGGCTTGGGGCGGACACCGATTCGCGAGGCGATCCAGCGCCTGGCGCCCAGCTACATGATCCGAGTGCATGCCAGCCGTGGGATCGAAATCCCGGCAATCACAGTCGAGGATCAGCTCAGCCGACTTGAGGTCCGCCGCGCCGTCGAGGTGCTGGCAGTAGACCTCGCGAGCAAGAGAGCCAGCAAGACACAGCGGGAGGCCATGCAAAGCTTGGCATCCCGTCTGGAAGGCCAGTTCACCTTGCAGGAGTACACCGACACCATCCGGGAAACCCATGCGCTCATCCTCGATGCCGCCGGGAACCGCTATCTCGGGTCGCTGATGCTCCCATTGCAGGGGTTGTCGCGACGGTTCTGGATCGTTCATGCGCGCGAGGAAAATAACGATATCTTACGCGGGCGGGATCTGCACCGCGCCATTCTGACGGCCATCTCTGAAAGAGATGCGGAGGCCGCCACAGCCGCGTCTCGGGCGCTCAATGATTACCTTGTGGAGTTTGCGCTTGCAGTGGTGGCTCGCCAGGCTGCGCGGTGAGATGAACCGGGAGGGGTCTGCCGGCGCATTTCTGGTTCGATGATCGGGCTACTTTTCTGGCAGCGTTCAAGCTTCAGGGAAGCCACCTCCGGGAAAGCCAAGTTGCCAGAGGCCACCCTCTGGAAGCCTGTTTGCGAGAAGTCGTTGAGTCCGCTTCACTTTCCCCGTTGACAGGCCTGCCTCGATTGACCCGCCCCTTGATCATTGAAGAATTGAGCCCGGAGGCCCCCCTCACGGGCGCTTTTTTTGATTTCCCCCCTCTCATCCCGAGCCGCATCCCATGGACCTCGTCTTCGCGCCGAGCCAGATCGAGGCTTGGCCGATTGCCCGGCTGCACCCCTATGCCCGCTTTGCCAAGATGCATGGCGACGACCAGGTGGCGAAGATCGCGGCCATGGCCGAGGATTTCGACCTGACGCTTGTGTGGATGCTGCGCGGAATGCAAGGACATCGTGAACCGGCAGTGTCTCGGGTGGTGGTGTAGGAGGCCGCGCGCGGAGCCTCCGGCGTAGCGCGGCGCGCGGCCGCGGGTGACGCTGGCGGTCACCGCTGCGGGAAAGGCCGAGACCGCTCTTGCCGGCGCGCGCGCCAAGCTGGACACAGTGATCGAGGCCCTGCCGGAAGGTCTGCGCACGCCCGAGGCGGTTGTCGCTCGACGGGAGGCGTTGCAGAGAGAGCAAAGGCAACTCTCCGAGGCGCTGGAAGTGGCGACGCAACAGGACCGAGCCGTCAGTGAAGTGCTCACCCGTTCGCAAGAGCAGCTAGAAGCAGCGAAGCGGGCGCGCGACGGGCAGCAGCAGCGCGTGAAGAAGGCACAAGGTGATTTTGTCGCTCGGCTTACCGAGGTTGGGCTGGACAAAGCGGGATATGATGCCTGCAAGAGCCATTTCCCGACTCTCGACGCCGACCGCAAGAAGGTGACCGATCACCGCGATGGATTGATCGCTGCTCGCACGACATTGCAGAACGCCATAGCCGCTTGTGCAGATCGTGAACGCCGGGATCTTGCCCCGCTACAGCTGGCGTTGGCAGACGCCACCCAGACCTTGAACGCGGCCAACGCTGCACTTGCCACAGCGAGAACGGATGTATCGTCACTGGCCAAATTCAAGGAATCGCTTGCCGCGGCTATGACCGAAACCGAGCGGCTTGAAACTGAGACCGGTCCGCTCCGGGGGCTGGCTGATCTGGCTAACGGCAAGAACGATTTCAAGATGACACTCGAGACCTTCGCGATCGGAGCAATGTTCGACCAGGTTCTCAAGGCGGCGAATATGAGGCTCGACCCTATGACACGTGGTCGCTACCGGCTAACGCGTGGGCTCGAGCCATCTGGCGGTCGCGGCAAGCGTGGGCTCGAAATCGAGGTCTTCGACATCAACACCGGCAAGGCGCGCCCGACAGCAACGCTGTCAGGCGGCGAAACCTTTATCGCGGCACTGGCCCTCGCGCTTGGGCTAGCTGATGTGGTCGAGAGCCTTTCGGGCAAGATCCGGATGGACACTTTTTTTCGATGAAGTCTTCGGGAGCCTCGACACCGAGAATGGGGCGGGCACGTTGGATCAGGTGATCCAAGTTCTTGCTGCGCTGACAGAGGGCAGCCGGGCCGTCGGCCTGATCTCGCACGTCGGACTGGTGCAGGAGGCTATTCCACAAGGCTTTTACGTGCGCTCGACCCCAAGCGGCAGCCGGATAGAGGAAAGAAGGGGTACGGGATGACGGACCGCTGGTATTACCGGAAGGCACACACCCGCCGTCTGTCGTCAGGGCGCACGGTATCCGTCCGCGGCGGTTGGGCAGTTCGGGGCGATCGTGAAAGCAAGAGGGGCGCATCGTTCAGGCGGACTTGTCCAATATGTGGGGCGCTGATCGTAAGCGTTGGCATGCCCAGAGGAGGGTGGGTCCATTTTGAGGGCGGCAAAGGCCTGACACGAATTAAGCACCCTTGCCTGCATCTTGGCGAAGGTCTGAGCAGGCGGCGCGACGAGGACACACCGGATCTTTTCGAAAGCCTGCCTTAGCTCGTTGCCGGATCACACAGAGCGATTCTGACCAAAACACTTAGGTCGATGTTCAAACCACGACCCTTTGGCCGCATCGATGAACGTAAGTATTGGCGTCAAGCGCTCCTCCCTCAATGAACCGAGAAGGTCCCTGTCGCTGGATCTGATCACAAAGGTCTAGTCCTTGATCCGCCACATTCTGAATCGTCCTTGTTGCGTCACTTCTCGGATCAGGCCTCGCTCTTCCATCCATGCGAGGTTCCTTTGAACAGCCGCGCGACTTGCGCCTGTTAGGGCCTCCGCCATCGGGGCCGACACCAAAGGCCACTCTGTCAACACAGACCGAAGAGCGGCCGGAGTTCTGCCCGAAAGCTGAGACATGGCTCCTTCCGCCCGAACACTCCATGTTTGGGTACCATCTAGATGGCGCATTGCCGTTAGAATTGCGCTGTTCATCCCATCCAGCCAGCGGGCCAAACGTTCGGGCGGCAAGCCCGAACCACGCAGCCCCCCTGCCCCGCCCATGGCGAGCGGTGCGAAGATGGCGCCGCTTCCATCGCTGGCCGCGATCCGGGACGCGGTGACGGCGGCTTCCATCTGGCCGCCGTGCTGTCCGAGGCCGGCCAGGTTCCAGAGATGAAAGCCCATGCAAGCCCGCGTGATTGGGTGGAGCTCGGCTGCTGCGGCCATTATGTCCAACCATCCGCCCGCGCGATCTTCGAAACGCTCAGCGCTGCCTTCAATGTTCTCGGGATCGCGGCGATCCAGGAAGGCGGCCAAGTCAGCCTTCGGTCCGGGACCGCCTGTCAGGCGCCGAACAGCCCATCCAACTCTTGCCAGCGCATTTGGGTCATCCTGTGCACCTGACAGCCGCATCGATATCCAAAGCGCCAGACGATCAGAACTCACCCGATCCCCTGCGAACCAGCTAAGGTCCTCTGCCTCGATAAGAGCGAGGCGATGCCGCCAGCCTTCCGGGCCACGCAGCAGCCTGTCATCCAGAGCACCCAGGCGTCCAGCCACTCTTGCCAGTCGCGCAGCGTGAACGCCTTCTGCCTTTGCCCAGTCTTCGATGACGGCAGAGTCCGGCGGTTCTGCACGCGGCCCGGGAGGCAAATCATCTGGTTCTTCTTCGAATGGTCCCGGCAGAAACCAGAGATCCTCTTCGTGAGCCTCTTCACCCTCCTCGATGGTGATGAGAGGGTCATTGAAATCATCAGTCAAAGCGGATGCTTGGGTCTTCATATGTGCAAAATACTGTTCTTTTGCACATTACCCAAGTGATTTTGTGGCGGTTGCCTTCGCTCGTTATATAGTATGCGCGCGCGACTGCCGGTGAAACCTCTCAGATCGCGCTCAGCGCAAGGAAACCAAGGGTTTTTGGACGAGCGCGACGAGAGAGCACCTACTTGCATTCGTTTACAAACGGTCGTTTAGTGGCGGTATATGAAACTGCAAACAGCCTGTTTTGATGCCTTTGATAGGCTACGCGCGCGTCTCGACCGAGGATCAGACCCCCCTGCCCCAGTCGCAGGCCCTGAAATCCGCGGGCTGCGTCGAGATTCACGAGGAGCAGGCCTCGGGCGGCAATCGCGCACGGCCCGTGCTGGTCCGCGTGCTGGAACGGATCGGCAAAGGCGACACGCTGGTGGTGGTGCGCATAGACCGTCTGGCGCGGTCGCTGTCGCATCTGCTGGAGGTGATCGAACGGCTGGAGGCCAAAGGCGCTTTCTTCCGCTCGCTGACCGATCCGATCGACACGTCCTCGCCGCAGGGCAAGTTCACCCTGCAAGTCCTGGGCGCCGCGGCTGAGTTCGAACGTGCCCTGATCCGGGAACGCACCAAGGCGGGGCTGGCCTCGGCGCGCAGCAAGGGGCGGATCGGCGGCAATCCGGGCTTGCGCGCCCGCGATCCCGCGGCGCTTCGCAAGGTACGGCTGGCGCGGCAAGACGGTTACATGGATCGCCTCAACGAGACGGCGCAAGACTGGGTACCCCATGTCCGCCGCCTGCGGCCCGACATGGCCTGGGAGGACGTGCTGCGCATCGTCAACGCCCCCCTGCCCCGCGACCGGCACTGGACGCAGAGCCGACTCCTGCGCGCCGTGAATGCCTACGTCCGCGACGGCTTTCTGCCCGAGACTGTTCTCGCCCGCGCCGGCCGCCGCGAGACCGACGACCGCCTGCCCGCTATCGTCGCCGCCATCAAGGGCGCTGACCCCGACATCACGCTTCAGGCGATCTGCACTCGACTGGAAGCGATGCGCGAGCGTACGCCCCGCGGGCGGACAAGCTGGCAACCCTCCTCGGTGAAGATGCTGCTGGAGAGGGCTGAGAGGCTAGGGCTGCTTGCGTAGTCGAGATACCTTGCAAATTCTCCACGACATGGAAGGATTACAAGGCTTTGGCCAGCGCCATGCTCAGAAACTCTCTGCTCACGCAAAGGGGTTGATGATGCGAAGCTGGCCTTCGACCAGCAGGCCATCTTGCATGTCCTCGCTCCACAGCGTGGTGCAGCCCGCAACCAAAGCGCTGGCCACGATCATCGCGTCGTAAATCGAGAAGCCGTAGCGTTCCGCCAAGGCACGGCCGACGTCATGGTTCTGGAGGGTCAGGTCTTCGACGGGGCACAAAGCACGCACTCCTTCGAGAAACGCCCCTGCTTCTTCCCAGCTTAGGCCAGCCTTGCGGCGACAGTTCACCAGCGTCTCGTTTAGGACCTGAACGCTGATCCGGGGCCCCTGCCCCAGGATAATCTCGGCGCGATCGGCCTTTGGGCCATCGTCGAGCAGGTAAAGAACGACATTCGTGTCCGCGAACTCAGCGCTCATGCGCGTCATCGCGGCTCAGGCGCTCTGCAGCGGGCAGCTTGCCCCGGAAGCGGCGCAGACCCGTAAGCACCTCATCCGCGCGCGCCAGACGACGGACTCTGACCTGGCCGTCGTCCTTGACCAGATCGATCTGATCGCCTTCCTTGAGGCCAAGTTCCCGGACAAGCTCTGCGGGCAAGCGGACGGCGAGCGAGTTACCCCATTTTGCGACCTGCATCGTGACCTCCTGCGTTGATCTACTTCTTGTGATGTATATCAAATGGGTTGCGCCGACAAGCTTGTACCCGTACCCGGGCTACTCTTGTGCGTCCCGCAGCGGCTGACACCAGATTTAGAAAGGTCTTGCACGAATCTGAGTCCTCCGGCAATAGTCACGGAAAAGGGCGACTAAACGCCGAAATCCGTGAACACGCCACGGACGCGAGAGGACAGATGAGCAGGGCCGAGACACCGGAAGACCTGAACGCTGTGATCCGTCAGCACTCTGAGTTGCTGGCGGCGCAACTGCATTCGCAGCGTGAGAGCCTGTTCCCGCCCGACGCTTCTAAGACTATGCGCAAATTCACCTCAGGTGAAGCTGCTGCTCTGCTGGGCGTCAACGACTCATACCTCAGAAAGCTTCACCTTGATGGCAAGGGGCCGTCGCCCGAAGTCTCATCGGGGAACAGGAGGCACTACTCGGCCGAAGATATTCATAACTTACGGATACTGCTGGAGAAAACGGCTCGCAAGCCGGGAGATTACCTGCCTGGTCGTCGTGCTGGAGACCATCTTCAGATCATCGGGGTAATGAACTTCAAAGGTGGAAGCGGAAAGACAACCTCCTCGGCGCATCTTGCTCAAAGGTTGGCCCTCAAGGGGTACCGTGTCTTGGCGATCGACCTTGATCCGCAGGCCTCGCTCACGGCCTTGCACGGGGTTCAGCCGGAATTTGACCTGCTTGACGGCGGCACGCTCTACGATGCGATCCGCTACGAAGATCCTGTTCCGATCTCCCAGGTCATCCGCAAGACCTACATACCAAACTTGGATCTGATTCCCGGAAACCTCGAACTCATGGAGTTCGAGCACGAAACGCCGCGGGCACTGTCTCGCGGCAACGCGGGCTTGTTCTTCTTCCGCGTGAAGGAAGCTCTGGCGCAGGTCGATGACCGGTACGATGTCGTCGTTATCGACTGCCCTCCGCAGCTCGGGTTCTTGACCATGTCGGCGCTGTCTGCCGCGACGGGCGTTCTGGTGACGATCCATCCCGAGATGCTCGACGTGATGTCGATGAGCCAGTTCCTCAGGATGACGGCCGACCTCATGGATGTCATCGCCGATAGCGGAGCCGACATGTCGCATGACTGGATGCGCTATCTCTTGACCCGCTACGAGCCGACGGATGCACCACAGAATCGCATCGTTGCCTTCCTGCGAACTATGTACGGAGACAAGGTATTGAACGCACCGATGCTCAAGTCGACGGCCATCTCGGATGCCGGCCTGACAAAGCAGACCCTGTACGAGGTCGAACGGAGCGCCTTCACCCGGACGACCTATGACCGGGCAGTCGAAAGCCTGAATGCCGTCAACGATGAGATTGCCCAGCTCATTCAGAGGACGTGGGGGCGCTGATGACCGATAGCAAGAAAAAGCGCATGTCCATGCTCGACAGTCTGGCAGCAGCGGGGACGCCCCCTGCCC
>JAFLCY010000006.1 GCA_017303485.1 Rhodobacterales bacterium
GATGTCGCGCCCCGTCCGCAGCCCGCCGTCGGTGCGCAGCGTCACCCGCTCACGCAGGTTGTTCATCGCCAGCACCTGATGCGCCTCGGTCAGGCCCATCTCCCACGGCAGACCCGCGTATTTGATCGACGTCGCAGGCGAAGCCCCCGTCCCCCCATTGTGGCCCGAGATCAGGATCACATCCGCCTTGGCCTTCGCCACGCCCGCCGCAATCGTGCCCACGCCCGACGACGACACCAGCTTCACCGTCACCTTGGCGCGCGGGTTGATCTGCTTCAGGTCGTAGATCAGCTGCGCCAGATCCTCGATGGAGTAGATGTCATGGTGCGGCGGGGGCGAGATCAGCGTCACCCCCGGCGTCGAATGCCGCAGGCGAGCGATCAGCGCCGTGACCTTCATCCCTGGCAACTGCCCGCCCTCACCGGGCTTCGCCCCCTGCGCGACCTTGATCTCCAGCTCCTCGCAGGCGTTCAGGTACTCCGCCGTCACGCCAAAGCGGCCCGACGCCACCTGCTTGATCTTGGCCGAGGGGTTGTCCCCGTTCGGCTCCGGCGTGAAATGCGCCGGGTCCTCGCCGCCCTCACCGCTGTCGGACTTCGCCCCGATCCGGTTCATCGCCACGTTCAGCGTCTTGTGCGCTTCCGGAGACAGCGCCCCCAGCGACATGCCCGGCGTCACGAACCGCTTCCTGATCGAGGTGATGCTTTCCACCTCCTCGATCGGCACCGGCTTGCCCAGCGCCTTGATATCCAGAAGGTCACGCAGATGGATCGGCGGGTTCGCCCGCATGGCGGCAGAATACTGCTTCCACAGATCATAGCTTGCCCGGTCGCAGGCCGATTGCAGCATGTGCATGCTCGACGCTTCCCAGGCGTGCTTCTCGCCCGACCGCCGCGCCTTGTAGAAGCCGCCAATCGGCAGCACATCGGTGCCGCCCAGCCATCCCTTGCGGTGGACCTCTTCCAGCTTCTGCTCCACGCCCGTCAGGCCGATCCCCGAGATACGCGACTGCATGCCGGGGAAATACTCGGCCACCATGGCGCGGCTCAGCCCCACCGCCTCGAAGTTCAACCCGCCGCGATAGGAGGAGATCACCGAGATCCCCATCTTCGACATGATCTTCAGAAGCCCCGAGTCGATGGCATCGCGATAGCGCCGCATCGCATCGGTCAGGCTGCCATCCAAGAGCCCCCGGTCGATCCGGTCCGCGATGGAATCCTGCGCCAGATACGGGTTTACCGTCGTCGCCCCCGATCCGATCAGCACCGCAAAGTAATGCGGGTCGATACACTCCGCCGACCGCACGTTGATCGAGCAGAACGTCCGCAACCCCTTGCGCGTCAGCCACGAATGCACCGCCGAAGTGGCAAGGATCATCGGCATCCCCACCTTGTCCGGCCCCTGATGTTCATCCGTCAGCACCAGCTGCCCGGCACCGGAACGGACGGCATCCTCCGCCTCGGCCCGGATCCGTTCCAGCCCGATGCGCAGATCGTCCAGCGACAGGCCGACCGGGAAGGTGCAGTCGATGAAGGCGACCTGATCGCCGAAGCGTTCGACCATCACCTCGAACTCACGGTTCGCGACGAAGGGGCTTTCCAGCACCAGAATCTCGGTCTGGGAGTTGTTCTCGTCCAGCACATTCCGCAGGTTGCCGAAGCGCGTCTTCAGCGACATCACCCGGCCTTCGCGCAAGCTGTCGATGGGCGGGTTCGTCACCTGGCTGAAGTTCTGCCGGAAGTAATGGCTGAGCGGCCGATAGACCGAGGACAACACCGCCGGCGGCGTGTCATCGCCCATCGAGGCGACCATTTCCTTGCCGTCCTCGGCCATCGGGGCCAGGACCTGCTCCAGCTCTTCCAGCGTGAAACCCGCCGCGATCTGCCGCTTGCGCAGATCGCCCCCGGTAAAGGTCTGCGTCTCGGGGATGTCGCGCAACAGGCTGTTCAGGTCGACAACCTTCTCGATCCACTCGCCATAGGGTTGGGCGGCGGCGAGTTTGTTCTTCATCTCGACGTCGTGGTAAAGCTTGCCCTCGGCCATATCGACGGCAATCATCTGCCCCGGCCCCAGCGCGCCCTTCTCGCGGATCGTCGATTCATCGACCGGCACCATGCCGGCCTCCGACCCCGCGATCAGCATCCCGTCGCCGGTCACCACATAGCGCATCGGGCGCAACCCGTTCCGGTCGAGGCCGCCGCAGACCCAGCGGCCATCGGTCATCGCCAGCGCCGCCGGGCCATCCCAGGGCTCGATGACCGAGTTGCAATAGGAATACATGTCCGCCCAGGCTTTCGGCATGTTCACCGTCTGCTTCGACCAGGCCTCGGGCACCAGCATCGTCTTCGCCATCGGCGCCGAGCGGCCCGACCGCACCAGCACCTCGAACACCGCATCCAAGGCACCCGAGTCCGACGTCCCGCCCGGAATGATCGGCTTGATATCCTCCGCCGCCTCGCCAAAGTTGTTCGACGCCATGCGGATTTCATGGCTCTTCATCCAGTTGACGTTGCCCTTCAGCGTGTTGATCTCGCCGTTGTGGGCCAGCATGCGGAACGGCTGCGCCAGCCACCACTGCGGGAAGGTGTTCGTGCTGTAGCGCTGGTGGTAGATCGCAAAGGCGCTCTCGAACCGCTCATCCATCAGGTCGGGGTAGAAGGTCGCCACCTGCTCGGCCAGCATCATCCCCTTGTAGATGACCGACCGGCAGGACAGGGAACAGAGATACATCCCCTGAATGCCCGCCGCCGTCGCCGCCTTCTCGATCCGGCGGCGGATGATGTACAGCTCGCGCTCGAACTGTTCCTGGTCGATATCCTTCTCGCAGCGGATCAGGATCTGCTCGATCTCGGGCCGCGTCGCATTGGCCTTGTCGCCCAGCACCGAGACATCCACCGGCACATGCCGCCAGCCATAGATGTAATGCCCCATCCGCAGGACTTCCGTCTCCACGATGGTCCGGCAACGCTCCTGCGCGCCAAAGTCCGTCCGCGGCAGGAAGACCTGCCCCACCGCGATCAGCTTCTTCGCGTCGGGTTCGTGCCCCGTCCGTCGCACCTGGTCGTAGAAGAACTTGACCGGGATCTGCACATGGATGCCCGCCCCGTCGCCGGTCTTGCCATCCGCATCCACCGCGCCGCGGTGCCAGACCGCCTTCAGCGCGTTGATGCCGTTCTCCACCACCTTGCGCGAGGGCTTACCACTGATGGAAACCACCAGCCCCACGCCGCAGGACGAATGCTCGTCCTCGGTCTTGTAAAGCCCGTTCGCATCCAGCCAGGCGCGCTTGTCCTCTTCGGCCTTCACCCAGGCGGCATCGTATTTCGTCATGGCTTGCCCCTTATTCACTGGCCAGCAGCGGGAATTTCTCCACACACTGCGCGCGCGTCAAAACTTGCCGACCGGTCCCCGCGAAAGCATAGCTGTCGGGCTTATGGTCGATGTAGATCTCGTTGGTCATGGTCAGACCGTTGGCGTCGTCAAAGGAACCGACCGGCAGTTCCAGGTTGCCCGCATAGGGCCCCGCCACCGTCACCCGGAACCACACGGGCGAGCCGCAGTCCGCACACCACGCCCGCTCACCCCAGCCGGAGGACTGACGCCTGGCGATATGCCCCGCCCCGACCCATTCGACATTCCCCTCGGGCACCGTGATCCCCAGCAAAGCCGAGCCGGTCCACTTCCGGCACATCGGACAGTGACAGGCGCCGAAATTCGTGCCCGTCAGCCGCGCCTTGAAGCGCACCGCGCCGCAAAGACAGCCGCCCTCGCGCTCAAGGCTCATAGCGGGCTCTCCACAGTGACTGAGGCAGGTCCGCCTCCGCCGTCAGCGCATCGCAATCGAAGATCGGCTGCGTCGACAGGAACCCATCCTCGCCCGGCATGATGAACTGCATCGGGCTGCCGTCGATCGGCAGCCACTGGCCATCGCCCAGATCGGTCTCGCCCGGCCCGGCAAAGAACAGCCGCCAGTCGGGATTCACATATTCATTGCCCTTCGACCGGCGCAGGACCGTGCCCGAACGATCATATTCGGTGAAATCCACCTCGGTCTGTTGCAGCGTGATCCCGTCGATGACAAAGCTCTGCCCCGTCAGCCGGTCATAGCCCTCTGCCCGGCTGCCGGTGCCATCGGCCTTCGACAGGCTGAAGCTCCAGGTGTCCATGCCCTCGGCGATGAGTTCGCTGAAACTGGCCGGATCGGCGGGCGAAGGGTCCAGGTCCTGCCGGATCGGGTCATAGCTTTCCAGCCACTGCCCCTCGCTGTCGATCTTGGAGTAGAAGAACGGCCCCTCCTGATCGAGGTCCACCCGCCACTGGTCGCCCGGCCGGTCGGCCTCGCAGCGGTAGTAGTGCGAGACGCGGCAGCCCTTGGACTGCACGGTCAGGAAGACGTCGCAGCCCACAGGGGCCTCCCAGGTGCCGGCGAAGGCGGGGAAGGGGAGGAGGGAAAGGATCAGGACGAGACGGTTCATACGCAAGTTTCCTGCTTCGCAGCCTAAGGTTAGTTGCAGCCATGTCTGGGCTTGGTCGAGCCAAACCCTTTCTGCCCTTCAAGAGCGACGGATTTTAGCTTGATGCTTCGGGCTGGACCGCCTTGGCCATCCGAAACGTCAACCTCAAGGATCATGAGATCCAGCCGGTCACTGAACAGAACACTGCCCGAGGTATGCAACTTGCTTCCCGACTCGGGGAAATCCAGATCGCTCGCGTAGGTCAAGCGATCAAAGCTCTCTCCGGCAAGCTCTCGTGTTTCGCCCTTGTAAGTGTATTCCGTAACCATGGTTGCTGACTGACTTGAGCCATTGCTTTCAAGGGTGGCGCGTTCTGTGGAACGGGAGGAGCCAGTCTTTACTGCTACCCGCGGATGGTCGCCCTTGCTGTGCGACCTGATGTGCGCGCCACCGGGCATCACAATCTCGATGGCACCATGATCCGCGTCCAGCGAGTGTACCTCCAGCGCGCCGTTCCCGTGCGAGATTTCCTGCCAGAAGGCGACTTGGCCAGCGCCGCTGCAGCGGAAGTGGTTCGTCACTGCGCAATGATCGTCCTGCACTGTCGCGACCAGCACGCAGGATTCAGGCCGTTGAAGGAATTCCTCGGCCGCCACTTGCGTGGTCGGGCCCATCAGACAGGCAAGGATCACAAACTTCCGCATCGCCGTTTCACCTTGATCAGGTCACACATCCTGACGTTTAATTTTCCCTTCGGCATAAGCGCGTATGCATGGAAGTCATACGCGATACATACCGAAAGCAGACTACTCTGCCGCCACCGCTTCGGGCTGGTTCAGATACCCCAGGATCGCCTCAGCCGCCTCGCGGCCGTCGCGGATTGCCCAGACCACCAGCGATGCACCGCGCACGATATCGCCTGCTGCATAGACGCCCGGCAGGCTGGTCTCATGGGTGCGGAAATCGGCCTTGATCGTGCCCCAGCGGGTCACCTTCAGCTCCGGCACGCCCCAGAGGGTCGGCAGCGCCTCGGGCTCGAAGCCCAGTGCCTGCACCACCAGATCGGCGGGCTCGACGTAGTCGGCGCCTTCGATCACTTCCGGCGATTGGCGGCCCGAGGCGTCCGGCGCGCCAAGGCGCATCTTCTGCACCATCACGCCTTCGACCTCCACCCCGCCAGTGAAACCCTTCGGCGCGGAAAGCCACACGAATTCAACGCCTTCCTCTTCCGCGTTCGCCACCTCGCGCTGCGAGCCCGGCATGTTCGCCCGGTCGCGGCGGTAAAGACACTTGACCGACAAAGCTCCCTGCCGGATCGCCGTCCGCACGCAGTCCATCGCGGTATCGCCGCCGCCGATCACCACCACCCGCTTGCCCGAGGCATTCAGCTCGCCCGAGTCGTACTCGGCCACCTCGTCGCCAAAGCCCTTGCGGTTCGACGCGGTCAGGTAGTCCAGCGCCTTCACGATCCCCTTCGCGCCCACGCCCGGGGCCTCGATCTCGCGCGTCTTGTAGACGCCGGTCGCAATCACGACCGCGTCATGCTGGCCGCGGATCGCGTCGAAGGTGATGTCCTCACCGACGGCGCAGTTCAGGACGAAATTCACCCCGCCCTCGGCAAGCTGGGCGTTGCGGCGTTCCACCACGTCCTTCTCCAGCTTGAAGCCGGGAATGCCATAGGTCAGCAGCCCCCCCGCGCGGTCATAGCGGTCATAGACCGTAACCTGCACGCCCTGCCGCCGCAGCACATCCGCCGCCGCAAGGCCGCCCGGCCCCGCGCCGATGATGCCCACGCTTTCGGTCCGCTCGGCATGGGGGCGGATCGGCTTGACCCAGCCTTCCTCCCAGGCGGTGTCGGTGATGTATTTCTCGACCGAGCCGATGGTGACGGTGCCGTGCCCCGACTGCTCGATCACGCAGTTGCCTTCGCACAGCCGGTCCTGCGGGCAGATGCGACCGCAGATCTCCGGGAAGGTGTTGGTGGCTTGGGCAATCTCGTAGGCTTCCTGCAACCGCCCTTCGGCGGTCAGCTTCAGCCAGTCGGGGATGTTGTTGTGCAAGGGGCAATGCGACTGGCAGTAGGGCACGCCGCACTGGCTGCACCGGCTCGCCTGCTCGGCGGCCTTGCGGTCGGCGAACTCGCGGTAAATCTCGTTGAAATCCTGCGCGCGCGAAGATGCGTCCCGCTTCTCGGGCATCTCTTTCCCGACGGTGACGAATTTCAGCATCTTCTGCGTGGCCATGGGCTGCGTCCCTTGCAAGGTCTTCCGGGAGCGATTTGGTACAGGCAATGCCGGGACAATAAAAGTCAGTATGACTTACCTAATAGCAGCTTTTTTGACAGATGAGACAGGAAAGCTGTCGTTTATCTGTCGAAATAGGTCAGTATAGGTTCCGAACCAGACTAATACCCCAACGAAAGCGCCCCCAGCGCCGCCGAACCGACGATGATTCGCCACCAGCCGAACAGGGCATAGCCGTTGCGCGAGATGAAATTCAGCACCCAGCGCACCACCAAAAGTGCAGTGACAAAGGCCACGGCAAAGCCCGTCGCAATCTCCCAGATCGCGCCGAAATCCAGCACATCTCGGCTCTTGAACAGGTCATAAGCCACCGCCGCGCCCATGGTGGGCAGGGACAGCAGGAAGGAAAACTCCGCCGCCGCGCGCTTTTCCACACCCAGCAGAAGCGCCCCCACGATGGTCGCCCCCGAGCGGCTGACCCCCGGCACCATGGCAAGGCACTGGCAGAACCCGATGGCGAGCGATTTGCCAAAGGGCAGGGCCAGCGCGTCGTGATACCGGGGTTCCGGGGCGATGCGGTCGATGACCAGCAGCACCAGCCCCCCCAGAACCAGCATCGTGGCGATCAGGAACGGGCTTTCGAACAGCACCGTCTTGATGAAATCATGTGCCAGAAACCCCACGATAACGGCGGGAAGGAAGGCCAGGAAGACCGACATGATCGACCGCCGCGCGGCATCCTCGGTCCTTGCCCGCAGGAACAGCCGGACCACCAGCGCCGCGTAGACCGAACTCAGCGCCAGGATCGCCCCCAGCTGGATGACGACCTCGAAGGTCTTGCCCTTCGATTCAAAGCCGAGGAAATGCCCCGCAAGCAGCAGATGCCCGGTCGAGGACACCGGCAGGAATTCCGTCAACCCCTCAAGAAGCCCCAGAAAGGCCGCCGTGAGCGTCTGGTCCACGTCAGGCCTTCTTCAGGTTCTTCGCCGAATCCTTGATCGCCGCATATTGGCCCGATGGACGATAGCGCCACAGATATTCGGGCAGAACCGCCTCCATCGCCGTGGGGGTGATGCCCAGATCAGCAAAACCCCGCGCCCCGGTCGCCACCACATTGTCATGCGCAAGGCTGCGCACCTGATCGCGTGTGAGAATCTTGTTCTCGATCAGGCCCAGCGTGACGGCTTCGATCATGTCGAAGCCGAAGCCGACGATCCGCGCGAAGAAGAACGGCAGGTTGATCACCGCGCGGCGGCGCTGGATGACCTTGAGCATCCGGTCCATCAGCCCGCGCAGGCTGTCGCTCTCCGGGCCGCCAAGCTCATAGACGCCCGGCGCGGCCTCGCCAGTCACGCCCTTCACTGCTGCCCGCGCCACGTCGTCGACATGCACCGGCTGGAACTTCGTGTTCGCCCCGACGATCGGCAGGATCGGACCCATCCGGGTCATTGCGGCAAAACGGTTGAAGAAATGGTCCTCGGTCCCGAAAATGACCGAGGGCCGCAGGATGACCACACCTGGGAAAGCAGCCAGCACGGCCGCCTCGCCTTCACCCTTGGTGCGGGAATAGTCGCTGTCCGAGGCCGGGTCCGCGCCGATCGACGAGATCTGCACCAGCTGGGCCACGCCTTCGGCCGCGGCGATGCGTGCCACCCGGGCAGCGCCCTCGACCTGTACGGCGTCGAAGTTGTTCTTGCCCATCTTGCGGAAGGTGCCGACGCAGTTGACCACCGCATCCGCCCCCCGGATCACCGCCCGGACCGAGGCATCGTCGCGAATGTTGCAGGCCACCGGTTCGACCTGTCCCGGCACACCATAGGGCCGCACGAACAGCGCCTCGTTCGGACGCCGACAGGCAACCCGCACCCGCCAGCCGTCTTTCGCCAGCCGCCGGGCGATGTAGCGGCCGACAAAGCCCGAACCGCCGATGATTGTGACCAGCCTGCTCATGCGCGCACTCCTTCACGGGCGCCCGTCAGGGCACCGGAAACTGGCCCGATGAATAGCTGCGCAGCCCAGTCCGGGCAAGGCCAAAGCACTGCCAAGAAAATTGCATCGGGGGCCGTTGACTCTGCCATGGGGCGCCGTTACATCGCCCATCAGTGCCCAGATGGCGGAATTGGTAGACGCACTGGTTTCAGGTACCAGCGCTGCAAGGCGTGGAGGTTCGAGTCCTCTTCTGGGCACCATTCCTCAAAAAAGCCCGCAACCTTAACCGGTTGCGGGCTTTTTGATTTGCCGCATCGCCAGGGTTCACATCCCGTTCCGGGCAATGGAAAACCCGGCCGCAGGGTGCGACCGGGTTCTGAACTCCTGTACCGCCAATGGCAGGTCAGCGACGGCGATCGTCGTCCTCGTCCTCGTCGTCATGCCCTCCGGCAGGCAGGTTGAAGAAGCTGTCGGCGTCCGAGAAATCCGAGGCCGGGCTTTCGTCCTTTTCCTCGTCGCCGAAGACTTCCAGCCCCGACAGGCCAGATGGCATCCGCGCATCCGGCGCCATGCCAAGCGACTGCTCGGTCGAGACCAGTTTCCGGCGCTCGTCATCCGACATCACCGTGCCCTCGGCCGCCTTCTTGCGGGCGGCGGCCTGCACGGCGGCGTCCAGTTCGGACTGCTTGCAGAGGCCCAGCGCCACCGGGTCGATCGGCTGGATGCCCGAGATGTTCCAGTGCGTCCGCTCGCGGATCGACTGGATCGTCGGTTTCGTCGTCCCGACCAGCTTGCCGATGGCGCCATCCGACAGTTCGGGGTGGAACTTCACCAGCCACAGGATCGCCGCCGGCCGGTCCTGACGCTTGGACAGCGGCGTATAGCGCGGGCCGCGACGCTTTTCCTCGCCCACGGCGGCGGCGTTGAATTTCAGCTTCATCCGGTACAGGGGATCAGCCTGAGCGCGGGTGATCTCGATCGGATCAAGCTGGTTGTTGGCGACCGGGTCGAACCCCTTGACCCCGGTGGCGACGTCGCCATCGGCGATGCCCTGCACTTCCAGCTCGTGCATGCCGCAGAAATCCGCGATCTGCGCGAAGCTGAGCGTCGTGTTGTCCACCAGCCAGACTGCAGTGGCCTTGGCCATAAGCGGTTTCGACATCGGATCTCTCCTTTACAAATCTCTCCCGGGCCGGGAAAACGGCGGCGGGCGGGGCCCGCGAGTTCCACGTTTTCAGGGAATTCACGCGCTCATATAGGGCCGAATTGCGCGAAGGGGAAGCGGAAATGC
Source organism: Rhodobacterales bacterium (assembly GCA_017303485.1). Classification (GTDB taxonomy): domain Bacteria; phylum Pseudomonadota; class Alphaproteobacteria; order Rhodobacterales; family Rhodobacteraceae; genus Tabrizicola. The sequence continues at coordinate 9,918 of JAFLCY010000006.1, forward strand.
GCCTGTTCCTGTTGGCCATCGCAGCTTTGTGCTGGGCAGGAGCCGCCCGGGCCGAAGGCGAGCGGGCGGGCGATTTCGACTATTACGTCCTGTCGCTGTCCTGGTCCGCCGCCTGGTGCGCGCTGGAGGGCGATTCCCGGAATGACCCGCAATGCGACGCGGGCAAGGGGCTGACCTTCGTGTTGCACGGGCTTTGGCCGCAGTATGAAAGCGGCTGGCCGTCGTACTGCCGCACTGGCGAGCGCGATCCTTCACGGGCCGAGACCGCCGCCATGGCCGATATCACCGGCGGGGCGGGCCTGGCCTTCTACCAGTGGAAGAAGCATGGCCGCTGTTCCGGACTTTCGGCGGAAGGCTACTATGACACCGCACGAAAGGCTTATGGCCGCGTCCAGATTCCCGGGCTGTTCTCCGAAGTCTCGCGCCCGCTGGAGGTGCCTGCCAGCGTGATCGAGGACGCCTTCCTTGAAGCCAACCCCGGCCTTGCCCGCGACCAGATCACCATCACCTGCCAGGACGGGCTGATCCAGGAGGCACGCATCTGCCTGACGCCCGACCTCGGCTTCCGCCGCTGCGGCGAGGACGTGATCCGCGATTGCCGCCTGAAGGACGCTGTGCTGGAGCCGGTTCGATAGGAAACTGGGGGCGGGACCGGACTGACAGGAAAAGCAACTGCTGAGGGGAAGTCTGGGAAAAGTGCTTTCTCAAATCACCGGTGCCCTCGGAGGCTGGGGAACCGCCTTCGGGCCAAGTCATGGATCGAAAGGTCCGATCCCGCCTGTCATCGGTTTACCCTACGTCGCCGTCCATTGCGCGTGAAGAAACCGTCAAAGGGCCGGCAAGCCCTTGCCGGGTAGGGAATTCCCGACATTGCCGGGCCTCTTAGTCGGCGACCTTCAGCACGATCTTTCCCACATGCCCGCCGGATTCTATGCGCCAATGCGCAGCGGGGGCATCGTGCAGGGCAAATTCGCCGTCCATCACCACCTTGACGGCGCCACGCTCGATCATCGGCCAGACGTTTTCTTCCACCGCCTTCGCGATCCTCGCCTTTGCCAGATCCGACTGCGGTCGCAGGGTCGAGCCGGTCAGCACCAGCCGCCGCGTCATCACCTCGGCCAGGTTCAGCGTGACCTTGGCGCCCTGCAGGAAGGCGATCTGCACCAGCCGCCCACCATCGGCCAGCGCCTTGATGTTGCGTTCGATATAGGGCCCGCCCACCATGTCGAGGATCAGGTTCGCCCCGCCCAAGGCCTTCATCTCCGATACGAAATCGGCGCTGCGGTAGTTGAAGGCCGCCTCGGTCCCAAGCTCCCGGCAGACGTCACATTTCTCGTCCGACCCCGCCGTCGCGAAGACCCGCGCGCCCAGTGCCCTGGCGATCTGGATCGCCGTCGTCCCGATGCCGCTGGTGCCGCCATGCACGAGGAACCGCTCCCCGCCCTTGAGGCCGCCGCGCATCACCACGTTCGACCAGACGGTGAAGCAGGTCTCGGGTAGGCAGGCCGCTTCCTTCAGCGACATGCCCTTCGGGATCGGCAAGGCCTGCGCTTCTGGTGTCACCACATATTCGGCGTACCCCCCGCCCGGCAGCAGCGCACAGACCTGATCGCCGATCTGCCAGCGCGTAACGCCCGGCCCGACCTCGACCACGGTTCCCGAGCATTCCAGCCCCGGCAAGGGCGAGGCCGAGGGCGGCGGCGCATAGGCCCCGGCGCGTTGCAGGGCATCGGGGCGGTTCACCCCGGCATAGGCGACCCGGATGATGATCTGGCCATGGCCGGGCACCGGCACCGGCACCGAGGCCGGCACCAGCACATCCGGGCCGCCGGGGGCGGAAATCTCGATGGCAAGCATGCTGTGGGAAAGGGTCATCTGTCTCTCGCTGTCTCAGTTCCGGTGGCGGCCCGGCAGGTCATCCCGCAGTCCTGGCGCACGAATGGTTTCGAAAAGCTTGCCGGGACCTGCCGCCCAGGCCTTGCCCAGCGGATTTTCCCGGAAACCGGCCTTCAGCTTCTCGAACTGCATGACCTGTTCGATCCGTCGGTCCAGGAAATCCCAGGTCGCCTGCCGGTCGGACGATTCATCACCCAGCCAGTACAGCACTGTGGCCCCATAGACCCCCGACAGCGTCGCCCGCTTGGTGTACCAGTTCAGATCGCGCGAAGTGTCGCCCAATGCCGTCCAGATCCGGTCTGCCGTGCCCCAGATCGCCCTCACACCGTCGGCGGCATGGGTCGGCAGCGAAAACAGCGTGGTGCCGCGCCGCACCAGCTCCCGGTCGGCAAGGTCCAGCCTCGTCCGCACCGCCGTGGCGATCCGGTCGCGAAAGCGCAGACTGGTCAGATCCATCGCGGCCAGTCTCATTGCCATCCCGGCGTCGCCCCGCGCATGATAGGCCAGCGCCAGATCGACACCCCCGCGCGGGAACAGCGACCGGGCCAGCGCAGCGGGCACTCCGGCCTCGGCGATTGCGGCGGTCAGCGTGCGCTCGGACCAGCCGTCGAAGGGCACATGCGCCAGCGCCGCCTCCAGCACTTCCGCCTTCACCTCGTCCTCGACCATCGCGCGCTCCTTCCGGTAGACAAGCCAGCCCACCTTTGTTATAGGCCCCCGGCCTGCACATCATAGTGCAACTCTAGCTTAGGAAGGTGGTGACAACCACATGCAGGTCAGCGTCCGCGACAACAACGTCGAACAGGCTCTCCGTGCTCTGAAGAAGAAACTTCAGCGTGAAGGGGTGTTTCGGGAAATGAAGCTCAAGCAGCATTTCGAGAAGCCCTCCGTCAAGAAGGCACGCGAACAGGCCGAAGCGGTCCGCCGTGCAAGGAAACTTGCCCGGAAGAAGCTTCAGCGCGAAGGCGGTCTCTAAGACGTCAAGCGACTCTGGGGAAGCGATTCCCGCCCGATCAACCCCCGCGCCCCTGGCCGGGGGTTTTTCATTGGCCCTGGCCCGCCCTGACCGCAACCGCGGATTGTGTGGCGACATTGTGGCAGGCCGGCGGCACAACCTTGGCGGGCGTCAACAATCTATTTCCAATTCTCGCCACATTTTGCAGTTTTCTGCCGCAATTCGCGGGCCTACCGTCGCGGCATGATCGAGCTTCGCAAACATCCCCGCCAGGACAGATCCCGCGCCAAGGTGGACGGGATTCTTGCCGCCGCAGCCGACCTCTGCTCGGGCCGCGGCCTGGATGCGCTGACGACCAACGCCGTGGCCGCGCGGGCCGGGGTGTCGATCGGATCGCTCTACCAGTATTTCCCCGGCAAGACCGCGCTGCTGGCCGCCCTGATCCGCGCCGAGCGGGCGAATCTGCTGGAAGCGGTGGAGCGCATCGTCAGTTCCGACGCGGCGCATGACCTGACCGGGCTGGTTGACGAACTGACCGACGCCACCGTCGCGCACTACCTCTTGCGCCCCTCGCTATCGCGCACGCTGAATCTGGCCCGCACCCAGCTGCCGCCGGACCCGGAAGCCGCCGAGTTCTCCACCCGCATCACCGTCCTGATCGCTGCGCGGCTTGACGAACTTAAGATCTCGCGCCCGGAAACCACGGCGCAGGACGTGCTTGCCATTCTGCGCGGCATGATCGACGCAGCCAGCGAGGCGCATGAGGCCGACCGCGCCGCCCTGACCGACCGCACCCGCCGCGCCGTGCTGGGCTATCTGCAGGCCGCCGCCTAGACCGCCAGCGCCGTCGTCTTCACCACTGTCCGCAGCGCGAAGCTGGATTGCATCTGCCGAACCCCCGGCAGACGGCTCAGGAATTGCCGATGGATGCGGGCAAAGTCCTCGGTGTCCTCGGCCATCAGCTTCAAGAGATAATCCGCAGTCCCCGCCATAAGGTGACATTCCAGAAGGTCCGGCACTTTGGCGACCTCGCGCTCGAAAGCGTCGAGCAGATCCTCGGCCTGGCTTTGCAGGGTGATTTCCACGAAAACCGTGGTCATCCGTCCCATGCGCCGGGCATCGAGCAGCGCGACATAGCCGGCGATGAACCCGTCCTCCTCCAGCCGCTGCACCCGCCGGTGGCAGGCAGAGGGCGAGAGGTTGATCGCCTCGGACAATTCGGCATTGGTGATCCGGCCGTTCTTTTGCAGCACCTTCAGGATGCGGCGGTCGGTGGCGTCAAGATCGAGGGCCATGGAATATTCTGCGGCTGATTGGCGTATTTGTCGAAGAACTTACGACGAACCCGACAGCGCGCCAACCAGAATTCAAAGCATCGCCACGAAATCGGATCAGGATTGCAGCCATAGGGGCGCAGCGCCCGGAGGAGGACAACATGAAAATCGGATGCCCGAAAGAAATCAAACCGCAGGAATTCCGCGTGGGGATGACCCCGGACGCCGCACGCGAAGCCGTCAACAACGGTCATGAGGTGATCATCGAGACAAAGGCCGGGCTTGGTGCAGGCTTCGCGGACGCCGACTATGTCGCCGCCGGGGCCAAGATCGTCGACACGGCGGAAGAGGTTTTCGCCAAGGCAGACATGATCGTGAAGGTCAAGGAACCGCAGGCCGTGGAGCGCAAGCGCCTGCGCCCGGGCCAGGTCCTGTTCACCTACCTGCACCTCGCCCCCGATCCGGAGCAGACCAAGGACCTGCTGGCCTCGGGTGCTACCTGCATCGCCTATGAAACCGTGACCGACGACCGGGGCGGCCTGCCGCTGCTTGCGCCGATGTCGGAAGTTGCGGGCCGTCTGGCGCCGCAGGTCGGGGCCTGGACGCTGCAAAAGGCCAACGGCGGCCGTGGCGTGCTGCTGGGCGGCGTGCCGGGCGTGTCGCCGGCCAAAGTGCTGGTGATCGGCGGCGGTGTCGTCGGCACCCATGCGGCCAAGATCGCTTCGGGCATGGGCGCAGATGTCACCGTGCTGGACCGTTCGATCAACCGGCTGCGCTATCTGGACGACGTGTTCGGTGGGCAGTTCAAGAACGCCTATGCCAGCGCGGGCAACACCATCGCCCTCGCACGCGAGGCCGACATGATCATCGGCGCTGTCCTGATCCCGGGTGCTGCCGCGCCCAAGCTGATCAGCCGCGCGCAGTTGAAAGAGCTGAAGCCCGGCGCGGCCCTAGTGGACGTCGCCATCGACCAGGGCGGCTGCTTCGAGACCTCGCGTGCAACCACCCATCAGGACCCGATCTACGAGGTCGACGGGATCATGCATTACTGCGTGGCGAACATGCCGGGCGCGGTGGCCCGGACCTCGACGCAGGCGCTTGGCAACGCGACCATGCCCTTCATGCTGGCCTTGGCAAACAAGGGCTGGAAGCAGGCCTGCGCCGATGACAAGCACCTGTTGAACGGGCTTAACGTTCATGCGGGCAAGCTGACCTACGAAGCGGTCGGCGTGGCTCTGGGACTGCCGGTCATCAGCGCAGCCGAGGCGCTGAAGATCTGAAACGGAAACGGCCCGCGAGATCGCTCTCGCGGGCCGCTTCTCAAACGGTTTCCGGGATTACTTGGCCTTCAGCGTGGCCAGGATTTCCTTCAGAAGATCGTTGTCCGACGGACCGGCAGGCGCAGCCGGCTCTTCCTTCTTCTTCGGCATCGCGGCATTCGCGGCCTTGACCAGCAGGAACACCACCCAGGCGATCACCAGGAACTTGATCACCGCGGTGATGAAGTTGCCGATGTTGAACTTCGCGTCGCCGATCGAGAATCCCCAGGCCGAGAAGTCGATCCCGCCGACGATCATGCCGATCAGCGGCTGGACCAGATCGTCGACCAGCGAGGTCACGATGGCCGTGAAGGCCGCGCCGATGATGATACCGACGGCGAGGTCAAGGACGTTGCCCTTCATGATGAAGGCTTTGAATTCGTTAAGCATTTCTCACGGTTCCCTTGTTTGTCCAGCCTTGGATGGCGGGCGTTCTGGTTGCTCAGGCTCTCATGCCCGGCGCGACTATCGCATAGGTTTTGACAAGCCAGAACGGGGAATTTGCACCAAAAAGCCACAATTCGGATCGGCGCGGCAGGAATCCAACAGCCGCACCTGAACGTGGATCAGCCGCGCGGGGCCGCCGCCCGGCGCAATCGGTCGTTGATCGCGCGCCCAAGGCCCGTCTCCGGTACCGGAGCAAAGGCGATACGTCCGCCCGGTCCCGCCAGCCGGTCGGCCTCGCGCAGGGTCTGGAACAGCCGCGCCGCCGCTTCGACCGGATCTCCGGATTCGGACAAGGTCAGTCTGCCGGTCACCGCGCCGAAGCCGACCAGAAGCTCTCCCGGCAACGCCACCCGCGCGTCCAGCCGAACCGTTGCCTCGGGCGCGTAATGCGAGACGAGTTGCCCTGGAGCACTCGGCTTGCCCGCATCGCCCCCGGTTCCCACGCTTTCGCCCAGAAGGGCCTCGACCGTCTCGACCGGCACTCCGCCGGGTCGCAGCAACAGGGGCTGAGGATCGGCCAGCAGGATCGTCGATTCCAGCCCCACCGCACAGGGTCCGCCGTCCAGTACTGCGGCAATGCGGCCCGAAAGGCCCTCCAGCACATGCCCGGCCTGCGTCGGTGACACCCGCCCGGACGGGTTCGCCGACGGCGCCGCCAAGGGCCCGCCGAACCCGCGCAGCAACCGCTGCGCCAGCGGATGTGCAGGGACGCGGACCGCAACGGTCCCGAGACCGGCAGTCACCAGCGGCGAAATGCCGGCCTCCGGTCGCAGCGGCAGCACCAGCGTCAGCGGCCCCGGCCAGAAGGCTTGCGCCAAGCGCCGCGCCTTCGGTCCGACCTCGGCAATCGCCTCGACCGCCGCCAGATCGGGCAGGTGGACGATCAGCGGGTTGAAACTGGGCCGCCCCTTCGCCTCGTAAATCCGCGCCACCGCCCGGTCGTCACGGGCATCGCCGCCCAGGCCGTAGACGGTCTCGGTCGGGAAGGCGACCAGTTCGCCCCGGGCAAGCAGTCGCACCGCTTCTGCGATCCCGGCCGCATCCGGGGCGAGGTTCAGGGTCATGGTGACGCAGCGTCCAGCTTGATGGTCTTCGCGAAAGGAATAGCCTTGCGCGGGGCTGTCCTTATGACAGGCTCCCGATTTTGCCAAGCAGACTCCGGAAGGAACGCCCATGCCATATCACGCTCCGGTCAAGGATATCCGTTTCATCCTCGATCATGTGGTGGGCTTCTCCGAGGTAGCCGCCACCCCTCGTTTCGCCGACGCCACCCCTGACCTGGCCGAGGCGATCCTGACCGAGGCCGGGCGTCTGTCGACCGATATCCTGGCCCCCCTGAACAAGACCGCAGACCGCGCCCCCGCTCGGCTGGAGAACGGTGCCGTCGTTGCCTCGCCCGGCTTTGCCGAGGGCTACCGCGCGATTGCCGAGGGCGGATGGGTCGGCATGGCCGCAAACCCCGCGCATGGCGGGATGGGACTGCCGATCTCGCTCGCGCTCGGGGTGGACGACATGATGTCGGGGGCCTGCCTGGCCCTGCAACTGAAGCCGCTCTTGTCCAAAGGTCAGATCGAGGCGCTGGAACACCACGCCTCCGACGCCATCAAGGCGCTTTACCTGCCGAAGCTCACCTCGGGCGAATGGTCCGGGACGATGAACCTGACAGAACCGCAGGCGGGTTCGGATGTGGGGGCCCTGCGGACCAAGGCCGTGCCGCTGGGCGACGGGACCTATGCCATCACCGGGCAGAAGATCTTCATCACCTGGGGCGACAGCGACCTGACCCCGAACGTCTGCCACCTCGTCCTCGCCCGCCTGCCCGACGCGGCTGAGGGGACGAAGGGGATCAGCTTGTTCATGGTGCCGAAGTTCATTCCCGATGCCGAAGGCCGGCTCGGCGACCGCAACGCGCTGCGGGTGGTCAGTCTGGAACACAAGCTGGGCATCCATGGCAGCCCGACCTGCGTGATGGAGTTCAGCGGCGCAAAGGGCTGGCTGGTCGGCGCGCCGCACAAGGGGATGGCCGCGATGTTCACCATGATGAACAACGCCCGGCTGTCCGTGGCCGCGCAAGGGGTGGGGGTGGCGGAAGCCGCGTTCCAGCATGCTTTGGCCTATGCTCAGGACCGCCGGCAAGGGCCGACGCCGGTGGAAGGGTCTGGCACGATCATCGACCATGCCGACGTCCGCCGGATGCTGGCCACCATGCGGGCCCAGGTCTTCGCGGCGCGGTCCATCGCGCTGTCCTGCGCCGTGGCGATCGACATGGCCAGCGCCACTGGCAGCCCCGACTGGCAGGCCCGTGCAGCCCTCCTCACCCCCATCGCCAAGGCCTACGGCACCGACACCGCCTGCGAGGTCGCGCATCAGGGCGTGCAGATTCACGGCGGCATGGGCTTCATCGAGGAAACCGGCGCGGCGCAGTTCCTGCGCGATGCCCGGATCCTGCCGATCTATGAGGGGACGAACGGCATTCAGGCGATGGATTTGGTCGGCCGCAAGATGGCCGATGGCGGCGAGGCGGCGTTCCGGCTGATCGACGAGATCGAGCGCGAAGCCGAACGCGCCCGGGCACAGGTGCCCGATCTTGCGGGCGAGGTCTGGTCGGCCTCCGAGGCGCTGCGCGAGGCGACCGAGGCGCTGGTGGCAATGCCGCTGAACGACCGCTTTGCCGGCGCGGTGCCCTATCTGCGGGCCTTTGCGCTGGTCCTGGGCGGTCATGCGCATCTGAAGGCGATGCAGGCCGACCCCTCGCGCGAGGCGCTGGCGCGGGTGATGATCCGGCGGCTCATGCCCGAACATGCTGCCCTCCTGGCGCAGGTGAAGGAAGGCGCAGCCGGGCTGTATGCGGTGGGCGCAGACGATTTCGCGGCCTGAGGTCCGCTTCTGCGCGTCGGTGACTTCACCCCTCCTCGCCCCTCCGACGAGAAGACGAAGTCGCACGAGGAGGCGTGCCGGTCAGTCGGCCAGAAAGCCCGCGGCCTTGTGGCTGCCGTCGCAATAGGGCTTGTTCTTCGACTGGCCGCAGCGGCACAGCCAGGTGCGGGTGACCTTGTTGACCGTGTGCCCGGTGCCGGTGACCACCTCCAGATTGCCCGTCACCAGAAGCGGTCCATTCGGTTGCGGCTGCACGTTCAGCGGGCCGTTGCGGACCTCAAGTGCGACAAACTCCTTTGCCGCAGGTTCGCCTGTTGCGGTGAACCCAGCCGCGGCATGGGACCCGTCGCAGAAAGGCTTGGACTTCGACTCGCCGCAGCGGCAGAGCGTCGCCCGTGGCGTGGCTTCCGGCTCGCCCCGGATCTGCAGTTCCGCCTCGAAGGCAAGCGGGCCGTTCTCGCGGATACGGACGGTATTCACGGTCGGCGGCGTATCGGAACTGGCGGAACCGTCATTGTGCGCTGCCCGGATGGCCCCCGATGGGCAGGACAGTGCGATATGCATCACCGTCTCGGTGCTGGATGCGTCGGGAAAGATCCACTGCCCCTTCACGTTCGGAACGAAGACCTCGGGGTGGCCGAGAACGCAGTTGCGGGAGTGGATGCAGCGATGGCCATCGAAGCGGATGGTGACATCGCGGCCTTTGACGACTTCCTCGGTCATGACTGGCTCCGTTCGCTGAGGGGATATCGACAGGAAAGCCGGGAACCCGGGTTGAGGCAAGGAAATCCCGTGCGCCGCGCGCGGCGCCGCGCCTTGATCCGCGTCAGTCGAGTTGGCGCGCCTCGCTGACCAGCATCACCGGAATGCCGTCGCGGATCGGGAAGGCAAGACGCGCCGCCTTGGAGACCAGCTCCTGCTTCTCGGCATCATAGGACAGGACGGCGTGGGTCACCGGACATACCAGCGCCTCCAGCATGCGACGGTCGGACGGATCGCTCATTGCAGGGTCTCCACTTCGCCGCTGCCACGCAGGGCAAACTCGATCAAGGTGACGATGGTCTGCCGCCGGGTCGTCAGGTCAGGCGCTTCCAGGAGGGCCTGCTTGTCCTCGGACGAGAACGGACAAAGCATGGAAAGCGAGTTGATCAGCAACTCGGCCTCGGCTTCGTTCAGGCTGCTCCAGTCGGTCGCGAGGTCGAGACGTGAGAAATAGCGCGCAAGCAGGGCCATGAAGGCGTCACGGCGGAAACCGGGATCCTCTTCGGCGGGGCCGAGATCGCGGGCAAAGGGCGACCAGTCGACGCGACAGCGGCGGTAGGGGGTGAACCCCTGCACCTCGTCCCTCACCCTGTAGCGCGACACGCCGGACAGCGTGATCATGTAGCGCCCGTCCTCGGTTTCCGAGAACCCCGTCAGGCGGCCGGCACAGCCGACGGCCTGCAGCAGGTCCTCTCCGTCGGCGGTCTCGCGCGGCTGGATCATGCCGACCAGCCGGTGCTTGGACTTCATGCAGTCCTCGATCATGGCAAGGTAGCGCGGCTCGAAGATGTGCAGCGGAAGCCGCGCCCTGGGCAGCATGAGCGCCCCGGGCAAAGGGAAGACCGGAAGGATGTCCGGCAGGTCGGCGGCGGCGATCATGGGCATCGAGAGGCCCCGCGTCTGGGTTCAGGCAAAGATCATTGACGAGAGGCGGCGGCGACCGGCGAGGACGATCGGGTCCTGCGGTTTTAGCGCCTCGAAGATGGTGAAAAGCTGGGTCTTGGCCGCCCCGTCGTTCCATTCGCGGTCACGGCGGAAAAGCTCCAGAAGCTGATCGACCGCTTCCTTCGCGTTGTCCGCAGCGAGGAGGGCGGCGGCAAGGTCGAAGCGGGCCTGATGGTCATCCGGATTGGCCTCGACGGCGGCACGCAACTCGGCCTCGGGCCCGGCATTCGCAGCCTGTTTCGCCAGCTCCAGCTGCGCACGCACGGCATCCAGCTCTTTCGACTTTGCCACCGCAGCAGGCGCGGCGGCGATCAGCCCTTCGGCCTGGTCGATGTTGTTCTGGGCAAGGTGGGCGCGGACAAGGCCACCATAGGCGGCAGCGTTCTCGGGCTCCTCCTCCAGGATGGCGGCGAAGGTTTCCGCGGCGTCAGCGGCGGCGCCCTCGGTCAACATGTCCTCGGCAGCCTGGATCGCTTCGGCGAGGCCTCCGTCCCCGGCAAGGGCAGAGGTGCGATCGACGAAGGCCTTCAGCTCCGAGGCCGGAACCGCGCCCTGGAAACCATCGACCGGCTGGCCCTGCCAGAAGGCATAGACGGTGGGAATCGACTGGATGCGCAACTGCCCGGCGATGCGCTGGTTCTTGTCGACATCGACCTTGGCCATGCGCACCTTGCCGCCGGCCGCCGTCACCGCCGCCTCAAGCATCGGACCGAGCGTCTTGCAGGGGCCGCACCAGGTGGCCCAGAAATCGACGATGACCGGCACCTCGCGGCTGGCCTCGATCACGTCGGCCATGAAGGTGGCTTCGGTGACGTCCTTGATCAGATCGGCTTCAACTTGCGGCTTCTCGCCCAGTCCCAGCATTGCGGACTCCTGTCGGATGTTTGACCCTATATGGCGGGGGCGATGCAAAAGGCCAAGGGGTCAGGCCCAGTCGCAGGTGACGAGGTGGTCATTGACCATGCCCGAGGCCTGCATGAAGGCGTAGGTGATCGTCGGGCCGACGAAGTTGAAGCCTTCGCGCTTCAGCGCCTTCGACATGGCCTGGGACTGCGGGGTCTGGCCGGGGACGTCAGCCATGGTCTGTGGGCGGTTGATCAGGGGCTGGCCCCCGATGAAGGACCAGAGGAAGGGTGCGAAGCCCTCGCGCGCCTCGATCCGCTGCCAGGCCTGCGCGCCGCGGATCGTGCCCTCGATCTTGCCGCGGTGGCGGACGATGCCGGGGTCGGCGAGCAGGCGGGCGACCTCGGGCTCGCCCCAGTTGGCGATCAGGTCGGGGTCGAAGCCCGCAAAGGCCGCACGAAATCCTTCGCGTTTGCGCAGGATGGTGATCCAGGACAGGCCCGCCTGAAAGCTTTCCAGAATCAGCAACTCGAACAGGCGTTTCGGGTCATGTTCCGGACGGCCCCATTCGTCGTCGTGATAGGCAGCATAAAGCGGATCGCTGCCGCACCAGGGGCATCGCGTCGAATTGTCGGCATTTTCCATGGCGTGACCTTCGGATTCGGGACCGGGAGAATTAGAACAAAATGCGAATATTGACCTTCCGTTTACCGATCCCGGACTAGGCTGTCGACAGGTATCTGCGGCGTCCGGGGGTGGGCATGAGCTATATGAAGGAACCGAAATCGTCGAAGTTCGACCGCGATCCCGCATTGGCCAGCCCGCTGAACGCGGCCATTGCGGTGCAGGACCGGGAAACGCTGGATATGGTCGCCTCGGCGCTGAAGGACCGGCGGATGCGTCTGGCGTTCCAGCCGGTTGTCTATGCGGCGGACCCGACGGTGATCGGCTTCTTCGAAGGCTTCATCCGGCTTCTGAACCTGCGCGACCAGGTGATTCCGGCGCGCGATTTCATGGCTGCTGTGGAGCAAAGGCAGATCGGGCGCGAGATTGACTGTGCAGCCTTGCAGCTGGGGCTGATGGCGATGCAGCGCAATCCGCAGATCCGGGTCTCGGTGAACATGTCGGCGCGGTCGGTCGGCTATCGCCCCTGGATCGACATCCTGCGCCGCGCCCTGCAGGATTCGCCGCGTTTGGGCGCGAACCTGATCCTTGAGATCAACGAGACCTCCGCCCTGCAGGTGCCGGACGTGCTGAAACCCTTCATGGCCGAGATGCGGGAGCATGGCATCGTCTTCGCGCTGGACGATTTCGGTGCCGGGATGACCTCGCTGCGCCTGTTGCAGGAACTGCGGTTCGAGATCGCCAAGATCGACGGCAGCCTGGTGAAGCATGTCGACCGGCTGCCCGAAGGCCAGGCCGTCGCGCGGGCGGCGATCGCGCTGGCGCAGGAGCTGGGAATGTATGTCGTCGCCGAAGCGGTGGAAACCGAGGGCGAGGCGCGCTGGCTGCGGGAAGCGGGGGTCGGCTGCCTGCAAGGCTATCTCTTCGGCCCCCCAACGGTGACACCGGATTTCCGGGCTTTCCGGCACGGCAGGCCGACTGCGGCGCTCTGAGGGGGCGAACATCCAGGGATTGCGGCGGCGGGGCGGTTCCCGGCCCTGTCCGTGGCAAGTCAACGCCGGACTGGTGCGCCATGCGCCATGGTTCTTGCACTTGCAGCAAGATGCCCTTAGGCCATTGGGTGATGCGGCGCGAGCCCCTCGTGCCGTTGCCTCATAGCTTGGGCGCACTGGGAGAGGACCACAGAATGACCAATGTCGTAATCGTGTCGGCGGGCCGCACCGCCGTGGGCAGCTTCAACGGCTCTTTCGCCAGTACCCCGGCGCATGACCTGGGTGCGGCGGTGATCGAGGCGGTCGTCGCCCGCGCCGGCATCGACAAGGCGGAAGTCGAGGAAACGATCCTGGGCCAGGTGCTGACCGCCGGTCAGGGCCAGAACCCGGCACGGCAGGCGCATATCAAGGCGGGCCTTGCGAAAGAGGCGAGCGCCTGGTCCCTGAACCAGGTCTGCGGCTCGGGCCTGCGGGCGGTGGCGCTTGGCGCACAGCATGTCCAGCTGGGCGACGCGAAGATCATCGTCGCGGGCGGGCAGGAATCGATGTCGCTGTCGCCCCATGTCGCGCATCTTCGCGCCGGGCAGAAGATGGGCGACATGAACTTCGTCGATTCGATGATCAAGGACGGGCTCTGGGACGCGTTCAACGGCTACCACATGGGCCAGACCGCCGAGAACGTCGCGAACCAGTGGCAGATCAGCCGCGACATGCAGGATGAATTCGCGCTCGCCAGCCAGAACAAGGCCGAGGCGGCGCAAAAGGCCGGCAAGTTCAAGGACGAGATCGTCGGTTTCACCGTGAAGTCCCGCAAGGGCGACATCGTGGTGGACCAGGACGAATACATCCGCCACGGCGCGACTATGGAAGCGATGCAGAAGCTGAAGCCCGCCTTCGTCAAGGATGGCTCGGTCACGGCGGCGAACGCCTCCGGTCTGAACGACGGCGCGGCCGCCGTGGTGCTGATGACCGCGGAAGAGGCCGCGAAGCGCGGGCTGACCCCGCTGGCGCGGATCGCCTCGTATGCGACTGCCGGGCTTGATCCGTCGATCATGGGCGTCGGCCCGATCCACGCCAGCCGCAAGGCCCTGGCCAAGGCGGGCTGGAAGGTCGGCGATCTCGATCTTGTCGAGGCGAACGAAGCCTTTGCCGCCCAGGCCTGCGCGGTGAACAAGGACATGGGCTGGGACCCGTCGATCGTGAACGTGAACGGCGGCGCCATCGCCATCGGCCACCCGATCGGCGCCTCGGGCGCGCGCATCTTGAACACGCTCCTGTTCGAGATGGGCCGTCGCAACGCGAAGAAGGGTCTGGCAACGCTTTGCATCGGTGGCGGCATGGGTGTCGCCATGTGCCTGGAACGGTGACTTGATGGTGCGTGCAAGCACGCACCCTGCCTGCCGCAAATGCGAATCGGGCGCGCAATAATGTTGCGCGCCCGATTTCGTTTCGGTAACAGGATTTCAATGGCATACGGTAGCATACCCCTAGAAGGAGAATCAGGATGGCACGGGTTGCATTGGTCACGGGCGGGTCGCGCGGCATTGGCGCAGCGATCTCGGTTGCGCTGAAGGCGGCGGGATACAAGGTCGCAGCGAACTATGCCGGCAACGACGAGGCGGCGGCGGCCTTCACCAAGGAGACCGGCATCCCGACCTACAAATGGTCGGTCGCGGATTACGACGCCTGCGCAGCGGGAATTGCCAAGGTCGAGGCCGAGGTCGGCCCGGTGGACGTGCTGGTGAACAACGCCGGGATCACCCGCGACGCGATGTTCCACAAGATGACCCCGGGGCAGTGGAAAGAGGTGATCGACACCAACCTCTCGGGCCTCTTCAACATGACGCATCCCCTGTGGTCGGGCATGCGCGACCGCAAGTTCGGCCGGGTGGTCAACATCTCGTCGATCAACGGGCAGAAAGGGCAAGCGGGGCAGGCGAACTATTCGGCGGCCAAGTCGGGCGACCTTGGCTTCACCAAGGCGCTGGCTCAGGAGGGTGCGCGGGCCGGGATCACCGTCAACGCGATCTGCCCGGGCTATATCGGCACCGAAATGGTGCGCGCGATCGACGAGAAGGTGCTGAACGAACGCATCATCCCGCTGATCCCGGTCGGCCGCCTGGGCGAGCCGGAGGAGATCGCGCGGATCTGCGTTTTCCTCGCCTCGGATGATGCAGGCTTCATAACCGGCTCGACCATCAGCGCGAACGGCGGTCAGTTCTTCGTCTGACGTCTTGCAAGGGGTGAGTGTCTGGCGATACGGCTTGGCGACCTTTTCAGGGGTACGGGCTTGATTGCATGACTGACACTCACCCAATACTTGTCGTGCAAAGGCCGAAGCCGGGCTTTGACATTGCATCGGCCGTAAGGCGCGCGTCCAGACTGACCGGCAGGTCCGAAATCTCCGTCGGGCTGGATCTGATCTGCCGGATGACGCGGGGCCAGCGTCTGAAATTTGACGAATACTTCGTACAGGGTGCCTGGCTGGGTGACCCTGCGGACCGCGCCGCCTATGTCGGGACAAGGACCAATTTTCGGACCAACAGGTCGCTGATCGCGGATGGCGCGGACGACCAGACGCATCTGATGACCGACAAGTACCTGACGGGTCTGGTTCTGCGGGCCAATGGCTTTCCGGTTCCGGACCTTAAGGCCGTCTTTGCGACCTTCACGTCCTTTGGACAGACCGAAACCCTGCGGTCAGCCGAGGACCTTGCGGCCTGGATGGCCGAGGCAGGCCATCTGCCCGCCTTCGCAAAGCCGGTCGATGGGACCATGGCGCTGGGGTCGGTGCCCCTGATCGCGGCCGAGCCTGGACTGGTGAACATCGGTGGTCGCAATGTGCCCGTCACAGGATTGGCGCGCGAGGTGGCCCGACAGTTTCCCCGAGGGTGGCTGATCCAGGAGCAATTGCGCCAGCCGGCAGAGATCGAGGCCCTGATCGGCCCCGGAATCGGCACGATCCGGCTGGTGACCCTCTGGGAAGCCGACGGCCCCGTGGTGCTGTACGCAGTCTGGCGGCATCCCGCGCCGGGAACCTGGGTCGACGCGGCCATTCATGGCAAGCAGAATGTCGGATGCGCGTTGGACGGTGACGGACGGGTGACCAAGGCGCGACTTGGCGACCTTTTCACCGGGAAGGACCTGACACACAGTCTTGTCAGTCCTGAGCTGCCTCTGATGGGTTACCAGCTGCCGCAATGGCGTGAGATCGTCGAGATCGGACGGGCCGCGCACCGGCTGTTCCCCGGCCATGCGCTGATCGGATGGGACATCGCAATGACCCTGCGCGGTCCGGTGATCAGCGAAGTCAACGCCAACCCCTTGCACATGTCCTATCAGCGGTCGTTCCAGCGCGGTTTCCTGCATGATGACCATCGCGCACGGCTGGATGCGGCCCGGCAATTGATGCGGGACCGCTGCAAACCTGCGTCGCGGAAGGCCAGGACATGACCCAGACGAGGGCGACGCTGATCGGCTTTTCGGCCGTGCTGATGTGGTCTCTGCTTGCGCTCTTCACCATCGGCAGCGCGCCGGTGCCGCCCTTGCAGTTGAACGCAATCTGCTTCGGGATCGGCGGTTTGATCGGTCTGGTCTGGACCGCGCGCAAGGGATTTGCCGTCCTGCGCGGCGTGAGCTGGAAGGTCTATGCCTTTGGCACCATCGGACTTTTTGGCTACCATTTTCTGTATTTTACCGCCTTCCGGCTGTCGCCGACCGCCGAGACGGGACTGATCGCCTATCTCTGGCCGCTGTTCATCGTACTGCTCTCAGGGCTGCTGCCGGGAGAGCAGTTGCGGGCGCCGCATGTGATCGGCGCGCTGATTGCCTTTGCGGGGGCAGCGGTGATCGTGCTGGGGCGCGAGGATGGCGGGGCGGGATCGGTGCTGGGGCTTGCGCTGGCCTTTGCCTGTGCGGTGACCTGGGCCGGCTATTCGGTCCTGTCCCGTCGGCTGGGCGCGGTGCCGACAGAAAGCGTCACGGTGTTCTGCCTGGCGACGGCGGCACTGTCGGTGATCAGCCATCTGGCGCTTGAACCGACCGTCTGGCCGGAAAACGCGCTGGGGTGGGCGGCAGTGCTGGCTTTGGGACTCGGGCCGGTCGGCGCGGCCTTCTTCACCTGGGACATCGGGATGAAACGTGGCGATATTCAGCTACTTGGCGTGGCAAGCTATGCGGCACCCCTGCTGTCGACCTTCGCTCTGGTAGCCGCAGGAATCACTCAGCCTACCTGGGCCATCGCCCTGGCTGCGGTGCTGATCACCGGAGGTGCGGCGCTGGCCGCCCGGGCCAGCGCCAGAAGCGCCAGAAAGGCTTAGTTCGGGCTGAGCCGGGCAATCTCCTCCTTGATGCGGAGTTTCTGCTTTTTCAGTTCGGCGATCTTCAGATCATCCCCTCCGGGGCTGCGCTGGGCCTCCTCGACCATTTCCGAGAGAGTGTCGTGCTTCCTGCGCAGTTCCACCAGATGCGATGCGATCGTCATGGCCGTCCTCCTCGGTTGTTCACACGGCGAGTGCAGCACGAAAGCCGAGTCGTGTCATCCCCTGTTACAGACCTGTGACAGGATGCTGCGGCGGCCTCAGCGGAATGATGCGAGGAGGTCGGCGCCTTCGCGCAGGACGGCGTTCGCGAGGGCCGTGTAGCTTTCCCGGTCGCCATCATGCGCCGGGCCATCGTGGATGACGAACGGGGCAAGCAAGCGAAAGGGGGACCGCCCGCCCTTGCGCGCCTGCACGATCACGCGCAACGCGGGGCGACCCTCGCGGGCGGCAAGGGGCAGGACGGCGGCCGAGCCAAGCTTGGGAGCCAGGGCGGCCAGAACCTGCGGCAGGCCATCGGTACCGCAGATCAGCGTCATCCAGCCTCCCGGTCGCAGACGGCGCGTGGCGGCGGCCACCCAGGACGCAAGCGGCGCGTCGATCTGCATGGCGCGGGCGCGCGCCGCGACAGGAGAAGGGCTGCCGCCGGCCGGGTAGTAGGGGGGATTGGCGATGACATGGTCGAAATCGCGCCGCAGCGTGGCGGGGACGCGGGCAATGTCGCCGTCATGCACATCGACGGGAATGCCGTTGCGCCTGGCGTTGCGGCGGGCAAGATCGGCATAGGCGGGTTGCAGCTCCAGCCCTGCCAGGGACAGCCCGGGAACGCGATGACCAAGGCACAGCACCGCCGCCCCCGCGCCGCAGCCCAGGTCCAGTACGCTTTGCCCCGGTTCCGCCGGGCAGGCCGCCGCCAGCAGAACCGGGTCCGTCGCCGCCCGATAGCCCCGCAGGGGCTGCAGCAAATGCAGGCGCCCGCACAGAAATTTGTCGTCCGACAGGTCGTCTTCGGCGAACATCACTGCGTCAGCGGAATGTCGTTGTCGCGCAGGACGGCGGCGGCACGGAAATGGTCCTGGTCGGCCACCATCAGCCGCTGCGGCAGAATGCCAAGGCTGCCGTCCAGGATGCTCATGTGGACGTCCAGCGGAAAGGCCGCTATACCCTCGCCCTCAAGAAGGACCGTGGCAAAGGCGATCACCGTCGGGTCGGTCGTGCGCAGAAGTTCCTTCATGAATTCGGGTTACTCCCGCATGGTGCGCGGGGCAAGGGCGGCATGGACGGCATGGACGGAGCGGGCGAGAGCGCGGTGGAGAAAATCACGACACCGCAGGACAAGTTGACCTCCATGCTGGCTGAGGACATGGCCGCGGTGAACCGGCTGATCCGGCAGCGGATGGCCAGCGAACATGCCCCCCGCATTCCCGAAGTCACCGCGCATCTGGTCGAGGCCGGGGGCAAGCGGCTTCGGCCCCTGCTCACGCTGGCTGCCGCCCGGATGCTGGGCTACGCGGGCGACGATCATGTCAAGCTGGCGGCCACGGTGGAATTCATCCACACCGCGACACTGCTGCACGACGACGTGGTGGACGAAAGCCAGCGTCGTCGCGGGCGGCCGACGGCGAACCTTCTGTGGGACAACAAGTCCTCGGTGCTGGTCGGGGACTATCTCTTTGCGCGCAGTTTCCAGCTGATGGTCGAAACCGGCAGCCTGCGGGTGCTGGACATCCTGGCGAACGCCTCGGCCACCATTGCCGAGGGCGAGGTGCTGCAACTGACGGCGGCGCAGGATCTGGCAACGGATGAGGCGATCTATCTGCAGGTCATCCGGGGAAAGACGGCCGCCTTGTTCGCCGCGGCAACCGAGTCCGGCGGGGTGATCGCTGGTGGCGACGAAGGCGAAATCAAGGCGCTGCGGGAATACGGGGATGCCTTGGGAATTGCCTTCCAGATTGTTGATGACATGCTGGATTACGGTGGTTCGGACGTGGTCATCGGCAAGAATACCGGCGATGATTTTCGCGAAAGGAAACTGACGCTGCCCTTGATCAAGGCTGTTGCCAAAGCGAGCCCGGAAGAGCGGGAATTCTGGCAGCGTGTGATCGAAAAGGGTGACCAGCGCGAGGGTGACCTTTCGCAGGCCATGGTGATTCTTCAGCGACATGACGCAATATCTGCCTGTCGCGACGACGCGCTGGCTTGGGTACAGCGCGCCAAATCGGCATTGAACAACCTGCCCGTGCATTCCCTTCGGGGAATTCTTTCTGAGCTTGCAGATTTTGTTGTAAGCCGCGTATCCTGACCATTCCCGATCCGCGAAATGACCGAATTAGGATCATTTTTTGGACAAAGTTCTCCCATAGCAAAGTCGATCAAGTGGGTGATGGGTCTCTCGGTTTGTTCCTGGCTGACAAAGGCAGCCTGCGTGGAAGGGAAGACAGTCTGGGTGCGGTAGCGTGGCGATGCGTTGGGCCAAGGGGGCGACCCGGACTTGTTCAGGTCCTGGTAACCCGATCCGGGCGATGATGAATGAACCCCGGGGCTTCCCGGGACGGAGTACGGGAACATGAAATTCTTTGACTGGCTCTTTCGGCGGCAGGCGAAATCCTCCCGAGGGGCACGATTCAACGGCAGCAAGGCCGAACAGATTGAGAAGACCAAAGCGGCAATCGATTCCGTTGCCAGGGGCGATGGCCCGGCCGCGGGGCGCTTTCCGAAACTGACGGATGGCGCGCCCGAAGTATTGACCCAGACGGCAAACAGCTCGGTCGTGGCAAAGGAAGGCCCGGCCCCGATCGTGAATATCTGGGAGATGGAGGAGGAGGCGCCTGCTCCGGCCCCCGTCCCGACCCCGGCGCGCGAGATCTCGGCCGATGCGGGCGCGCGGCGGCGCGCAACCCGCACCAAGACGCGGGTCCTCGGCTTCGAGCCGCAGCCTGCCGCCGTTGTCCCGCTGTTCGACGAAGGTCGGATGGACGACTCGATCGAACCTGGCGACAAGGCCGGCGTCGTGATGTACCCGACCGGCTGGCTGGTCATCAAGGCCGGCCCCGGGCGTGGGGCGGCATTCCCGGTAATGCGCGGCGTGTCGCAGATCGGGCGCGGTACGGACCAGACCATCGCGCTGGACTTTGGCGACATGGCGATTTCGCGGCAGCAGCATGCTGCCATCGCCTATGATCCTTTGACGCATCAGTTCCATCTTGGCCACGGTGGCAAGTCGAACCTGGTGCGGCTGAATGGCAAGCCGCTCTTGTCGACGGCGGTGGCCGGCGACGGCGACGAGATTCAGATTGGTGAGACGACCTTGGTGCTGAAAGTGTTGTGTAATGCCGACTTCAATTGGTCGGCGGTCGACTCCGAAGGAGACGCCGATGATATGGCGATCGCGTGAGCCGCGTTATGACGTCGCCTCGGGCATCAGCCAGGGCGCACGCGACTACCAGGAAGATGCGATCACCGCGGATTTCCCGGTAGGGGCCGAGGCCGGGTTCGTCGTCCTCGCCGATGGCATGGGCGGACATGCGGCAGGCGACGTCGCCTCGAAGATCGTCCTGACCGAGGTCTTCAGCGAGCTGAAGTTCCATTTTGCCGATGTCGGCGCGTTCGAGTTCCGGGCGCCCGAGATCCTGCGCAATGTCGCGGATCTGGCCAATGAAACCTTGCGGCAGCACACCCGCAGCCACCCGGAAACCGATGGCATGGGGGCGACGCTGGTGGTGCCGGCGCTGGTGGAAAACCGGCTTTGGTGGATCTCGATCGGCGACTCTCCGCTGTTTCTGTACCGCAGCGGCAGGCTGTCCCAGCTGAACGAAGATCATTCCATGGCACCGCAGATCGACTTCATGGTGAAGTCGGGCCTGATGGACCCCCAGGTCGCCGCCAACCATCCGGACCGCAACTGCCTGATCTCGGTTCTGATGGGAACCCGGGTTCCGAAGATCGACTGCCCGACGAAACCGTTCGAACTGAAGGCCGGTGACATCGTCATTTGCGCCTCCGACGGGCTGCAGTTCCTGACCAATGCCCAGATCGAAAAGGTGCTGGGCAAGTATCGCAAGAACCGTTCGACCGAGATTGCCGAACGGCTTCTGGACGAGCTGATCAAGCTGGACGATCCCGACCAGGACAACATCAGCTTTACCGTGATCAAGGTGAACGACGCCTCCGTGCGACCAAGGGAGGAAAGGCCGCGTGGCCCGTCGATGGCGGTTTCGCGTCCGCGGCGGCTGACCACGGTTGCGCCCGACCATGGGGTGCTGCCGATCCCGAAGCCTGCGGCAGCTCCGGTCCCCGTTGCCGAGCCGGTGGCCGCGCGGACGCCGCGTCCGGTTGTCCATGCGGTGCAAGAAAGCAACCCCGCCCATTCGGTCGAGGATTTGTCGGCAGTACGGTTGCGGCCAAGGCGAGTCACCGTCATAAAGTAAGCTATGGCAAATCCGGACGGAGAACTGACAGTCGCCCAGCGGCTTGGCCGCGCACTTGACCGGGGGCTCTTGCCCGCCGGCGGACCGGCGGAAGCTGCGGAACGTCTGATCGAACGGCTGGAACGCCCGGCCCGTATTGCGCTGCTCGGCCTCCCGGGGTCGGGGAAATCCTCGATCCTGAACCTTCTTGTCGGGGCCGTCGTGGTGCCCGAAACCCTGCGCCTGCCGACGATCATCGTCCAGCACGGCAATGACGCGCGGATGATCTGCACACTGACCGATGGCACCACGACCATCCTGCCCGGCCAGGATCTCGCGGATGTGCTGCCGCTTGCTCCGGCCCTGGTGACGCTGGAAATCGACCTGCCGGCCCTGAAGGTGATCAGCCTGCTGGAGGTTTCGGCCGGGCCGATGGAGGCCGAACAGAAGCGGGCGGCGACCTGGGCCAGCAAGCGGTCGGACATCGTTATCTGGTGTTCGACCTCGTACCTGCCGAAAGAACAGGCGGTGTGGGAGAGCCTGCCGGATTCGGTCAAGGACAACAGCTTCATGTTCCTGACCAAGATCGACCTTCTGGGCAGCCGCGACTCGGCCACGGCGATGCACGACAGGGTGGAACTGCGCGCCGGTGAGGAATTCCGGCAGATCCTGTCGATCACAGCCAAACAGGCGCGGATGGCGATGCCGCCGGGGGGCGCGGTCAACCGCGATCTTTTCCGCGACAGCGGTGCCTCGGCGGTGATTGCGGCGATCAAGACCAGGGTCCAGTCCGGGCGCCGGGCCGACATGGACACGGCCGAGCTTCTGCTGGCCCGCCATGTCGAGGCCAGCGAACTGGTGGCCCGCCGGTTCGCGGAGCCGGGCGAGGAACCGGAGACCGCCAAGGCCTGGGCCCCGCCGCCCGAGCCGGAGAAGCAGGTCATGGCCGCAGAGCCAGTGCCCACGCCGGCAACCGGAGATGCGGCGGAAAGCGAAGCCGGACCGGATGCGGACGACACCGCGCCGGATCCTGTGATCGAGGAGGCTGATGACCCGATCGCGGATGAAACCGCCGTTGAAGCAGAACTGGAGGAGCCGCCTGCCGAGCCCTTGGCGGAAGAGGCCGCAGCGCCCGAGCCCGAGACGCCGGTTCCGTCCCCCGCGGCCGCCGAGCCTGACGGGAATGCGACGCGGAGCAAGCGCTTTGCCGACCGGATCAAGCGGGTGGCCAATACTGGCGACCCGGCCGCCCCACCCATGGTGCCGCTGAAGACGACCTGGAAGTCCAAGACCGAAGCCGAAGCCCCGCCCGAACCCGAGCCCGAGCCACAGCCCGCCGCGCGACCGGCAAGGCGCCCACGACCGTCAAGCCAACCCGTTGCACAGGAGGCGGACGATCTTGCCCGGACGGTGGCGGAGGTCGTGTCTTCGGACGAGGCCGAGGCCGAACCGGATGAGGTCCCGGTGCCACAGGCACGCGAACTCAGGCCGCGTGCCGTCACCCCGCGACCGGAGCCTGCTGCCGAACCCGCCCGAGCTACCCGCCCAGGGCTGTTCGGCGCACGTCGGACCGAGCCAGCCTCTGACGCGTCGCTGCCCGACCTGTCCTCGCTACGCGCCACGCCGGAAGAAATTGCCGCTTCGGCGGAAGCCCGCGAGCAGGAGGAGGAGGATCAGTCCGACGCCACGGATCCGGGCCTGACCACGGATGAAGACGACTGGCGGGAACCAGAGCCCAAGGCCCCCGCCCCGGAGCCAGCGGCCCCGGTCGCCCGACCCGACCGGACTGGCGACCGTCCCCGGCTGTTTGACCGCGAGCCGCGCGGGCGACCGGCAGAGCCCGTGCCGCCGCCGCGGGACGTGCCTATTTCCCGGTCTCCCGCACCGCCGCGCACCCCGGTCGTGGCAGCAATGCCCGAGCCGGCGGCTGCCAGGCCGGCGCTGGACGAAGCGCAGTTTTCACCCCGGGCGATCATGATGCGAGAGCGGCGCGCAGAGCCCGACGCCCCCGCACCCCGCCGCGAGCGCCCCCGCATCGTCGCCCAGGCCAGGCCGGCCGCCGCAGCGCCACCTGCGCCAGAATCTGTTTCGGCGGGCGATCAATCACTGATGGACGAGGCGATTGCTCTGATCCTGACCCGCTCTGCCGAGCTGGAGCGCGAGATCGACAGCGAATCCAGGGTTCCAGTCGACCTGATTCTGGATCATACCCGCGAAACGGGCGAACTTGTGCAGGGCCTGGTATCTCGCGGCGAGTCGGACGCTCTCCGCAGAATCAACATCGACCTGGGGGAGGTCATGGACCTCATCATGTTGATGCAATTGGAAAAAGGGCACGCTCCCGCTGATGATGCGCTGACCCTTCTTCTACAACTTAGACGCGAATTGGAAACATTGCGCGCGGCGTGACAGTATTGTGAGCGTAGAATCGTCAAGAATGTGCCCAATTGGGACCACTTTCCAAACTTATGACATGATTGCGGGGACTTGTGTCTTTGGCTGCTCGACCTTCATGCCGAAGCGACCGATCAGACGGATCAAGCCCGCGGGTGTGAGGTGATCATGGGACTGGGTGCCGTTGCAGAGAACCACGACGCGCCGGACGGCGCCATCGTGCAAGAACCCGAAGTTGCGTTGAAGCGCAACTTTCCGGGCTTGGGCCGTATTGCCGACGCGATCACGCAGTTCGAGGACGTTCTTCGCGACTTCGTGACCATGGCCGATCCGGACACCGCGAAGAAAGTCACCCGCATCATGAGCCAGGTGCGCGAGGTCGAACCCTCGGTCACCGTGATCGGCCAGATCAAGGCGGGCAAGACCTCGCTTCTGAACGCGATGATCGGCGCGCCTGGGCTGTTGCCGACCGACGTGAACCCCTGGACCTCGGTTGTCACCTCGCTGCATATCAACACGCCCTCGCCCGAGCTGAACGTGAAGGCGAAGTTCAAGTTCTTCGACAACGCCGAATGGGAAAAGCTGGTGTCCAACGGCGGGCGCATCGGCCAGCTGGCGGCCCGCGCCGGGGCGGATGACGAGCTTGAGAAGCTGCGCCTGCAGGTCGTGCAGATGCGCGAAAAGGCGCAGGCGCGACTGGGCCGCAAGTTCGAGATGCTCCTGGGCACCGAACACCGCTATGGCACTGTCGATGACGCGCTCTTGCGCCGCTATGTCTGCGTCGGCGACGAGGAAACGGGCGGGGCCGAACAGGGTCGCTTCACCGACATCACCAAGTCGGCGGACCTGTACATCGAGCGTGAGGATTTCCCGGTCCAGCTGTGTGTCCGCGACACACCCGGCGTGAACGACACGTTCATGATGCGCGAGCAGATCACGATCAACGCCGTGCGCGACAGCCGGTCCTGTATCGTGGTGCTGTCGGCCCACCAGGCGCTGACCACGATGGACATGGCGCTGATCCGCCTGATCGCGCACCGCCAGAGCCGCGAGATCATCATCTTCGTCAACCGGATCGACGAACTGCCGGACCCCGCGAACCAGGTGCCCGAGATTCACCGCGCGATCCTGGAGACGCTGGAAAAGAACAACGCGCCGCCGGATATCGACATCATCTACGGCTCGGCGCATTGGGCGAACGCGGTTCTCGAAGGCCATATCGACGAGATGACCGAGGATTCGACCGAATCCGCTATCAACTGGACCCGTGCCGCCTTTGCCGACAAGATGGAAAGCTGGTCTGCGGAACAGCTGGTCTGGCACGCCTCGGGCGTGCCGGCGCTGCTGGATGCTCTGGGCCAGCGGATGTACGAAGGCCCGGTGCGCGAGGCGTTGCAGAAGTCGTCGCGCCAGGCGCTGAACCTGGCGCAGTCGCTGGACGTGGTCGATCAGGTCCGGATCCTGGAATCGGACGGCCAGCTGAACCGCACGATGACGCCGCAGCAGCTGGATTCCGAACTGCGCCGGATCGAGCTTGGCGCGGTGGAAAAGCTGACCCACCTGACCAACAACGTCTGCAAGGACTTCACCCACCGCATCGACCAGAGCTACGAGCGTTTCCTTGACCGCGCGACCAACAGCCTGATCGAACACCTGCAGGCGAACGGCGAGGATGCGACCTGGCATTACAGTCCTCTTGGGCTGCGGATGCTCCTGTCGTCCAGCTATCAGGTCGTACTGAAGAAGATGCACGGCATCGCCGCCGAGGTGAACAACGAAACCGCGCTCAAGATCGCGGACCTGTACGGCAAGACCTTCTCGATAACGGTCGAGGGCTTCCGGATCGAGACGCCGGTCGTGTCCTACATCCCGCCGCCGATCAACCTGGGCCAGACCATCGCGCTGGACCTGCAGGTCAGCTGGTGGAAGGGCTGGTGGCAGCGCCGCCGCGGCTACAAGGCCTTTGCGCAGGACTTCAACAAGCTGATCCGGGCCGAGACCGACCCGATCATCAACGACCTCAAGACGATCCAGATCGGATTGTTCCGCGAACGGACCCAGGCCACCCTGCGCGACTTCCTGCAGGAACAGCGCGAACTTCTGATGAGCGCGCTGGCAAGTTCCGAGATTTCGATGGAAGAGATGAAAGAGTTGTTCGGCGTGAATGCCTGGGAAGACCGGCAGGAGTGCCTCTCGTCCATCATGGACGAACTTGCCATCTACGCCGACTGATTGGCCAAGGGTAGGAAAGGACCTGAGGAATGCCGCTGACCCGCAAGCCCCGCATCGCCATCATGGGCGAGTTCAGCTCAGGGAAAAGCACGCTGTGCAACGTGCTGATGGGGGCAAGGCCGCTCTTGGAGAAGGTCACGGCCACCCAGTTGCCGCCGGTCTGGTTGTCCTACGGTCCGGACGATGCCTACACGATGGGGCTGGACGGACATGCCTATGATCTGGATCTGGCCGAGCTGGAGCAGGTCAGCCTGGAGACGACGGAGCATATCCGCATCTTCATGAAGAGCGATATCCTGCGCTATTGCGACCTGATCGACATGCCGGGGATTTCCGACCCCTCGATGTCTTCGGAAGTGTGGGAGCGGATGGCCCATCTTGCCGATGCGGTTCTGTGGTGTACCCACGCGACGCAGGCCTGGCGGCAATCGGAATCCGGTGTCTGGTCGACCTTCCCGCAAGAGATGCGGCAGAACAGCATCCTGCTGATTACCCGCTTCGACAAGATCAACGGCGATACCGACCGTGCGAAGGTTCTCAAGCGGGTGAAACAGGAAACCGAGGGACTGTTCTCCGATGTCTTCCCGGTCTCGCTGCTGCAGGCGATGCGCGCGGGTGAGGATGAGACGAAGTGGCTGTCCAGCGGCGCGGCCGACTTTTCCCGGGCCCTGTTCGACACCATCCACCACATCATCGACCAGGGCCAACCCGAGCCGGGCGATGCGGACAAGCCGGCCATCACCCCGGATCCGGGCGATGAAACCGAACTTGGCCAGAGCCTGATCGCCGAAGCCTTCGAGCGGCTGACGGTGATTCGCAACACGCCGGTGGTGAAGGTCTTGCCGCGCCGGGTGGAGGCAAAAACCGAACGTCTGCTGCGGACGGAACGTCCGACCGCGGAATCCGGCCCTGCGATGGTGACCTTTTCCGACAATATCGTCGGGATGGGCGAAGCCCCGCCGGTCGGTCGGGTGAAAATGTCGTAAGGCAGGAAAGGCGCTGCTTTGGGCGTGAACGAAAGCCTTGGCGCGGTGGTGAAGGCCTTTCCGCAGGCCCGGCTGGTGGCGTTTACCGACCTGTCCTCACGCATGATCTTGTCAAGCGCGGGCACGCTCAGCACGACGCAGGAACATCTTGACCGGCTCTGCGACCAGGCGCGCGCCAGTTTTGATGACCCCCTGTTCGCGCTGTCGGTCGAGGCCTTCGGCGAACCGCATGGCTCAGTCATCATGGGCCGCGATTCGATACGCGTCTTCCTGCGATCGGATACCGAGCCCGCCGATGCGCTCTGCTGCATCTGCGATCCCGGCATTGACCTTGGCGCTTTTGTAGCGAAAATCCGCGGTACGCTTGAGAGTATCACCCATGGCGGGTGACAGGGGTCGGCCAAACCGTTGAACAGGGGCACGCTTCCCATCATTGCACGCCTGCGGAGCCTGCAGGCGACCGCCCGGTTTGCGCCCGGCGGATCGCGGGTGATTGCCGAAGCGGATGACCGAAACCCCCTGGCACAACTTCTGCGCGCCGCAAACGAGACGATGCTCGGCCGGTCGCTGCAGTTCGATTCCGCCGGTGGTCCGAGCCTGACCGTGGACGTGTCGGGCCGCAGGATCTTGCGCCTGACATCGGCGATCGGCCTGACGGGGGCGGAAAGCTGCCTTGGGGTCGAGGTGCTGGAGGATGAACACAAGGACGACCTGATCAAACTTCTTCGTGCCGTGGCCGCGCCGCGCCACGCGCTTAGCGTCACCTCCGGCCCGATCGGCCGCGGGGGCGAGGAGGTCAGCGTCGGACTTCCCGTTGCGCTTCTGGCCGACCTCGTGCTGATCGACCTGAACGACCTTGGCGAGGAGGATGCCGCCGAGGACGAGGTGGAGGCGCCGCTCCCTGCGCCGCCCATGGCGCCACCAGTCGGCGTCGCCGATGCGAAAGGCGGCAGCCTTGCCGGCTTTGCCACGGCTGTCGGTCCCGAGCTGGTCGCCTGGCTGGTCTCCGGCGGCGATGATGATGGCCGGAGCAGCGGACCAGAGGAGATGGTCTCGCATTTGCAGGGTTTCCTGGACGACGAGCGCTCCGCCGTCGATGACCAGCTTGATGCGCTGTCCTCCAGCCCGGGCGAGGCGGTCTGCGTGATGCTGGGGGCCACCCTTGTCGAGGGTCACTGCGTTGTTTGCGCAAGGGTGCAGTCGGGCCTCTTGCTGGGCGTGATCGAGGGCGACGGCACTGGCGCAGTCCTGCAAGCCTGGCGCGGCGTCTGGACTTAGCAATCCGCCAACACCTGCAGCAACCTCCGCTGCAGCCGCAATGGGACGATCATTGCCAGGTTCAGGCCGTCAGCAGGTACTGGCGCCGGGCCCGGTCGAAATCGACGATCCTGCGGCCATGGGCGAAGGCTGATTGCAGTTCCTCGCGCAGCGACAGGCGCAGGCTGCGCGCGCTGTCAGCGGCATCCCGGGTCAGCGCCTCCAGATCCTCGGGCAGGGTCACGGACAGCGGCACCGAGGCTTGTGGCGGCCGTGGTCGCCCCTCGGCCAGGGCCGCGGCCAAAGGCGCGGCCAGATCCCAGTCAACCATCAGCCGGTCCGAGGACAGGCCGCTGTTGATGCCCGCCATCTCGCCGTAGTAGTCCGGCAAATAGGTGTCCGAGGTCGCCCCGAGTCGGTGGATGTTCAGCGCGGCATTCGTCGCGCGCAGCGGATCGTAGGTCCAGCGCACATGGCCGATCCCCCGATCCAGGCACCATTGGCGTTGATAGATCTTCAGCCGCAGGCCCAGATGCCGCCCCCGCGCCTCGGGCAGGACGGCCAGCCGGTGCGAATGCTGGACCTGGGGATCGCGCGTCGGGAAGCCGAAGACATAGGCCAGAAGCTGCCCCTCGTCATAAGCCCCGCCAACCAGCCCGCCCTCGGCCTGGATCACCATCATCAGGTCTGCCGGGTCGGGCAGGTCGCCTTCGCCCCAGACGGTACGTTGCAGGTCCTCGGCGGCGCGGAACTCGGCCATGCCGGACAGGTCGCGGAACACCAGCCCGGTCATGCGGTGAAGTCCTGCTGCGACAGCGTGGCGGTCTTCAGATAGTCCAGGTCGAGCGTCACCCCGATCCCCGGCCCCTGCGGCACCGGCATCCGCCCGTTCACGCATTCCAGCTTCTGCTCCACGATGTCGCGGGTGAAATAGCGGCTGGCCGAGGAGGTGTCGCCCGGCCGGGTGAAGTTGGGCAGTGTGGACAGATGAATGTTGTGCGCCCTACCGATGCCCGATTCCAGCATTCCGCCGCACCAGACCGGCACCTGGAAGGCCTGGCAAAGGTCATGGATCTGCCGCGCGGCAGTATGGCCCCCGGACCGGCCGACCTTGATGTTGATCACCCGGGCGGCGTCGCTCTGCAGCGCCTTGCGGGCATGGTCCACCGTGCGGATGCATTCGTCGAGGCAGAGGGGCGTGCGGATGCGTTGTTGCAGGGTGGCGTGGTCGTGGATGTCATCCCAGGCAAGCGGCTGCTCGATGTAGTCCAGCGCGTAATCGTCCATTCGGCGGATCACCGCGCTGTCGGCCAGCGTATAGCTGCAATTGGCATCGACGGTCAGATGCGCGTCGGGAAAGTCCCTGCGCACGGCCTGCAACAGGCCGATGTCATGTCCCGGCTTCACCTTCAGCTTGATGCGCTTGTAGCCCTGCTCCAGATGCGAGGCCACGCGGGCCAGCGTGTCGGGAACGGGGCCGATCCCCAAAGATACGCCGACGTCGATGGCCTCACCTTCGCCCCCCAGGACGGTCTGCAACGGCAGGTCCATTGCCTTTGCCCAGAGGTCCCAGAACGCCATCTCGACCGTCGCCCGCGCCATGAAATTCGCCCGCCAGGGGGTGAACAGTCGGGCGAGTGATTCGGGGTTGCTGAAGGTCCGGCCCAGCACCTGCGGCAGCAGAACCCGCGCCAGAAGGTCCATCGCGCCCGTCACCGTTTCCTCTAGGTAGTCGGGCAGCGGGTCCATCACGCCCTCGGCATGGCCCTCCAGCCCGTCGGCCCGCAAGGTCAGGAGAGGAAACACCTTTTCCGTCATCGTGCCGGTCGCGATGGTGAAGGGCGTGACAAGCGGCAGGCGCACCAGACGCAGCGTGGCACCGTCGATCCGCACGGGCGCGCGGGTCGCTGCGGAATAGGTCATCGCGGTTCTCCGGGCTGGTGAGTTTCGTTCAGCTTACTTGCAATGTTGACCGAATGAAAGATTCCTGACACGCTTACCCGGCAACAGGGGATGTGCCGATGGATCAGGTCACGGTCACGGGGGCAGAGGATGCGGGCGATGTCCCGTCCGGCGACCTGCGCCAGCGGCTGACCCAGGCAGTTGAAACCGGCACCCCCGGAGAGCGCGTGCTTGCGCATTATCTGTTGGCGAACCTGTCCTCGCTTCCCTTTGAGACCGCGGCGACGGTGGCGGCGAAGGTTGGCATGTCCGAGGCCTCGGTCGGCCGGTTCTGCCGGTCGATCGGCTATCGCCACCTGAAGGACCTGAAATCCAGCCTGCAGGTCGACCTGGGCGAGAAGGCCTGGCTGATCGGCGACCGGCTGAAGGATTTCCACCGCCGCAGCCATGAGGGCAACGCCGAACTGACCCGGGCGCTGGAGCGGGAGGTCGCGGCGCTGGTGTCAGTCTATGAGCTTGCCGCCACGCCCGAGTTCCAGGTCGCAGTGCAGCGGCTGGCCCGGCGGCGCGCGGTCTGGGTGGCCGGGTTCCAGACCGAACGCGGCCACGCGGCGGAGCTGGTGCATAACCTGCAATATCTGCGGGCAGGCGTACATCTGGCCGATGTCGCTGGCGGGCATTTCGCCGAGGTGCTGCTGTCGAACCCCGAAGAGACGACCCTCGTCCTGATCGACGGCCGCCGCTATTCGCGGCTGACCCGCGACCTGGCGCTGGCCGCGCGCGACGAGGGCATTCCGGTGACGCTGATCACCGACCCCTATTGCGACTGGGCCCCCGGCCTTGTGACCGAACTTTTCGCCGTACCGACCGATCTGAACCATTTCTGGGACACGACCTCGGCCATGTCCTCGCTGATCGGGCTGATGGTCAACGGCGTCTTCCGCGAGCTTGGCGCCGAAGTCGAAGGCCGCATGGCCCGTGTCTCCACTCTCTACGGCGATTTCATCGGACATACCGCACCGGGCCGAAACCCGGGCAGACCCTGACCCCCAACAGAAGAGGACCCGCCATGACCCAATCCTTTCGCAAGACCCTGCTTTCGGCCAGCGTCAGCCTTGCCGCGCTGATCGCGGCGCAGGAGGCAATGGCGCAGGAAGCCGTTTTCGTGATGGCCACCAACGAGGTGGGCGCCCCGACCTACAACCCGATCAAGGCCACGATGCTGAACACGGCGACGGGGCTGATCTTCGACCGGCTGGTAAGCCAGGCCGCCGACCTTTCCTTTCATCCCTGGCTGGCTGAAAGCTGGGAAGAGGCACCCGACGGCATGTCCTGGACCTTCCACCTGAAGCAGGGCGTCAAGTTCCACAACGGCGAGCCCTTCAACGCCGAGGCGGTCAAGGCCTGGCTTGAGCTGTTCAAGGCCACCGAGAGCGAGAACACCTACATGGCCGAAGCCATCGCCTCGGTCGAGGTGGTGGACGAATACACGGTGAAATTCGTCATGTCGCGGCCCGAGCCGAACCTGCTATACAACCTCTCGGCCACCTTCATGGGCGTGGTCGAGCCGAAGTCCTTCGTGGCGCTTGGCGACGACTTCGGCGTGACCGAGGTTTATGGCACCGGCCCCTACAAGATGGAGAGCTTCTCCATCGGTCAGGAAACCGTGCTGGTGCGGAACGACGACTACACCTGGGGGCCCGAGGTCGCTGCCAACCATGGCCCGGCCAAGGTGGAGCGTCTGACCTTCCGCGAGATCCCCGAGGATTCGACCGCCTTCCTCGAACTGAAGACCGGCGGGGTCGATTTCCTGCTCTCGGTCCCTGCCGACCTGATGGGCGAAGTGGAGAAGGAAGCCAACCTGGCGATCCTGACCATGCCGGGCCAGGATGTCTGGTACATGCCGATCAACGTGACCAAGGCTCCGTTCGACGACATCAAGGTCCGCGAAGCGGCCGCCAAGGCAATCAACCAGGAAGAAATCCTCGCCTCGGTCTTCGGTGGCATCGGCTCGGTCGCGGATACGTTCCTGATCTCGGCCCTGCCGGAAAGCCATGTTCCGGACGGCGCGAAGATCCACTACGACCCGGACCGTGCCAACGCGCTTCTGGACGAGGCCGGCTGGGCCATGGGGCCGGACGGCGTGCGCATGAAGGACGGCCAGCCGCTGAAGGTGTCGCTCTGGACGCAAAGCGACAGTATCTTCCGCCGCCTGACCGAAGTGGTGCAGGCCCAGCTCAAGGCCGTGGGGATCGAGGCGGAGATCACGACCTTCGACAGCTCGATGATCCGCGACCAGTACAAGACCGGCGAGCAGCAGTTGGCGGTGCGGTCCTACAACTGGGACAATGCCGATATCATCGACTGGTTCTTCGGCGGCGACCGGCTGGGCTATCCGAACGTGTCGATGTTCAACGATCCCAAGGCGGAGGAGCTGCGCACGGCGGCGATGACGGGGGCGAAGAACATGGAAGAGCGGGTGAAGAACTTCACCGCCTATCATGAATACGTCCTGTCGCAGTTCCCGATGGCGCCGATCTATCAGCCGGTGCAGGCCTATGCCTACAACAAGGACCGCATCGCTTTGCCCGAGAAGATCGACTCCTCGGCCTTTGGCGCGTCGGCCTTCCTGGACCTGGAAGTGAAGGAATAGGCCGAATCAGGCAGGAGCGCCGGCATGTTCGCCTATCTGGTCCGACGGGTCCTGATGCTGGTGCCGGTGTTCCTGGCAGTATCGGTCGTGATCTTTTCGATCCTGCATTTCATTCCGGGCGATCCGATCGACAACCTGCTGAAACCCGGGTCCTCGCCGACGGCCCGGGCCGAAATGGAGGTGCGCTACGGCCTGGACCGGCCATTGCCGGTCCAATACGGCATCTGGCTTTCCAAGGTGGTGCAGGGTGATCTCGGCACCGCCATCGTCGCCCGTCGCCCGGTGGCCGACCTGATCGCCCAGGCACTGCCGCATTCGTTGCGGCTGGGCGGGTTCGCGCTATTGTTCTCGACCGTGGTGGGTGTCGGGCTGGGCGTCGTCGCCGCGCTGAACCGCGACCGCTGGATCGACCGCACGATCATGGGCGGAGTTCTGGTCGGGTCCACCATGCCAAGCTTCTGGCTCGGGCTGATCCTGATGCTGGTGTTCTCGGTGCAACTGGGCTGGTTCCCTGTCTCGGGTGCGCGGGGATGGCAGTCGCTGGTGCTGCCGGTCCTGACCATCGGGCTGGGCGGCACGGCGCTGGTGGCGCGGATCACCCGCGTCGCGATGATCGAGGCAGCGGGGCGCGATTTCGTCATGCTGCTCCATGCCAAGGGCCTGTCGCCGCTGCGAATCCAGCTTTTCCACGTGCTGCGCCACGCGCTGATCCCGGTGGTGACAATTCTCGCCCTGCGGATCGGCTGGATCCTTGGCGGGGCGGTCACGGTCGAGGTGGTCTTCGCCCGGCCTGGCCTTGGCACCCTTTTGATCAAGTCTCTCAGCCAGCACGATTATCCGGTGGTGCAGGCCTGCCTCCTGATGCTTGCCATGGCGGTGATGCTGGGCACGCTTCTGGGCGACATCCTGCAGGCCGCGATGGACCCGCGGGTCCGGGCAGCGCTGGCATGATCGCGCCGGTTCAGGCGCTGCGACGGCCGCAGGGCGGACTGGCCGGGCTGTGGCTGCTTCTGGTGATCGCGGCGGCGCTTCTGGCGCCGGTCCTGTCGCCCTATGCCTATGATGTGCAGGACCTGCCGAAT
The DNA here is from genome assembly GCA_017303485.1 of Rhodobacterales bacterium. Classification (GTDB taxonomy): domain Bacteria; phylum Pseudomonadota; class Alphaproteobacteria; order Rhodobacterales; family Rhodobacteraceae; genus Tabrizicola. The sequence continues at coordinate 44,083 of JAFLCY010000006.1, forward strand.
GCCTATCAGCCGGCCTCTGCCGCGCATTGGCTTGGCACCGATGAATTCGGGCGCGACCTGTTGACCCGGCTGATCTGGGGCGCGCGCACCTCGCTTTCGGTCGCCGCAACGGCCATCGCGATTTCGGTCCTTTGCGGCATGGTTCTTGGCGCGGCTGCGGCCTGGTTCGGCGGCTGGCTCGACCGGGCGGTCACTGTCGTAGTCGACCTTACCTGGTCTTTCCCGGAAATCCTGATCGCTCTGATCCTGGTCGCCATCATCGGCCCCGGCACTTTGGGCACGATGATCGCCATCTCCGTCGCCTATCTGGCGCAGTTCACCCGCCTGACGCGCGCCCAGATCCTGACCCTGAAGGGCGAGACCTTCATCGAGGCCGCCCGCTCGCTGGGCGCCTCGAACTCCCATATCCTGTTCCGGCACCTGTTGCCCAACGCGCTGGCCCCCGTCCTAGTCTCGGCGATGCTTGCCACTGGCGACGCCATCATCCTGGAGGCGACGCTGGGCTTCTTCGGCCTTGGCGCGCAGCCGCCGGTTCCCAGCTGGGGCGGCATGATGTCGGCAGGCTCAGCGCTGGTGTTCAAGGCGCCCTGGATCATCATCTATCCCGGCCTTGCCGTCGCGATCACCGTGGTGGCGATCAACCTTTACGGCGACGCGCTGATCGCCGCGCTGGACATCCGCCAGAAGCTGCGGAGGGCACCATGACCGTGCTCTTGGACCTGTCCTCGGTCAGTGTGTCCATCGGCTCTGCCGCGCTGCTGGATGGCATATCGCTCAGCGTCGCGCGCGGGCAGATCGTGGGTCTGGTCGGCGAAAGCGGTTCGGGCAAGTCGCTGACGGCGATGGCGGCGATGGGCCTGCTGCCGCTGATCGGCGGGCGGATCACCGGCGGCACGGTTCGGTTCGACGGGCAGAACATGGGCGCGATGACCGATGCCGGGCGCCGCGCCCTGCGCGGGCGCAGGATCGGCTTTGTCACCCAGAACCCGATGACCGCGCTGGACCCCGTGCAGCGGATCGGCGAGCAGGTGGATGTCGTCGCCCGTTTGCATCTGGGCCTCCCGCAGGCCGCCGCCCGCGCCCGCACGCTGGACCTCATGACGCAGCTCCGCATCCCCGATGCCGCCTCGGTGGCCGAGGCCTGGCCACACCAGCTTTCGGGCGGGATGAAGCAGCGCATCGTGATTGCGATGGCGCTGGCGGGCGAGCCCGACCTGATCATCGCCGACGAGCCCACCACTGCGCTGGACGTGACGGTACAGGCGCAGATCATTCAGATCCTCGGTTCGCTGGTGCGCGACCGGGGGCTGGCGCTGCTGCTGATCACGCATGACATGGGCGTGGTGGCGCAGGTCTGCGACCGGGTGGCGGTGCTGTATGCCGGCCGGCTGGCCGAGGAAGGCCCGGTCGAGGGCATCTTCGCCGAATCGGCCCACCCCTACACCACCGCGCTGATCGGCTGCATCCCGCAAGAGGGCATGGCCCGCGGCAGCCTGCGCGGCATTCCGGGCGCGGTCCCCGCGGCGTTCGCGATGCCGCCGGGGTGCCGGTTTCACCCGCGATGCGCGCGCGCCAGCGACCTCTGCCGCCGCAGTGTTCCCCCACCTCGATCCCATGGGCAGGGGACCGTCGCCTGCCACCACCCGGAGGCCGGAACATGACCGCGCCCCTGATCCGCATCGAGCGGCTGAGCAAGCGGTTCCAGTCCGGCGGGGGCCTTCTGGCACGTCCCCGGACGATGCTGGCAGTACGCGAGGTCTCCCTGACCATCGCGAGGGGCGAGGCCCTGGGCGTGGTCGGCGAAAGCGGTTGCGGCAAGTCCACTCTGGCCCGGCTGATCCTGCGGCTGATCGAGCCGACGGAAGGCCGTGTCAGCTTTGACGGCACCGACATCACGGCCCTGCCCCCGGCCGCGCTGCGCCGGATGCGCAGCCGGATGGCGATGGTGTTCCAGGACCCCTATTCCAGCCTCGACCCGCGCCATAGCCTGTCTCAGGTGCTGGCCGAACCCTTCCAGATCCAGGGCGAGACTCTGCCGCCGGGCATGGTTGCGGACCTGCTGGCCCAGGTCGGCCTGCCGGAAGGGTTGGCCGACAGCCATCCGCACCAGCTGTCAGGTGGCCAGCGCCAGCGTGTCGGCATTGCGCGGGCCCTTGCGCTTCGCCCCGATTTCCTGGTGCTGGACGAACCCACCGCCAGCCTTGACGTGTCGATCCAGGCGCAGATCATCGCGCTCCTGGCCGACCTGCGCGCCCGGTTGGGGCTGACCTGCCTGTTCATCAGCCACGACCTCGGCCTTGTGCGCTATTTCTGCGACCGGATCGTGGTGATGTATCTCGGCTCTGTGGTCGAGGTGCTGCCCGATCCGGCCGCCCGACCGCGCCATCCCTACAGTCAGGCCCTGATGGAAGCGCGCTTTGCCCCCGATCCCGCGCAGCGCAAGGAGCTTGCGCCCCTTACCGGCGAGATACCCAGCCCCTTCGCCCTGCCCCCCGGCTGCGCCTTTGCCTCGCGCTGTCCGCGGGCAACCGACCGCTGCCGCCGCGAAGTCCCGCTGCTGTCGGCCGATCCCGGCCATCCCGTCGCCTGTTTCCACCCGCTCTGAAAGGCCCTTCCGATGACCTTCCACGTCCTGACCGGCTCGTTCGTCCATGAAAGCAGCACGTTCAAGAAGGGCGAGACCACGCTGCAGGATTTCCGCGACGAGGTGCTGGATCTGGGCCAGGCAGCCATCGACCGCTTTGGCGATGTGAACGACGAACTCGCGGGTTTCCTCGATGCCGGCCGCGCGGCGGGCTGGCGCATCACGCATACCGTCTCGGCCCATGCGAACCCCGGCGCCCCGGTCGCGCGCGAGGCGTTCAACCATATCTCCGGAATCATCTGTGACGCGGCACGGGAGCATCGCACCAGTCTGGACGGCATCCTTCTGTCGCTGCATGGCTCGATGGTGCCCAGCTTCTGCGAGGATGGCGAGGGCGAGCTTCTCAGCCGCCTCCGCGCCATCGTCGGGCCGGACCTGCCGATCGCGATCACCTTGGACCTGCATGCCATGGTGACGCCCGCGATGGTCGATCAGGCGCAGATCCTCGTCAGCTACAAGACCTATCCGCATATCGACATGCGGGTCACCGGGCTGCACGCGGGCCGGTTGCTTGACGCCACGATGCGGGGCGATCTGCGACCGCGCACGATCCGCGCCCATGTGCCCATGCTGGACGAGGCGAATGCCGGGCGCACCGACGTGCCCGAGACCGCCACTCTCTATTCCCGCGCGGCGGAGCATGAGGCGGAACCGGGCATCCTCGCCGTTTCGGTGAACGCTGGCTTCTCCGAGGCCGACATTGCCGAAATGGGGCCGACCGTGCTGGTCACGCATGATGCAGGTGCCGAAGGGCGGGCCGGGGCCATCGCCCGCGACCTCGCGCGCAGCATCTGGGACGGACGCGGCAAGGTGGCCAACAGGTTCCTGACCCCGGCGGAAGCCGCGGCGGAGGCACTGGCTTTCGATGCCTGCAAGGGCCCACTGGTGATTGCGGACTATGCCGACAACCCCGGTGCCGGGGCCTATGGCGATGCGACGGCACTCCTTGCTGCCCTGCTTGAGGCGGGCGCCCGGCCCGGCGCCTTCGCCCCGATGATCGACCCCGAGGCAGCCGCGACGCTGCACCGGCACCGGCTGGGCGACGAGGCCATGCTGGAGCTTGGCGGCAAATGCGACCCCGCCTTCGGCGGTGGCCCTTTGCGGCTGACCGGCGAGGTCATCCACCTGTCGGACGGCACCTACACCGGCGACGGCCCGATCCTCGGCGGCATCACCCACAGCTTCGGCCCGACCGCGGTCTTCCGCGTGCAGGGCATCGACATCCTTGTCGTCACCTTGAACGAACAGATGCTTGACCTGCAGCAGGTTCGCACCTTCGGGATCGAGCCCGCGCGCCAGCGTTTTCTGGTGGTCAAGTCGATGCAGCATTTCCGCGCGGCCTTTGAGCCGATCGCGGGCAAGGTGATCGTCTGCGACACCGGCGCGCTGGCCACCCCGCAGGCCCACCTACGCCCCTACACGCGCGTTCGCCGCCCGGTCTGGCCGCTTGATCGAGACGCGACCTTCGACCCTTAGGCGTTTCCGCTAGGGGGCGATGGGGCGCCCCCGGCTGTCGGTGAAGCTCCCCGAGGGTGGACAGTCCGTGCCGGAGACAAGCGCGATGATCTGGAGGGCGGCTGTCTCGGGTGTCCCGGGGGCATCCGGACCACCCATGTCGGTGGCGATCCAGCCGGGGTGCAGCGCCAGCATGGTATGGGGCAGATCGTCGGCCAATTTGGCGACGGCGCGGTTCAGGGCGGCTTTCGACAGGCAATAGGCATAGTCGCCGTCGGGGTCGTGGCCCTCGGTGAACGACCCGGCGCGGCTGGAGATGAAGGCAAGCACGGCGTTTGGGGACAGGACCGGCAGCAGGGCCTGGGTCAGCAGGAGCGGACCAGCAACATTGATGCGCATAACCTCGGCCAGGTGGTCGGCGGTCAGGCTGGCAAGCCCCTCGGTATCGCCCCGGATCGCGGCGTTGTGGATCACCACGTCCACGGGCCGGTCGACAGCCCGGGCGGCGGCGCGGATCGAGGCCTCGTCGGACTGGTCATAGGGGATAGGGGTGACGCCAGGCAGGTCTTCGCCGGGCTGGCGCGAAAGGGCAAAGACCCGCGCGCCTTCCGCCGACAGGTGGCGGGTCAGGCACAGGCCGAGCCCCCGCCCGGCCCCGGTCACCAGCCAGGTGGTGCCCTTAATGCCGATGGGTGCGATAGCGGCGTTCGACCCGGGCGACGAGGCTGGCGGCGATGAGAGTGAGGAAGACATAGACGATGGCCACCGTGTTGTAGGGCGCGAAGGTGAGGAAGGTTGCCGACTGGAACTCGCGCATCCGTTGGGTCAGGTCGCGGATCGACAGGATCGAGAGGAGCGAGGTGTCCTTGAGGATGGCGATGAACTCGTTGCCCATCGGCGGGATGACGATGCGCAGGGCCTGCGGCAGGACCACCTGGCGGGCGGTCTGCCAGCGGGTCAGGCCAAGGCTGCGCGCGGCTTCGATCTGGCCCTGCGGCACGGCCTGAATTCCGGCGCGGAAGATTTCGGCGATATAGGCGGAATAGGCGATGGCCATGGCGGTGATGCCGCGCAGGAGGTTCGGCGGGTCGAGAAAGCCTCCGGTCGAGGATTTCAGCACCCCGGCGAGCGGCAGGCCGATGTAGAGGATGATCACCAGCATCGGGATGCCGCGCAGGGTGTCGATCAGGAACTCGGCGGCGATGGAAAGGGGATGACGCTGGTAGATGAAGCCGCAGGCGGCCAGAAGTGCCAGCGCGATGCCAAGGACCAGCGCGGTGGTGGCAAGGTTCGCCTGCGCGTCAGGCAGGACTTCGGTCTGCCACAGGATCAGGTCCGGCGGGGCAAGCGGTGTGGGGAGGACGGCACCGGAGAGCTTGCCCGACTGGACCTGGGCCAGCGCGTCCTCGGGCTTCACGACGGTCTTCAGCTTGGCCTGTCCCTCGGGCGCGTCGGGGTAGCTGCCATGCCGGATGGCATCGACGATATGGCCGGGGGTTCCGGCGGTGATGCCGACGGTGCCCTCGCCTGTGCCGATCAGCGCATAGGGCAGACGCGGCTGAAACATCTGCCAGCCGGCCAGCGACAGGGCGGCGATGGTCAGCAGGCTGAACAGGGGAAGCGTGCGGGGGCCGGGCTTCAACTGCATCAACCCGACCCAGATCAAGGCCAAGATCGAGGCGAGGACATAGGCGGTGACACCCGCACGGATGGCGACGGCAAGGCCGGTGGCAAAGCCAAGATGGGCGAAAAGGAGGAGCCAGACGAGGCCGAGGGTATTCAGGGCGATGAGGGCGCGGCGGGGGGCTGGCTGCGCCGAGCGGAACGCCAGCAGCAGTAGCGTGGCATTGGCCAGCGTCAGCCCCCCCGCAATCAGGCGGGAGATCTGGTCGACCGTGGCGGCGGCGGCGTCGGTCAGGATCCGGGGCGTCTCGCCCTGCACGACCAGCGGCGATTTGGTGGCATCGACGGCATTGGCGACGGTCGAGGCGAGGAAGGGTTGGCCCATACTGGTCAGGGCCAGCGCCAGCCCGGACAGAACCGCAAGGGCGGCAACAGGCCAGGCAAACCGGCGTGGCAGGAGGCTTGCGGCGATGGGTCCGGCGAAAACCGCGAGGCAGAGGAGGAAGCCCGGCACAAGGGCCGCCGCGCCGCGCTCGACCCCGATGATCGCGGCCAAAGACCGGGTGTAGTCGGTCGAGGTGGCGAAGAGCCAGATCAGGAACGGCAGGGCAAGGAGGAGAAGCAGGTTCGCCGGGCGCAGTCCGTCCAGCCGGAGAAGGCGTTTCACGGGGCAGTCTCCCTTGGGGCGGTCAGGGGTGGAGGCGATCATCCTGGCGGATGATCAGCCCGGGCCGGACGAAATGGGACAGGGTTGCGGGGTCCTCGCCTTCCAGAAGCCGCAGCATGAACTGCGCCAGCACCCGGCTGAGCGTCTCCAGCGGGTAGAGGAAGGTGGTGAGCGGCGGCCAGAAATAGGCGCTGGCGTTGATGTCGTCGTAGGCGATGACCGAGGCTTTGCGCCCGACCTCGACCCCGGTTTCGTGCAGGCCGGAAAGTACGCCCAGCGCGGTGGATTCGTTGACGCAGACAAAGCCGGTCGCCGGATCTGTCAGGGCCGTCAGGGCAAGCGCGGCGGCCTTGCCGTGCCGGGCGGTCAGGTCGCCATCCGCGATCAGTGCCGGGTCCGGCGACAGACCGGCCTCGGCCAGTGCGCGGCTGTAGCCAGCGATCCGGTCCAGACTGTAGGCCAGGCTTGGGTCCGGGTTGACCAGCGCGATGCGGCGATGCCCACCCTCAATCAGGCGGCGGGTGGCGGCATAGGCGGCCCAGTCGCTGTCGATGTCGACAAAGGCGTGCTGCCCGGCGCCGTGACCGCGTCCCAGCGTGACGAAGGGAAAGCCACGCTCGCCCAGATAGGCGATGCGGGGGTCGTCGTGCAGGATGCCCGAGAAGATCAGCCCGTCGGCCAGATGGCCTTCGACGATGCTGCGCACCACCGCGTTGCTGTCGGCGGCATCACGCACCAGATGCACCGCGATCCGGTAGGGCGAGCCTTCCAGCCCTTCGGCGATACCGGCCAGAATCTCGGCATATTCGACGCCGTCCCATTCATGGCTTTTCGCCACCGACAGGGGCATCAGCACCGCGATCTGGTAAGACTTTCCCGTCCGCAAGGAGCGGCCCCGCAGCGAGGCCTGGTAGCCCACCTGTTCCGCCGCCGCGATGATCGCGGCGCGGGTCGCCTCGGTGACCACCGGCGAATTGCCAAGCGCCTTCGAGACCGTGGCGATGGAAAAGCCCGTCATCTCGGACAGGGTCTTGATCGTCGGTCGCGGGGCGGCAGGGCGCAAGGATCACCTCATCGGGACAGGGAACAGGGCAAGCAAGCGCCCTCAGCTGCGGGCACGCAAGACCTCACGGTAGCAGAGCGCCGAAAGCTTGGGGCTGCGTTTCTGGGTTTCCAGATCGACATGCACGATGCCGAAGGGGGTGGTATAGCCAAAGGCCCATTCGAAATTGTCGATCAGGGTCCAGGCGAAATAGGCCTTGACCGGCACCCCCTTCTGCCGGGCGCGGTCCAGTTCGGCGATATGGTCGATGTAATAGGCCGCACGGATGCGGTCGTGGATCAGCCCGTCGGCCTCGGGCAGTTCGGGCCGGGTCGCCATGCCGCTTTCCGAGATGTGGATCGCTTTCGGCGCATAGTCGCGATGCACATACATCAGGATGTCATGGATGCAGGGCGGGTAGATCTCGTAGCCCACGGCGGTGTACTCGCCCGGCGGGCTGACGCGGGTGAAGTTCAGCGGCGGCAGATCGGTGCCCCCCTGCATGACCGAGCGGCGGTAGATGTTCACGCCAAGGTAATCGACGGGCGCGGAGATGGTCGCAAGATCGCCGTCGCGGATTTCCGGCAGAAGACCGTCGCAGAGGGTGAGAAGCTCCAGCGGGTAGCTGCCCTTGAAGACCGCATCGAGGTAGAAGCGGTTCTGCGCCAGTTCGAAATGGCGGGCGGCGGTCAGGTCTTCCGGCGCGCGGGTCGCGGGTTCCACCACGTTGAGGTCAAGGACGATACCGACCTCGGCCCCCGGTGCCGCGGCGCGGATGCGGGGGACCGACAGGCCATGGGCCAGAAGCGCGTGGTGGCTGGCGGCAAGACCGCCTTTCACGCCATCATGGAAACCGGGGGCATCCTCGCCGTTGGCGTGACCGGACCAGCAGAAGGTCCAGGGTTCGTTGATCGTGGTCCAGTGCTTCACGCGGTCGCCAAAATGGCGCGCCATGGCCTCGGCATGGTCGGCGAGTCGGTAGGCGGTGTCGCGGTTGTACCAGCCGCCCTTGTCCTGCAGGGCCTGCGGCAAGTCCCAGTGGTAGAGGGTCAGGTAGGGGTCGATCCCGGCTTTCAGAAGCCCGTCGATCAGCCGGTCGTAGAAGGCGATGCCCTTGGGGTTCATGGCCCCCTGCCCTTCGGGCTGCACCCGGCTCCAGGCGATGGAGAAGCGGTAGGCGTCAAGGCCAAGCTCCTGCATCAGGCGGATGTCGTCCTGCCACAGGTTGTAGTGGTCGCAGGCCACGTCGCCGGACGAGCCGTCGATGATCACCCCCGGCTTGCGGCAGAAGCGATCCCAGATGCTTTCGCCCTTGCCGTCCGCGTCCCAGCCGCCCTCGATCTGATAGGCCGCCGTCGCGCCGCCGAAGACGAAGTCACGGGGCAATTGCAGCGCACGGGCGCGGGCGAGGAGGTCGTCGGAAACTTGGTCGAGCATGGGGTCGGTCCTTCGGCTTTCAGCATCGGCATTCGGAAAGGGGTGCCCCCCGCCCCCTCCCCACGAGGGGGAGGCGCGGGAGGCAGAGCGGTTATTCGGCAGTCCAGTATTTCGCGATCAGCGCGTCCAGCGTGCCATCGGCCTTGATCGCGGCGAGGCCTTCGTTGAAGGCGGCGACACTCTCGTCGCCCTTCTGGAACACCAGCCCCAGCGGGTCGGCCTTGAGGTCGCGGATGGTGACGACCAGTTCGCCGGCGAACTCGGCCTCATAGGCGCCGGCATTGGCGCCATTGATCACCACGCCATCGACATCGCCGTTGCGCAGGGCCAGGACCGAACCGTTGAACGTGTCATAGGCCTGCACGTTGTCCTTGCCCGCGATCTCTTCCGCCGTGGCGGCGTCGGTGGTGTTGGCCTGGGCCGACAGCTTGTGCGCGCCGGACTTGAAGTCATCGACCGTCAGCGCGGCATCGGCGGCGCGGACAAGGATCGCCTGGCCGTTGACGATGTAGGGTTCGGAGAAATCCATCACCTGCTGGCGTTCCTCGGTGATCGAGACGCCCGAGGCGACGAGGTCGAACTGGCCTTCCTGCAGTGCGGTGAAGATGCCGTCCCAGCCGGTGGTGACGAATTCGGCCTTGCAGTTGATCTTGGCGCAGATCGCGTTCACCACGTCGACGTCGAAGCCGACGATGGCCCCGGTGGCGGGGTCGACGAACTCCATCGGCGGCGAGGTGGTGTCGGAGCCGACCTTCAGGGTCGCGCCGCCAAGGTCGGCGGCCTGGGTGGCGGTCGTCAACGCAAGGGCGGCGACGATGGACAGGATTGCGGATTTCATTCGGTTTCCTCCGGGTTGGTCAGGTGGTCAGGGTGGAAAGGGCGGCTTCGGTTTCGGCGAGCAGGATCGCGGCCTCCTCCGGGCCGAAGACCATGGGCGGCTTGATCTTGAGGACGTTGTCGTCCGGCCCGTCGGTCGAAGCGAGGACACCACGCAGGCGAAGCTGGTCGACGATGTGGTCGGCGGCCTTTGGCGCGGGCGTGCGGGCCTCGCGGTCGGTGACAAGTTCGACGCCGATGAAAAGGCCCATACCGCGCACGTCGCCGATGATCGGGAAGCGCTTGGCCAGCGCGCGGTAGCCCTGCTGCAGGCGCTCGCCAGTGGTGACGGCGCGGGCGGGCAGGTTCTCGGCCTCGATCACGTCGAGGACGGCATGGCCCACCGCCATCGACACCGGGTTGCCGCCGAAGGAGTTGAAATACTCCATCCCGTTGGCAAATTTCGCGGCGAGTTCCGGCGTGGTGACGACAGCGGCAAGCGGGTGGCCGTTGCCGATCGGCTTGCCGAGGACGACGATGTCGGGCGTCACCCCTTGCGTAGCGAAGCCCCAGAAGGCCGGGCCAACGCGGCCGAAGCCACATTGCACCTCGTCGGCGATGCAGATCCCGCCCCTTGCGCGGATTCGGTCGTAGACGCCGGCAAGATAGCCCTTGGGCAGGATCACCTGACCGCCGACACCCGAAAGCGACTCGGCGATGAAAGTGGCGGCTCCGGTGCCGGTGCGGGCCGCGATGGCGTCTAGGCAGCGGTCGATGTCGGCGGCATAGGCCGGGCCGGACTCCGGCCCCCGATTCGGGCCGCGGTAGGGGTCGGGGAAGCTGGCGATCTGCACGAAGTCGGGCTGCGGGAAGCCGCCCTTGCGCTTGAACTTGTAGGGGCTGATCTCGACCGTCCCGCCGGAATTGCCGTGATAGGCCCAGTCGAGGACCACGGTGTCCTTCTTGCCCAGCGCCGTGCGGGCGATGCGCAGCGCCAGTTCGTTCGCCTCGGTGCCGGAGTTGACGAAGTAGACCACCCGAAGGTCGCCCGGCATCGTGGCCGCGATGCGTTCCGCCAGACGCGGCATCGCTTCGTGCAGGTAGCGTGTGTTGGTGTTCAGCTCCGCCGCCTGTCGGGCCAGCGCCTCGACCACATGGGGATGGCAATGGCCGACATGGGTGATGTTGTTCACCGTATCCAGAAAGCGCCTGCCTGTGTGGTCGATCAGCCAGGGACCACGGCCCCGGACGATCTTCAGCTTCTCGCGGTAGGAGAGCGAGAGCGAAGGGCCGATCGCCTCCTTCCGGCGGGCCAGCAGCGTCTCCGGCGGCTCCGGGTCGATCCGGAAGCTTTCCGGTTCGAGGCGCAGCAGTAGGTTGGCGTCCGGGCTGATCTCGGTCCAGACGTCCCACAGGCTGTCATGGCCGACGCCGAAGAAATTGCCGCTTTGGGTCAGAAGGCTGGTCACGACCTGCAAATGCAGATGCGGCGTCCAGCCGCCGTTTTCGTGCCAGTCGCCGAGATGGGCGATCAGGTCCCCGGCTTTGACAGACCGACCGGGCTGGCAGAGGCCGGGCAGCGAGCCGCCGAGATGGCCGTAGAGGGTGAAGAATGGTCGGCCTTTCGCCGTCTCGTGCCGCAGGATCAGGGTGTGGCCATAGTCCAAGGGATCGGCGTTGTAGTTGACGCTTTCGACCACGCCATCCAGCGGGGCACGGATCGCGGTGCCCGCCGGGGCGAAGATGTCGATGCCGAGGTGGCGGGTCCGGCGCTCCTCGCTGGCCGCATCGGCGAACTGGGCGGCGGTGTAGACCGAGCGTTTCTCGCCATAGAACCCGAAGCCGAGGAAGGGGAGGTCTTCGGGCAGGCTGACCGGGCGTTGCGCCCGCATCCAGCCATCGAAGGCACGGTCGGAGAAGGCGGGCATGTCGGCCCGGCTGCCATCGGTCGGCAAAGCGATGCGGGCGGCGCGGCGGGGGTCGAGGGCCAGGATAGGGTGCAGGGTGCGAGCCGTGAGGTCCGCCACGATTTCCGAAGCGCCGGGAACAGCCTCGAACCCGGCGGCCTTGCGGCAGAGGGCGATCATGAAGGCGGGGTCAATTCTCTCCAGCCGCTCCAGAAGCGCGAAGGCAGGGGCCTGCGAGATCAGGAGATAGTCGTTTTCCGGGTGCAGTTTCGACTGCCGCGAGGAAAGGCAGACCGAACAGACAAGGCGCATCCGCATCAGGTCGAAGACGAGGTCGGCCTCATCCTCGGTCAGCGGAAATTCGGCGGCAAAGCCCGACACCAGCGCGCGGGTGGCGGCATAGAGGTCGGGGGTGTCGAGCAGCGCATAGGCCAGCGTGATCGCCAGTTCGTTGACCGTGCGGCCATGGCACATGTCGCCGAAATCGATCAGTCCGGCGATGCGGGCGGGGTCGGCGGCTTCGGTGATGACGTTCCAGTCGTTGGCATCCTGATGCAGCACCGAGGCCCGCAAGCCGGGAAGGCGCGGCAGAACCTGCGCCTCATATCTAGAGAAAAGCCTTTTCACCATCTCGCGGCGCGTGGGGTCGGCGATATCCTCGGCATGGTCGCGAAGCTGGATCACATGGTCCAGCGACCAGGGGAAATCCGGGCGGAAGGCGTGGCAGTGGCCGAAGCCCTGCATCGACCGGGAGAGACCGCCCATGAAGCGGCCAAGATTCGCAAGCTGATCCAGCGAGCGCGGCGTTTCGGCGAGGGGCGTGCCGCCGATCCAGCTGACAAGGCGCAGGGCGGCGGGCTGGCCACCGACACTGACACTCGCGCGGTCGGTTCCGGCAAGCGTCGGGATCACGCGGGGAATGCCGGGCTGGCCGACGCGGGCAAGGTGCAGCATTGTCGCATTCTGCAGGTCGATCTGGCCCGGATCTTCCGCCGGGTTGGCGATCTTCAGGACATATTCCCCGTCATCGCAAACCAGCCGCGCGTTCTGGTCGCGCTCGGACGGTAATGGGCGCACTTGCCCTCGCTTGCCGAAATGCTGCGCGGCGAAATCCGCCAATGCGTCAGCGGTGAAGGCGGGATTGCCAGTGGTGAACGCGGTCATCGGGAGAGTCCTTCGGGGTCATGGGCCAGCCAGTCGGCCAGTACCAGATAGGCGGCCGAGGTCCAGGCGAAGGCGCGGTCGCGCAGGCCCTGCCCGGTGAGGGCATCGAAATTCTCCGCCATGCCCGAGGTCTCGCAAAGCCGACAGAAACGGCGGGCGATATCGGCGGCAAGGTTGGGGCGGTTCTGGCGGCGCAAACCGTCCCACAGGAGCATGGTCGTCGGCGCCCAGATCGGACCACGCCAGTAGCCGTCAGCCTCGTAAAGCGGGCTTTGCGGGCGTTCGGTCGCGGGGCCCCAGGCGGTGATCCAGCCTTGCGACAGGCGCCGGGTCAGGCGCTCTTCCATCTCACGCGGCAGGCGGGCACCAAGGAGAAGCGGCATGAAGCCGATCAGGCTGTCGTCGGTCCGCAGACGGTCGGGGTCCGATGCAAGCCGGGTACCGAAGGTCTCCCCGGTCCAGAGGGTCAGGAGAAGTGCCATCAGCTTTGCGGCCTCGTCCTGCCAATGCGCCGCACGCGCAGGGTCGAGCCGGGCGAGGCAGTCGCAGGTCAGGATCAGGAAGCTGGGCAGGTCGGGCGAGACGACCGGCCCGCCCTCGGCAAAGAAGCTGGCGTTGTCCCAGCCGGAATCGTTGCCGTGGAAGTACGCCGGGAGCTGGCTGGCATCCTTGCGGGCATGGGTCAGCCAGTAGGAAAGCTGGCGTTCCAGCCAGGGCAACAGCGCGGCCCGGCGGTCCTCGGTCAGCCAGCCGGGGTGATCCTCGATCAGCCGCAGGATGGCCCAGCCGTGAACTGGCGGCTTGGTGAAGGCAAAGCTCGCCTCGCGGTCGTTGACGAAATCGGGCAGGAGGCCGGAGGGATGCTGGTGGTCGAAAATCGCGGCGAACTGATCGAAGGCGAGGGCGGGGTCCATCGCCGCCACGCCAAGCGCCGAGAAGGCGTTGTCCCAGGACCAGATGTTGATCATGTGGTTCTTCGACATGAAGACGGCGGGCCGGGTCAGCGCCCCGGAGGCGGGGACGGTGTTGGCCCAGAGGATGTAGGCGGCAAGAGTCCGCGCCTCGGGCTGCCCTCCCTTCGGAGCGCGGGACAGCCAGTCCGCAAATTCGGCGGCAGAGCGGGCGCGGGCTTGATCGAAGGTTTCACCGGTCGAGGTGGGCAGGACGGCAGGGAAAAGGTCGATGGTGCCTTCGAACCCATCCGCGCCGTCGAAGGTCATGGCGACGTTGTCGGCATGGTCGCGCCGCCAATCGCCGGTAACCTCGACCTGTCCCTTCGTCACGCGCGGCAGCAGCCGGGTGTTCTCATAGGCCGCGACAAGGCAATGCTCGCCCTGCGGCGTGCGATAGGCATAGTCGTAGCGCGAGCCTTCCAGCGCGAAGGTGACCGGCACGCCCTGCCCGCGCAGGTGCAGCCGCTCGCCCTCGCCGATGGTGAACTCGACGCGGCCTGCGGAGGTTTCGGCGGTCAGGAGGTCGGGGGCGAGTGTCCAGACCACCTCCCCCTCGCCAACCGTGATCCGGCAGAGCCGGCCCAGCGACGGCTTCAGGTCGCCCCCCTGAACCAGCCTCAGCCAGACCGCGCCGTCCATGATGGACAGCGTCAGGAACCGGCCGAAGCGGCTGAAGGGGATATGCGCGAAGTCGAACATCCTAGCCCTTCACCGACGATCCCAGCGCGTTGTCCATGATGTAGCGCTGGACGAAGAAGAACAGGGCCAGCGGCGGCAGGCAGAGGATCACGGTGATCGCCGCGATGGCGATGTTGTCCACATCATAGCGGCCCTGGAACAGGCCAAGCCCCAGCGGCAGGGTGTATTTCGTCTGGTCGTTCAGATAGATCAGCGGGCCGAGATAATCGTTCCAGGCGTTCATGAAATGGAAGGTGCCGACCAGCACCAGACCGGGGACCATCAGCGGCAGATGGATGCGCCAGTAGAGCTGCCAGGCATTCGCGCCGTCCATCCGGGCGGCCTCGTCGATCTCCATCGGCACGGTCATGATGTATTGCCGCAGGAGGAAGATGAAGAACGCCTCGCCGAACCAAGCCGGGACGATCAGCGGCTTCAGGGTGTTGATCCAGCCCAGAAGATTGAACTCCATGTAGAGCGGGATCATCTTCACGTCCCAGGGGATCATCATCGTCGCGAGAAGCAGGACGAAGATCGGGTCGCGGCCGGGAAAGCGGAAGCGGGCGAAGCCGAAGGCCACCAGCGAGGAGGAGAAGACCTGGCCGATGGTCGACAGGACCACGACGGTGGTCGAGTTCCACAGATAGGTGCCGAAGGGCTGCTTGGCCCAGCTTTCGGGAAAGTTCGTCCAGCGCCAGTCTTCCGGCCAGAAGACCGGCGGCCAGGCGATAAGCTCTGCCTCGGTCTTGACGGCGGTCAGCAGCGTCCAGAGGAAAGGCGCGACGAAGAGGGCCGAAAGGAAGATCAGCGCGCCATAGGTCAGGGTCCTAACCATTGCCGCCGCCTTTCACTTCGCCTTCGTAATGCACCCAGGCGGCGGAGTATTTCAGCACCAGCATGCTGAGGGTCAGGATGATCAGGAACATCACCCAGCTCATCGCCGCCGCGTAGCCCATGTCGTGGAACTTGAAGGCGTTGTCGTAGATGTACATCGCGAAGAAATAGGTGGAGTTGAGTGGCCCGCCCTTGGTGAGCAAGAGTGCGATGGTCAGCTGCTGGAAGGCCGAGATCAGCGAGGTGATGAAGGTGAACAGAAGCATCGGCGACAGCATCGGCAGGGTGATGTAGACGGTCTGCGCCCAGGCGGGCACGCCGGAGATGCGGGCGGCCTCGTAAAGCTCCTTCGGGATGGATTGCAGGCCCGCAAGCAGGATCAGCATCGTGCCGCCAAGCCCCCAGAGCGAGGCGATGATGATCGCCAGGATCGACCAGTTCGGATCGCCCAGCCAGTTCGGGCCATCGACGCCAAGCAGCGAGAGGCCATAGTTCAGAAGCCCGTAATCCTTGGAGTAGATCCATTTCCAGATCATCACCAAGGCCACGCCCGAGATGATGGAGGGCAGGTAGAAGGCGGTGCGGAACAGGGCCGTGCCGCGGACCTTGACGTTCAGCAGGACCGCCAGAAGGAAGGACAGCAGGATGTTCAGCGGCACGAAGATCGCGGCGAATTTCACCGTGACGCCAAGGCTTTTCCAGAACTTCGGGTCCTGCGTCAGCATCACGCGGTAGTTGTCGAGGCCGACGAAGCGGCGTTCGCCGACCACGGGCCAGTCATGCAGGCTCATCACCAGCGAGAACACCATGGGCCCGAGGGTGAAGAACAGGAACCCGAGTATCCACGGAGAGATGAAGAGCCAGGGCACCAGGCAAGGCCTGCGTCGGGAGGAAATCCGTCGGGCGTTTGACATGGTGCTGGCCTTCACTCTCCGTGGAACCCGGTCGGCCTCAGTTCAGGAACCGGGCCGAATTTGCGACGGCTTCGTCGAGATGCGCCTTGGCATTGCCCTGCTCGACCATCACCGACTCGATCGCCAGCGCCAGGTTGGCCTGGATCTGGCCCCAGTTCGGGTTCTTCAGGAAGGCGTTGGTCTCGCGGTTGGATACCGCCAGCATGTCGAAGAAGGGCTTGGTGATCGGATCGGTCGCGAGGCCCAGCTTTTCAGCCACCGACGTGCGGATCGGCAGGTCGTTCGTCCGCATCTCCACCGCTTCGGGGGTCGAGAAGAACTTGGCGAACTTCCAGGCCAGCTCCGGGTCTTTCGTGTTCTTGGAAATCGACAGGCCCGAGGCGCCGATCACCGAATGCACCGGCTTGTCACCGAAGGACGGCAGCGGAGCCACGCCATAGTTGATGCCGGACTCGTCAATCCCGGTCTTCGACCACATCGCCGACTGGAACATCGCGATCTTGCCGGTCTTGAACAGGGTCGAACCGGGGGTGTCGTCGCCGATGTTCAGCGCGACGGCTTCTTCGGTCTTGATCATGTCGGCGAACATGTCCAGCACCTCGGCGGCCTCGGGGCTGTTCATGTAGCCGTCCAGCGTCTTGCCGTCGTCCGAGATGTACTTGGTGCCGTTCGACCAGAAGAACTGCTCGAAATCGAACGGATCGGGCTTGGCGTCGACGGCGAAGCCATAGGTCTTCGTCTCGGCATTGCGGAACTTCGCCGCATCGGCGCGCAGGTCGGCCCAGGTCCAGTTGGCGGCAGGCTCGGGCACCCCGGCGGCGGCGAACATGTCCTTGTTGTAGAACACGACCTGCGTGGTGAAGCCGATCGGCATGGCATAGGTCTTGCCGTCGATCTTCGAGATGTTCATCAGCCCGGCGGGAATGTCGTCCAGATTCAATTCGGTAGCGTCGCGGGCGATCAGGTCGTCCAAGGGCAGAAGCGCGTCCTTGTAGGCCGGAAAGTTCCACATATACATCAGGTCGGGCGCATCGCCCGCCCCCATCGCGGCGGTCAGCTTGTCGTCGAACCCGTCGCCGTACAACTCGATCTGTACCTTCACGCCGGGGTTCGCTTCTTCGAACTTGGTCGCGATGGCCTGGTTGATGGCGATGCTGGCCGGGTCGGTGTTCCAGGTGGCAAAGCGCAGCACCTGATCCTGGGCGAAGCTGGCGCCGGGCAGGGCCAGGATCGTCGCCGTCAAAAGCACGCGTCTGGTAATCTTCATCGGTCTTCCTCCCTTCATGTCAGGCCGGGTCTGCCGGTCTGTCTGGTTCGTTGATCAATGCCGCAGTCGCCGCATCCAGCCGCCGGGGCAGGGCCTGGCCCTTCGCGTCGAACACATGCGCGTCGGCGGGCGGGATGCGCAGGCGCACCTTGTCGCGCGCACGGGCCTGATGGGTGCCGCCGGTGATGACGACGACCTGACCGCCAGAGTCGAGGTCGATATGCAGGTGGTTCTCGGTCCCCAGCCGCTCAGCCAGCCGGACGGTGCCCGAAAGCTCGCCCTCGACGGCAATCTCCAGCCGGTCGGGGCGGATACCCAGCGTGACCGGCTGCGCAGAGTCGACCGGATGCGGGCCGGACATCGGAATGGTGAGCGTCGCGCCGTTCAGGGAAACGGAAATGCTGTCGGCCCCCTGCCCCGCGACCTGTGCGGGCAGAAGGTTCATCTGCGGGCTGCCGATGAAGCCCGCGACGAACAGGTTCGCCGGGCGGTGGAACAGCTCCAGCGGTCGACCCACCTGCGCGACATGGCCCTTGTCCAGCACCACCACCAGATCCGAGAGGGTCATCGCCTCGACCTGGTCATGGGTGACATAGATCATCGTCACGCCCAGCCGGTCATGCAGCGCCGAAAGCTCGGCCCGCATGGTCACACGCAGGCTGGCGTCGAGGTTGGACAACGGTTCGTCCAGCAGGAACAGCTTGGGCTGGCGCACGATGGCCCGGCCGATGGCGACCCGCTGGCGCTGCCCGCCCGACAGCTGGCGCGGCTTGCGCGCCAAGAGGTCGGTGATCCGCAGCGTCTCAGCCGCATCCGTCACTCGGCGGTCGATCTCGTCGCGCTTCATCCCGTTCAGGGACAGGCCGAAGGCCATGTTCTTCCGCACCGTCATATGCGGGTAAAGCGCGTAGTTCTGGAACACCATCGCAATGTCGCGCTTGGCCGAGGGCAGATTGGTGATCTCGTTGCCGCCAAGCGCGATGCTGCCTTCAGTCAGTTCCTCCAGCCCGGCGATGCAGCGCAGAAGCGTGGACTTGCCACAGCCCGAGGGGCCGAGGAAACTGACAAACGCGCCATCCGGGATATCGAGGTCGATCCCTTTCAGGACATCGACCGCGCCGAACGACTTTCTCAGCCCTGAAACCCGCAATCCTGCCAAACGCCAGACCCTCCCAAGACTCACGTTCGGGAAAAGCTATACGTTTTTATTTCTTTTTGAAAACGTTTTTATTCAATGTGGCGCGCATACGGATCCTGTTGCTTGGGGTGGCGCGCTGCCGACCGCTTTTCCGAACAGGACAATCCTTCAGGGGATCAAACCCGATGCCAATGCAGGTGCTGCCTCGCTGCGGCTTGTCCGCATGGGCGTCGGCGGCTTCGGGCTCCATCATTGACGCTTGGGGCGGTTGGACGCCGGCCGGGCCTCAGAGTGCGAGCCGCTCTGCCGCACCGATCCTGACGGGTTGTCCAGTACGGCGCGACTGGATGGCGGCGAAGGCGAGTGCAAGGCTGTCGAGGTTTTCCTCGGCGCCATTCGCGGGCTCCACATTGTCCTCGATGGCCACCAGAAGCGCACCCATCGCGCCACGGAAGCCGTCGTTGAACCAGGTGCCGTCAAGCAGCGGGCGGGCAATCCCCTCGACAGTGGTCAGCGTCACGGATTGCTGGCCAAGGTCGGGTCCGTCGCTTTGCAGGCTGCCCTTCGTGCCTGCGATGAAGGTCGTGTCGCGGGGGCCGAAGGGCGTGGCTCCGTCGAAGACCAGCGAGGCCTGGCCGCCCTCCATCTGCACCAGCGTCTGAGCCAGCAGCGGTGCACTGGCGATCTGGCCCGCGGCCGTGGCGGCGGTTGCGAAGACCGTTTGGGAGCGGGGGCCGATGATGCTGCGCAGGAAGTCGAACCAGTGGATGCCGAAATCGTAGAGGATCAGGTCCTCGATCTTCTCGAAGGGCGTCCCCGCGATCCAGCCGTGGTTCCAGTGGATCGAGACATGGGCGGAGATCACCTCGCCGATCAGGCCCGCCCGGACGGCTTCGCGCATCCATGCCAGATGCGGTGCCCAGCGGCCGTTCTGGTTGACGGCAAGCTTGACGCCGTTCTCCCTGGCCAGCGCGACAAGGCGGCGGCCTTCGGCGAGGTCAAGGACGAAGGGCTTCTGCGACAGGACGTGTTTCCCGGCCTTCAGCGCGGCCTCGATGATGGGCAGCCGGTCGGCGGGGTGGGGGGTGATGTCGACCACATCTATGGTCGGGTCGGCGAGGATGTCGCGGTAGTCCTCGGTGACACGGGCCTTCGGCGCGAACTCGGCGGCCTTGGCTTCGGCCTTGGCCCGCGTCCGGTTGGCGATCGCCGCCACCTCCCAGCCCGCCGAGCGGTAGGCGTCGAGATGGGCCGAAACGATGCCACCCGCGCCGATCACGCCGATCCGGGGCCGGTAGCGGCGCGGCATCGGCGGCTGGTAGGGCAGTGCAGGTGCCGCGACTTCCG
>JAFLCY010000062.1 GCA_017303485.1 Rhodobacterales bacterium
GCCGTGCTGGGCTGGGACTTGCTGTCCTCGTCGCTCTGGCTGTCGATGGCGCAGTAGCGGACGAGGCGCTCTTCCAGCTCGCGGTCAAAATCGGTGCGCATGGTCGGTCCTTAAAGCGAGGCGGCTTCGTAGATCGGCGTGAGGCTTTTCCCCCAGGCGCCGTGGTAGAGGTCGAGCCACTTGTCGGCCTGCACCTTGCCGGTCTTCAGGCTTTCGACCAGCGGCAGAAGCTGGACTTCCTCTCCCAGTCCGCGGGCCACAAGCCCGGCGTGGCTGAGACCCACGGCAGCGCGGGCGAGATCGAGAAGCTTCACCCCCCTGGACTCGCCCTGCAGTGCGCCAACCGAGGCGGCGACGCGCAGCCCTTCACGGGTGTCGGCATCGAGGCCCTTCACCAGATCCCAGGCGGCGTCCAGCGCGGTCTGGTCGTACATCAGGCCAACCCAAAAGGCGGGCAGCGCCGCGATATGGGCCTGATCGCCGCAGTCCGCCCCGCGCATCTCGATGAACTTTTTCGCTCGCGCCTCGGGGAAGACGGTGGTCATGTGGTCGGCCCAGTCGGATAGCGTCGGCTTCTCGCCGGGCAGCGCGGGAAGCTGGCCTTTCAGGAAATCGCGGAAGGATTGGCCAAGGGCGTTGATGTATTTCCCGTCGCGGTAGACGAAGTACATCGGTGCATCCAGAACCCAGTCGACGTAGGCCTGGAAGCCCATGCCCTGATCGAAGACAAAGGGCAGCATCCCGGTCCGGCTGTCGTCGAGACCGCGCCAGATGCGGCTGCGCCAGCTTTTGTGGCCGTTCAGCTTGCCATCGAAAAACGGCGAAGAGGCGAAAAGCGCGGTGGCGACGGGTTGCAGGGCCAGGGCCACGCGGAGCTTCTGCACGAAATCGGCCTCGGAGCCGTAGTCGAGGTTCACCTGCACGGTGCAGGTGCGGTACATCATCTGCGTGCCATGGGTGCCGACGCGGCCCATGTAGTCGGTCATCAGGCGGTAGCGGCCCTTGGGCATCACCGGCATCTGGTCATGCGTCCATTCCGGGGCCGCACCGATGCCCATGAAGCGGACGCCCATCGGCTCGGCTATCTGGCGCACCTCGTCGAGGTGGTTCTGCAACTCGGCCCCAACCTCGACGGTCGACACCAGTGGCGCGCCGGACAGTTCGAACTGGCCGCCGGGTTCCAGGCTGATGTTGGCGCCGTTGCGGGTGAGGCCGATCACGTTCTCGCCCTCGCGGACCGGCTGCCAGCCGAAGCGGGCCTCCAGTGCGGCGAAGATGGCCGAGATCGAGCGGTCGCCGGCATAGGGCAGCGGCAGGCGGGTATCGGTCAGCCAGCCGAATTTCTCATGCTCGGCACCGATGCGCCAGTCGGCGGCGGGCTTGCAGCCGGATTCCATGTAGGCGGCAAGCTGGTCGAAGCTTTCAATCGGGCCGCCGCCGGATTGTGGAATAGACATGGGACGGGGCTCCGGGACTTCTCGTTGTTTCGGCTGGGGTGCCCCTTGGGGAACCGGATGGCAAGAGGTGTCGCGCAGCGGGAGGCAAGTCAAGGGGGGTCGCGGACAGCCCCGGCGACGGGAAGCGGATCGCCTCGGCACGCCCGCTTTTCGAAGTAAATGATTTCAATAACTTGCTGGACAAGTTGAAAGTTCTGTTAGGATTTGAACAGAAATCCTGTGGGTTCTGAGAGGCTGAAGGCCCCGAAAATCCGCGACGAAGGCTCCTAGACCGTGACGATGCCCGCGCCCTTGCGCATCCAGATCAAGCGGTCAACCTCGGCCAGCGCGATGACGCGGGCGTCCGAAGGTGGGGCATCGGTGCCAAGGGCAGCGACAAGAGCGGCCATGTCGATGCCGGGCAAGGCGGCGAAGGCGTCGAAGAGCGCCTCGGCGCCGTCCGCCTCGACCGGGATGTGGAGAAGCTGGCCGTCAGCCTGCCTGAGCTTCCAGATCCGGCGGCCGCGCAGGGTGAGAAGGCGGATTTCGACCAGGTCGGGAAGTCCCACGAACCCGCCGACCCGGGGTCCATAGTAGGCGATCTGGGCTTCCATCACGCGGACGATGCCGGGGGCGTCGCCGTCCTGATGGAACCTCAGGCGGCGGAGGGCCTGAACCTCCCACCCCAGGCCAATTGCCATGAGCATGAGGCCCACAACGGGCACCAGGTAACCAGAGCCGGTGGCCAGAAGCCAAAGACCGAGCGCGACCACAGCCCCCGCCGCGATCACTTCCCGATTGCGGGACAGGGCTTCGGCCAGTTCCGGGCGGATGAAACTCATGCGGCGATCCGGGTGGGGCTGGCAAGAATGAACATGGTGAAGGGTTCTGCGGGTTGGAAGCCGATGGCACGGTAGGCGCGGGCAGCGGCGTCACTCGCGGCGAAGAGGACGGCGCGGGTGGCGCCCCTCTCCCGGGCCTCGGCCAGATGGAGGGCGACCGCCTGTCGGGCAAAGCCTTTGTTGCGCAACTCGGGCGGGGTGTAGACGCCGCCGATCTGGACGATCTCCGGCAGGGTGGCGTTGAAGCCGGTGAATGCGACCGGGCGATCCGCGCGCATCAGCACCCGATGACTGTCGCGGGCGAGGTAGCCTGCGATATCCGCTTCGGCGCGAATACGGGACTCGGAAGCGGGCGTGCCGAGGATTTCCCCATGATAGGCGCTGCGCCAGTCGATCAACTGCGGACGGGGCGCGCGGGATGCGGGCACCAGTGCAGTGCCGGGCAGGTCAGGAAGGCGAAGCGCGGCGAGGTCCAGCGTGAAACCCGGCTCATCATCGTTCCGAAGGGTGGGCCGGTCGCAGAGGCCCAACTCGGTCAGCGCAGGCCGGATCGACGCGGTGGGGCCGATGGCACCCGTTACGGTCACCCCGACCAAGGCGGCGCGCAGGCCGGAGAGGTCGCAACCTTTGGCCAGAAGTGCCATAACCATGCCTCCCCGGGTCAGCGCGACAAGGCTGTCGGCACCGATCCGCCAGAACCGGGCGGCATGATCGTGGTCCGAGGCAAACCCTCCGACCTTCAACCCATGCGCCCGGAGATTTGCCATCGGAAACATCGCGGAGCCGATCCGGCCGAGGAGGAGCGCCTCGATCTCGGGCTGATCCTCCGGCCCCGCCTCGCCGATCATCGCCAGTCCCCGCAGGCCGCCTGCCAGAGGGTGAGGGCGGCAACGGCTGCGGTGTCGGCGCGCAGGATGCGGGGACCGAGGGAGAGCGCCGTGACGTTGGGCCTGCCGCGCAGTTTCGCGGCCTCATCGGTGGAGAAGCCGCCTTCGGGGCCGATCAGGATGGCGGCGGGGCCTGTCGCTGCGGCGATGGCGGCAGGTTGGCCAAGTGCGGTTTCGTCGCACCAGTAAAGGCGGCGGTCCTCGGGCCATTTCGACAGGAGCTTGTCGAGGTGCTGGAGGTCCGCCACGTCGGGGACATAGGTCGCGCCGCATTGTTCGGCGGCCTCGACGGCATGGGCCTGCAGGCGGTCCTGCCGGATGCGCTCGGAATTGGTGTGGCGGGTCTGGACCGGGAGGATGCGCGCCGCGCCCAGTTCCACCGCTTTCTCAACGATGAAATCGGTGCGGGCCTTCTTGATCGGCGCGAAGAGAAGCCAGAGGTCAGGGGGCAGCAGCAGCGGCTTTGTCTGCGCCTCGCACAGCGCCACGGCGCCGCGTTTTCCAGCCTCGGCAAGCGTTGCACGCCATTCGCCGTCGCGCCCGTTGAACAGAAGGATCGGACTGCCGGCGGCCAGTCGCATGACGCCGGTAAGGTAGTGCGCCTGATCGGGCGAAAGCCGCACGGCTTGCCCCGAGGCAAGCGGCTGATCTACATAGAGCCTGATCTTCGCATCCATGAGACGGAACCTATGTCCCAAGCGCCGCAATTGCCAGAGGCCGCCCCCGAGGCGAAGGGGACGTCGGGGCAAGTCGCCGATGCGCCGAAGGCGAACTGGGTGGATGTCTATGCGCCCCGCGCCGCCCGTCCCTATCTGCGGCTATCGCGCGCCGACCGACCGATCGGAACCTGGCTCTTGCTGATCCCCTGTCTCTGGGCGCTGGCGCTTGCAGGCGGCGTGGGCGGATTCCGGGCCTGGGACCTGTGGCTGGTGGTGTCCTGCGCGGCGGGCGCGTTCCTCATGCGTGGCGCTGGCTGCACCTGGAACGACATCACCGACCGCGATATCGACGCGCAGGTGGCGCGGACCCGGTCGCGGCCCTTGCCTTCGGGGCAGGTGACGGTGAAGGGCGCGCTGGTCTGGATGGCGGTGCAGGCGGCGCTCGCGGCGGTGATCCTGTTCAGCTACAACTGGTTGGCCGTGGGGCTTGGGGTGGCAAGCCTGGCGCTGGTGGCGATTTACCCGTTCGCCAAGCGCTTCACCTGGTGGCCGCAGGTCTTTCTGGGGCTGGCCTTCAACTGGGGCGCGCTCTTGGCCTGGGCTGCGCATGCAGGCGAAGTGCCACCTGCCGCCGTGGTGCTTTATGCGGCAGGGATTGCCTGGACCGTCTACTACGACACCATCTACGCCCATCAGGATATCGAGGACGACGCGTTGATCGGGGTGAAGTCCACCGCACGGCTGTTCGGCGCGCAAAGCCGGGGCTGGCTCTGGGGGTTCTTCGGGGCAACGCTGCTGCTTTTCGCTCTGGCGGTCGTGCTGGCCCATTCGGGGGCGCACCGGCCGCTGGCCTTCGTGGTGGCGCTGGCGGGGGTCTGGGCGATGGGTCTGCACATGGGCTGGCAGATGCGGGGGCTGGACCTCGACGACCCGGACTCGTGCCGCAGGACCTTCTGGTCGAACCGCGACGCCGGGCTGATCCCCGTGCCGTTTCTTGCCGTCGCCGCATGGCTTGGTTGAACCCGGGCGCACGAACCCCTAATCACTGGGCGCAATGACCCGTCTGAGTCTTACGGAAACCAAGCTGTTGCTGCTGCACATTCGCAAGCTGTCCTCGACCACCCTGGCGCTGCTGGCCTTCATTCTGGCGGCAGCGGTGATGTTCTCGGTCGCCTTCGGGGCGGCGCTGGTGATCGAATCGCGGACTGAAAAGGTGGTGACGGCGCGGCTGGCGGAGGCGGGGATCAGCTGGATCACCGTCGCGACCGACGGCCTGCAGGTGCGCCTGACCGGCACCGCCCCGCGCGAGGCCGACCGCTTCCGCGCGGTGAACATGGTGGGCGGGCTGGTCGATACCTCGCGCATCCGCGACGGGCTGGACGTGGCGCCGACCACCGGGATCGAAGCGCCGAAGTTCTCGGTGCAGATGCTGCGGACCGAGGACGGTATCCAGCTGATCGGCCTGATGCCCGAGAAACCGGTCGACGGCTCGCTGGACGAAGCGATGCTGACCGAAGAGGCGTCAGAGCTGGCGCCGGGCACCGAACTGCCGGACATGCTGGAAACCGCGGACTACCCCGCACCCGAGACCTGGAATGCAGCACTCGCCTTCGGGCTTGAGGCCCTGCGACGGCTGGAACGCTCGAAGATCTCGGTCGCGGCGGATGTGGTGGAAGTCACCGCGATTTCCGACAGCGAGGAGGAAAAGCGCAAGCTGGAAGGCGAGCTGCGCGGCATTGCCCCTGAGGGGGTTCGTCTCGTGCTGGACATCTCGGCCCCGCGCCCGGTGATCACACCCTTCACCATGCGTTTCGTGGTCGATGCCGATGGCGCGCGGTTCGACAGTTGCTCGGCCGATACGGAACGCGCGCGGACCCAGATCCTGCGGGCGGCGACGGCTGCTGGAGTTTCAGGCGCGCCCGTTTGCCAGGTGGGCCTCGGCGTGCCGACGCCGCGTTGGGCCGAGGCGGTTGCGCTTGCGATCCGGTCGGTCAAGGAGTTGGGGTCGGGGTCGATCACCTTTTCGGATGCCGACGTGTCGCTGCTGGCGGGGAGCGACGTGTCGCAAGAGACCTTCGACAAGGTGGTGGGCGACCTGGAAACCGGGCTGCCGGATGTCTTCTCGCTGACCTCGTCACTGGAGAAGAAGGAAACCGCAACCCAGGGACCGGCGGAATTCACCGCGACCTTGGGCGAAGATGGCAAGCTGGAACTGCGCGGGCGGCTGACGGACGAGACGCAGCGGCAGGCCGTGGATGCCTTTGCCCGCTCGGCCTTTGCCGGTGCCGAGGTGCTGACGGCGACCCGGGTGGACGAGACCCTGCCCGATGGCTGGCCGATCCGCGTGCTGGCCGGGCTGAAGGCGCTGGCCGAGGTCGACAACGGCAAGCTTCTGGTGCGGGCCGACCTTGTCGAGGTCACGGGTGTCACCGGCTCGACGGCGGCGCGCGGCAAGATCACCCAGATCCTGTCCGGCGAATTGGGCCAGGGCCAGACCTTCAAGGTCAATGTCCGCTATGACGAGGCGCTGGACCCCGTCGCCTCGCTGCCCACGCCCGAGGAATGTGCCGCCAACGTGAACGCGGTCATTGCCCGGACGAAGATCACCTTCACGCCCTCCTCGGCCGAGATCGCCACGACCGCACGGCCGGTGCTGGACGAGCTGGCGACGATCCTGTCGAACTGCCCGCCGATGCAGATGGAGATCGGCGGTCATACCGATGCCCAGGGCTCCGAGGGCGGCAACCAGGCGCTGTCGCAGGCGCGGGCCGAGGCGGTACTGCTGGCGCTGCAAGGGCGGCGGGTCGATGTTTCTGGCATGACCGCGACCGGCTATGGCGAGGCGCAGCCGATTGCCGACAACGGCACCGAGGAAGGCCGCGAGGCGAACCGGCGGATCGAGTTCGTACTGAAGGGTGCCCATGCTACCGCCGAAACGGCGACCCCCGCGGCTGGTGAGAGCGCTGAAAGGCCTGCCCCGGCAGCGGCCGATGCCACGCCTGCCGCCGGCCCCGATTTTTCCGGCGACACCAGCCCCTCGGTCGCGCCGACCGAAAAGACCCTGGCTCCGAAGCCCCGCCCCGAAGGCCTGAAGGCCGAGGAATAACGCATGAACCGCACCGAATTCGTCGTCGCCACCGCCATAATCCTTCTGGTCGCCTTCGCGATGGGCTGGTTCACCCACTGGCTCCTGCATCGCTTCACCCGGGTCAAGGGCGGCGACATGGCGGAAATGGACAAGCTGGCGCAATCGCTGCACGAGGCGGAGGAGTTGCGCGACCAGGCGCTGGCTTATCTGGAGCAGCGCGAGGCCGAGCTTATGAACCACATCAGCCAGACCGAGGCTGAGCTGAAGGCCGCGATGGAGGGTCTGCGCGACGCAAGGCACGAGGCCGAGGAGATGCGCGCCTATATCGAGCGGATGCACGCGAACGGGTGAAGGGCCAAATTCCTTCGAAGGAATTTGCAAATCTTTTCGAAAAGATTTGCGGCGCTCGTCCCGACAAGTCCAGCTTGCCGGAGATATGATCAAACCTTGGCCTGAAACTGGCCTTGGAACTGGACATACATGGCTCCGCATGGCACCTGTCTGCCAAAGCATATGGAGGCCCACCATGCTCGATTCCGTGACCGATCTCGCATCGCTTCTGAAAGACCCCACGCTTCTGGTGAACAAATCCTATGTCGCCGGGGAATGGATCGCCGCCGATGACGGCTCGACCTTTGCCGTGACCAACCCCGCGCGTGGCGACGTGATCTGCGAATTGCCGAACCTTGGCCGGGCCGAAGCCGCCCGCGCGATCAAGGCCGCCCATGCCGCGCACCGCGAATGGGCCAAGCGCACCGGCAAGGAACGCGCCCAGGTGCTGCGCAAGTGGTTCGACCTGTGCATGGCGAACCAGGACGACCTCGCCACCATCCTGACCGCCGAGATGGGCAAGCCGCTGGCCGAGGCCAAGGGCGAGATCGCCTATGGCTCGTCCTATATCGAGTTCTACGGCGAGGAAGCCAAGCGCACCTATGGCGACATCATCCCCGGCCACCAGCGCGACAAGCGCATCCATGTGCTGAAGCAGCCGATCGGGGTTGCGGCCTCGATCACGCCCTGGAACTTCCCCAACGCGATGATCGCGCGGAAGGTGGCCCCTGCCCTTGCGGCGGGCTGCGGTTTCGTCGCACGTCCGGCGGCGGAGACGCCCCTGTCTGCGCTGGCGCTGGCGGTGCTGGCGGAGCGGGCCGGAGTTCCGGCGGGCCTCTTTTCGGTCATCACCTCGAAGCGGTCGTCGGACATCGGCAAGGAGTTCTGCGAGAACCCGCTGATCCGCAAGCTGACCTTCACCGGGTCGACCGAGGTGGGTCGCATCCTGTTGAAGCAGGCGGCGGACCAGGTGCTGAAATGCTCGATGGAGCTTGGGGGCAACGCGCCCTTCATCGTCTTCGACGACGCAGATCTGGACCTCGCGGTCGAAGGCGCAATGATTTCCAAGTTCCGCAACAACGGCCAGACCTGCGTTTGCGCGAACCGGATCTATGTGCAGGCGGGGGTCTACGACGCCTTCGCCAAGAAGCTGACGGCGGCGGTCGAGAAACTGTCGATCGGCGATGGCCTCAAGGCGGGCGTCACCACTGGCCCGCTGATCAACGAGGCGGCGATGGACAAGGTCGAGGAGCATATCGCCGACGTGCTGGCGGGCGGCGGCAAGGTCGTCACCGGCGGCCACCGGCATGCGCTTGGCGGGTCGTTCTTCGAGCCGACCGTGGTGACGGGCGTGAAACCCGACATGAAGGTCGCGACCGAGGAAACCTTCGGGCCGCTGGCGCCCCTGTTCAAGTTCGACACCGAGGAAGAAGTGATCGAACTGGCGAACGCCACAATCTTCGGACTGGCCTCGTACTTCTACGCCCGCGACATCGGTCGGATCACCCGTGTCCAGGAGGCGCTGGAATACGGCATGGTGGGCGTGAACACCGGCCTCATCTCCAACGAGATGGCGCCCTTTGGCGGGGTCAAGCAGTCGGGTCTCGGGCGCGAGGGGTCGCGCCACGGGATCGACGACTATATGGAGCTGAAATACGTCTGCCTGTCGGTCTGACCGGCGGATCCAGTTACGACATGGGGCGGTCTTCGGGCCGCCCCTTTGCATTGGGTGTGCATCTGCGCAGCCCCGTCCCGCAGGTCCGGGCCTCTGGAAGCCCGGCAGGCGATGCACTAACTTTCCTGTTCAACGTCCACGGTAACAAGGTTTTACCCATGCCGAACGACTATACCCCGCCGAAAGTCTGGAAATGGGAGCAGCCCTCGGGCGGCACTTTCGCGTCAATCAACCGCCCGATTGCCGGGCCGACGCATGACAAGGAATTGCCGGTCGGCAAGCACCCTTTGCAGCTTTATTCTCTGGCGACGCCGAACGGCATCAAGGTGACGATCCTTCTGGAAGAGTTGCTGGAAGCGGGGTTCGACGCCGAATACGACGCCTGGCTGATCGAGATCGGCAAGGGTGACCAGTTCGGCTCGGGCTTTGTCGAGGTGAACCCGAATTCGAAGATCCCGGCGCTGATGGACTACGGGGTGAAACCGGCGCAGCGGGTGTTCGAAAGCGCGTCGATCATGCTGTATCTGGCCGAGAAGTTCGGCGGCGCCTTCATCCCGAAGGATCCTTCGGCGCGGACCGAGATGTTTTCCTGGCTGTTCTGGCAGATGGGATCGGCCCCCTTTGTTGGCGGCGGCTTCGGGCATTTCTACGCCTATGCGCCGGTGAAGATCGAATATGCGATCAACCGCTATGCGATGGAGACCAAGCGCCAGCTTGACGTGCTGGACCGGCATCTTGCCACGCATGAGTGGATGGCGGGCGAATATTCGCTGGCCGACATGGCGATCTATGCCTGGTATGGCGGGCTGGTGCTGGGCCGGTCCTACAACGCGGCGGAGTTCCTGGATGCGGACAGCTACAAGAACGTGATCGCCTGGGCAAAGCGCATCGACGCCCGCCCCGCGGTGGTCCGTGGCCGCAAGGTCAACCGCACCTGGGGCGAACCCTGGGAGCAGCTGCCCGAACGCCATTCGGCGGCGGATTTCGACGCACTGCCAAAAGCGCCCTGACGGCATGATCGGTTGAGCCAGCCCAGGCCTTGGCCTAGGCTGGCCGTGCCATCAGCCGAGAGAGCCGCCATGCCCCAGCCCCGAATCGCCGTCGTCACCGGAGCTGCCGGGGGCCTGGGCCGGGCCTTCGTGCACCGGCTTCTTGGCGATGGGCTGACGGTCGTGGGCGTGGACATCGACGGGGCCGCGCTTCTGGCAATGACGGCGGACAGCGCGGGGTTCGTGGCCGAGGCGGTAGACCTGACCGATCCGGAAGCGATTGCCGACCTTTTCGACCGGCTGACCATCCGCTTCGGGGGTGTCGATGTGCTGGTGAACAACGCCGGGACCTGCTTCATGTCGGATTTTCCCGACATTCCGGCGGAAGAACTGACCCGGCAGATGGAGATCAATTTCCATTCCGCTTTCCATTGCTGCCAGCAGGCGGTGAAGGCGATGACGGGACGGCCCGGGGTGCGGAAGATCGTCAACATCTCCTCCAACGGCGCCTATAATTTCGACGTCTTCGACCCGCCGCACTACAGGGCGTCGAAGGCGGCGCTGGACACGCTGACGAAGGATCTGGCACGTCGCTACGCGAGGGAAAGGATTGCGGTGAACTCGATTGCACCTGCGATGACCGAGACGCCACTTTTCAATGTGCTGAGCGACGACGTTCTGGCGAAGGCGATCAGCGCCATGCCGCATGGTCACGCGATGCAGCCTGCGGAGATTGCCGATTGGGTGGGGTTCCTGATCTCGCCCGCCGGGGATGTGTCGTCGGGCAATGTGATCATCCTGAACCAAGGTCGCGACGTGCGGTGAGCAGGCCAAATTCCTTGAGTAAGGAATTTGACAAGAATTTACCTAAAATTCTTGAGGTTGCGAGGGGTGATGAAGGTCACGATCCACAAGCTGTTCGACTATCTGCTGGAGACCACCGCCCGGGACCCGCCGGAGTGTTTCATCGGGTTCTCGCTGGCGCGGTCGCCCCGGTTGAAGGAGTTCCTGCCCGATCTCGACCCCGACTTGTCGCTGGACTGGAACGGGAAGAGCTTTCTCGGCCTGCCTGCGCTGCGGCAGCGGGTGCTGGATCAGGCGGGGCTGGCCCTGTCTCCTGACGACGTGCTGATCACGGCAGGTGCGGCGGAGGCGAACTATCTCTTGTTCCGTCAGCTTCTGACCAGCGGGGACGAGATCATAACCGAGGCCCCGGGCTGGCCGCAGGCCGGGGTGATGGCAAAGGCGGTCGGTGCGCGGCTGGTCGAGGTTCCGCGCGACGAGGCACGGGGCTGGGCGCTTGACCCGGACGCGGTGGCACATGCGATCACGCCGAAGACGCGGATGATCTTCCTGACCAATCCGAACAATCCGACCGGGCGCCTGATCCCTGACGCTGACCTGCGGAGGCTGGCTGCACTGGCGGACCGGCATGGCATCTGGCTGGTGGTGGACGAGGTCTACGCGGGGCTTGAATGGGCAAGTCCGCGACCACGCTCCATCGCGGGGCTGACGCCCTTCGGGATCACCACGGGATCGGTCTCGAAAGCTCTGGGGTTGCAGGGGCTCCGGACGGGCTGGATGATCTGCCAGGACAAGCGGGTGATCCGGGACGCCATGATCCTGCGCGAGAATGCCTCGGAGATCATGAACGTCCTTGGCGAGCACATCACCGAGCTGGCGCTGCGGCCCGAACGGCTTTTGGCGGCCCTGCACCGGGCGCGGACCGATGGAGTCGCGACGCTGGATCGGCTGGAGGATTTCGTGGCCGACGAACCGCGCCTGGCCTGGCACCGCCCGCAAGCCGGGCTGATCGGGCTGGCCCGGGTCGAAGGAACCGATGGCGAATCGCTGGCGCGGGCGCTGTTGCAGCCCCCCTACCGGACATTTCTCCTTCCCGGATCGGCCTATGGGCTGGCGCAACATGTCCGTATCGGGGCGGGTGGCGGGCCGGAAGCACGGCTGGAGGAAGGTTTAGGACGGCTCTCCGCGCTGTTGCGCAGCGGGACGATCTGACTCAACCTGCTGATATATAAAGAGCTATCTCATAACATCGCCATGCTTTCCCCTAGCGCGGCGCTGTTTTTGCTTAGCGTGTCCCCAATGCCCATAACCATTGGCATCGACCCGAGCTGCTTCGGGAAACCCACGAAAGGACACGACATGCTGCTCTCTGTCACGAAAGCCAAGACCACCCTGATCGCCGGCCTGGCCGCTCTTTCCATCGCCGCTGTTCCCGCCACCCCGGCCCTTGCCTGGGGCGACAAGGAGCAGGGCTTTGTCGCCGGCGTCGCTACGGCGGGGATCGTGGACGAGCTTCTGAAGAACAACCGCAAGGCCCGGCTCTACGACCGTGGCTACACCGCCCGTCCGACCTACACCGAACCGCGCCCGGTCTACAGCGAACCGCGCCACACCACCTCGATCTACGCCACCCCGGCGGGGCGCGCCTTCCAGAGCTATTCGCTGAGCGAGCGCAAGGCGATCCAGCGCAACCTGCGCGCCTGGGGCTACTATCGCGGCGGGATCGACGGCGCCTTCGGGCCCGGCACCTACAATGCGGTGACCGCCTATGCCCGCGACGAAGGCCAGAGCCTGAAGTCCAACGCTGCCGCCTTTGGCGTCTACGACGGGCTGCTCTACTGATCCCTTCCCCTTGATCGGTAACCTGAACAGCCCCCCGACCCCCGGCCCGGCCCCCGTCCGGACCGGGGGTCTTTTTGTCCGGGGCAAGGATTTCCGCGCGCGTGCATTGGATCGGGCCAAGGATTGCCCTGCCCCGCGCGTCATGAGACATGTGATGCTGATGGAAACGCCCGACGAGATGCTGGCTACCGCTGCTGCCCAGGGCGACCGGGCGGCCTTTGCCACTTTGGTCGGGCGGCACTATGACCGCATCCATGGACTTGCCTGGCGGCTGACCGGTGCCAAGGCCGAGGCCGAGGACCTGACGCAGGACATCTGCGCGGCCCTGCCGGCCAAGCTGCGGAACTGGCGCGGCGAGGCGAAGTTCACCACCTGGCTTTACCGGGTGGTGGTGAACGCCGCGCATGACCTGCGGCGGCGGCAGGCGACCCGCAGCCGGGCGGCGCAGGGCTGGGGCGACTGGGAGATTGCGCGGCAGGACGAGATTGCCGTGCAGGCCGAGGCGGCGGACTGGCTCGCTCAAGCGATGACCGCGCTTTCGCCGGAGTTGCGGGATACGGTGGCCTTGGTGCTGGGCGAAGAGATGACTCAGGCCGAGGCGGGGGTGGTGCTGGGGGTGTCCGAGGGGACGATTGCCTGGCGGATGAGCGAAGTGAAGAAGCGCCTGCGGGCCATGGCGAAGGAGGAGGCGAAATGACCGACGAGCTTGACGACCTCCGCCTTGCGCTGAAGGCCGTACCGGCCCCGGACGGGGATGCCAAGGCGCGGGCAATGCAGTTGGCGATGGAAAATTTCGACCGGCTCCAAGGATCGACGGAAGCGCCACGTTCCAGTGAGGACCGCCCCCGAGCGGCCCCCCTGAACGGAGTACGTCGCATGTTCCAGTATCTGACCTCTCGCCCCGCCCTTGCCGCCACCACTTCGGTCGCCGCGCTGATCATCGGTGTCGCGGTGATCCTGCCGGTGGCCGATCTGCGGATTGGCAAGCCGACCGTGGTTGTCGAGACGCCGAAGGAGACCCCGGTCGCCAAGACGGCCGAGCCCGTGGTTGAACCTGCGGTGACGCCCGCTCCTGCGCCTGCGCCCGAAACCTCCATGACCGATGGTCCGACAGGTGGCGAGGGCGCGGCGGTGTCCGCCGACGCCGCCCTACCCGGCGCGGACAGCGCGCCGAAGCCCGAAGCGAAGATCGAGGCGGACGCCTTGGCACGCACCGGCGGCAGCGACCTGGCTTCGTCGGCCGTGGTGGCCGAGCCTGCGCCCGAGGCGGAAGCTCCGGCTATGGAGATGGCCGAGGAAGCTCTGCCCGCCGCCCCGACGGAAGGGATCATCGCCGACAGCGAATTGCGGCTGCGCGCCGAGGCCCCGGCGGACGCCGGCGGGGTGATGGGCTATCTGGAGGCTCCGGCTGTCGGTGTCTCGGACGCGGTGCCCGCCCCGGTGGAAAACACCGAAGCCTATGCCAACGAGGCCCCGAACCCGGTGAAGGTGACGGCGGAGGAGCCGGTTTCGACCTTCTCGATCGACGTGGACACTGCGTCCTATGCCGTCGTGCGGTCTTCGCTGACCGGCGGGTATCTCCCGACTCCCGATCAGGTGCGGATCGAGGAGATGGTGAACTACTTCCCCTATGCCTATGCGGCACCCGAAGGGGATCAGGCCTTTGCCTCGACCGTTTCGGTGATGCCGACGCCCTGGAACCCCGGCACCCGCCTCGTGACCATCGGCATTCAGGGCGCGCTGCCTGTGGTGGCGGAACGCCCGCCCCTGAACCTGGTGTTCCTGATCGATACCTCGGGGTCGATGGAAGATGCGAACAAGCTGCCTCTTCTCAAGCAGTCGCTGTCGCTGATGCTGTCGGAACTGCGGCCCGAGGATCAGGTCTCCATCGTCACCTATGCCGGGTCGGCGGGGCTGGTGCTGCCGCCTACAGCAGCGCAGGACCGCGCCGCGATCATGACCGCGCTGGACAACCTGTCGGCGGGTGGGTCGACGGCGGGGGCCGAAGGGCTGGAACTGGCCTATCAGGTGGCCGAGGGGATGAAGGCGGAGGGCGAAGTCACGCGCATCCTTCTGGCGACGGACGGCGACTTCAACGTCGGGGTCGACGACCCCGAGGGGCTGGAGGCCTATGTTGCGCGGAAGCGGGAGACGGGGACTTACCTGTCGGTCCTCGGCTTCGGGCGCGGCAATCTGGATGACGCGATCATGCAGGCGCTGGCGCAGAACGGGAACGGGACGGCAGCCTATATCGACACGCTTTCCGAGGCGCGGAAGGTGCTGGTTGACCAGCTGACCGGAGCTTTGTTCCCCATCGCGGATGACGTGAAGATCCAGGTCGAATGGAACCCCGCCACGGTCGCGGAATACCGGCTGATCGGCTATGAGACCCGGTCGCTCCGGCGCGAGGATTTCAACAACGACAAGGTCGATGCCGGAGAGATCGGCGCGGGGACGCAGGTGACCGCGATCTATGAGGTGACGGCTCCCGGATCGGATGCCCTGCTGAACGACCCCCTGCGCTATGGCACAGCGACGGCTGAGGGGGCGGCGGGTGAGCTGGGCTTCCTGCGGCTGCGCTGGAAGGCACCGGGCGAGGATGCCTCGACGCTGGTGGAGACGCCGATCACCGGGGCGGAACCGGCCAGCACGGAAACCCGCTTCGCGGCTGCCATCGCGGGCTTCGGGCAGTTGTTGCAAGGCT
Organism: Rhodobacterales bacterium; assembly: GCA_017303485.1. GTDB lineage: Bacteria > Pseudomonadota > Alphaproteobacteria > Rhodobacterales > Rhodobacteraceae > Tabrizicola. Next base: position 15,257 of record JAFLCY010000062.1, read on the forward strand.
CGGTCTATCTGGGTGACTGGGGTTGGGATCAGGCCATCGAACTGGCACTGGCGAACCGGGGCGAGGATGCGTTTGGCTACCGGATCGAGGCGGTGAACCTGATGCGGCTGGCTGAGAGCCTGTCGGGGAACTGAGCCGAGACCTCCTCGTGCGGCTTCGCCTTCTCGTCGCAAGGCAGTGACGAGCGACGAAGTCGACGAGGAGCCGTGGTCTGAGCATCACTTGCGCGTGAACGGGCGGCCGGGGCGGGATGAAACCTGTCCCGGCTTCGTCGTTGTCCGCAGGTGGCCCTGACGGTCACCCGCCAAGGTTTCCGGCCCGAGAAGCCCGATGGGAGGTTCCCGATGACCCGTTTCACCCTGCCGCTGGCATTTGCGCTTCTGGCGGCCCCGGCCTTCGCCGAAAACATGGCCGTGATGGAAAAGGACGGCGTCCTGACCGACGCGAACGGCATGACACTTTACACCTTCGACAAGGACGAGGGCGGCATGTCGGCCTGCTATGACGCCTGCGCCGAGAACTGGCCGCCGCTGATCGCCGCCGCCGATGCCATGGCGGAAGGCGAGTATGGCCTGACCGACCGCACCGACGGCACGAAACAGTGGACCTATGACGGGATGCCGCTTTACCTCTGGGTCAAGGACGCCAAGCCGGGCGACATGACCGGCGACGGCGTCAACGGCGTCTGGCACATCGCCAAGGCAGACTGAGGCCCAAGGAGCAAGGCCGGCCATGCCATTCCTGGACGAGATCGAAGCCGCGATCCCGGGCCTGCGGGCCTATGCCCGCGCGCTTTTGCGTGACCGCGAGGCGGCGGATGATCTGGTCCAGGACACGCTGGAGACGGCGCTGGCCCGACAGGCGCAATGGCGCGGCGAGGGCAGCTTGCGCGCCTGGCTGTGCCGGATCCTGCTGAACCAGTTTCGCGATGGGTTGCGGCGCAGCCGCCCCTCGGCAGCAGTGCTGGCGCTGGTGCCCGATGCACCCGATCCGCTGGCCACGCGGGCCGCCGATGGCCGCCTTGCCCTGACCGAAGTGCATCGCGCCATCGGGCGCCTGCCCGAAGACCAGCGGGCCGCGCTCCTCCTGGTCGCACTGGAGGGGATGAGCCTCGCCGAAGCCGCCAGCGTCAGCGGCTGCGCCGAGGGCACGCTCGCCTCGCGGCTGGCGCGGGCGCGGGTGGCTCTCCGACAGATGACAGGACGCGAGGCGGTACCTCACCGTCCCGGAAAGGCAGGCGAATGATGTCCGGTTCCCCCTCCATTCCTGCAGAGGAAGCCCTGCGCCTGCGGCACGGGTCAGAGGCCGATCAGGCCCGTCTGCGGTCGCTGACCGAAACCGATGCCGCTTTGGCGGCGCTCATCTCCGACTGGGACCGGCAGGATGCGGCGATCCGCGCGCTTTACGCCCCGGTCGGCGAGGAGCCGGTGCCCGAACGGCTGCGGGCACCGATCCGGGCCGCGCGCCAGTCATCATCCGGTCCGGCACTGTCCGCCCGGGCTTCCTCACTGTGGCGGGTCGCTGCTGCTGTAACACTGCTGGCCCTGGGTTTCGCCGCTGGCTGGGGCGGCGCGCGGATCAGCGGACAGGACCAGGCGCCAACGCTGGCTTCGGCGGCGATGGCCAGCTTTGCGACCTATGCCGTCGAGGCGCGGCACCCGGTCGAGGTTGGGGCCGATGACGAAGCGCATCTGGTACAATGGCTGTCGAAACGGCTGGGCACCCCGTTCCGCCCGCCTGATCTTTCCAGCGGGGGCTTCCGGCTGATCGGGGGCAGGCTGCTACCTGGCGAGACTTCGCCCGCTGCGCTGTTGATGTATGAGGACGAGCTGGGGCGCCGGCTGGCGCTGTATCTGGCCCGCAGCGACGGCGCGGAAAGCGATCTGGCCTTTGCCGAAGAGTCGGGACGGCAGGCGTTCTGGTGGGCGGAGGGCAATCTTGGCTGCGCCCTGGCGGGCGACTTGCCGCGCGAAACGCTGCGGCGGCTGGCGATTGCCGCCTATCACGACCTGACCGAGGCCTGACATAGGAAAGGCGCGCCGGTTTCCCGACGCGCCCCTTGGTCCGACAGGGAGGAAGGACCTCAGTTGACGGTTTCGGCCTTCGCCTCCAGTACCGGTGTCGCGCCGTTCACCCGGGCGATCTCGATCCGGCGGGGCTTCATCGCCTCGGGCACTTCGCGGACGAGGTCGATGTGGAGCATACCATGCTCATGCACGGCGCCCGCGACGCGAACGTGATCGGCAAGCGCAAAGCGGCGCTCGAAGGCGCGGGTGGCGATGCCGCGGTGGAGGTAGCTGCGCTCGGTCTCGTCGACGGCCTTGCGGGCGGTCACGAAGAGCGAGCCGTCCTTGACCTCGACGCCAAGTTCCTCGGGGGTGAACCCGGCGACGGCGATCGAGATGCGATAGGCATCCTCGGCGGTCTTCTCGATGTTGTAGGGGGGATAGGTCGACTGGGCCACGTCGGTGGTCAGCACCCGGTCCATCAGGTCGGCGATACGGTCGAAGCCGACGGTGGCACGGTAGAGCGGCGCGAAATCAAGGTTGCGCATGGTCATCCTCCTGGAAGCGATGTCAGGGGCCTTCCCTTTTCGGGGGCAAGGCAGGTTTCCCGGGCCCGTCATGGCACCCGGATGACTGTGAGGTAGGAAGCCGGATTTCGGCTTTCAAGCCCCGGTCGTGGCGATCAGGGCGGCGAGACGAACCGCGCGCCGCCACTCTCGCCCAGCCCGCGAAGCGTACCCCCGCCGACGGTGATGCGCTTGCCGGGCGTGCCGGGCAACCCCGAGGGCGCAGGGTCGATCTTCGCATCGACCTTCGCGTCGGGTTTCGCAACGCTCAGCGCATCGCCCTTGCGCAGCGCAGTCTTCAGCCGGTCGACCAGTGCGGGCAGTTCCATGCCGAACGACGCGGGCTTGCCATCGACTTCGCCCCCGGCAGAGACGATCGAGACGATTTTCGCCCGGTAGCCCGATCGGTCCAGCACCGGCGCGCCGGACGAGCCAAAGGACACATCGCAATCGAAGGCGATCAGCCTTTCCTTGCGTCCAACGACCTTGCACCGGCGCTGCCAGGACAGCGCCTCTTCCCGCCCCTCGGCATAGGAGACGACACTGACCTCATCGCCATTGCCCGGCCGGGCAACCACAAAGGGCGAGATCACCGCACTGGGGATAGGCTCGGCAAGCTGGAGAAGGGCCACGTCGCGTTCGATCATCTCGAAGGGCGCGGGGTCGAGGTTGCGGTAGGCCGGATCGATGATGGTGCGCGCAACCGGCACTTCGGCCAGCGCCACCCCATGCGAGAGGCCCGCCTTGAAGGTGATCTGCCCGGCGTCGACCGCCGTGCCGTCCCGGTCCAGCACGCAATGCGCCGCAGTCAGCACCAGGTCGGCGGCAATCAGGGCCCCCGTGCAGAATCCACCGTCCGCGATGTCGACCCGGCCAACCGGTTCGAACCCGCGCAGCTCCTCACGGGTGGTCAGCTCGTCAAGGCCGGAGTTGTCCTGGGCCAGCGCAGCGCCCGAAAGCAGGACGAGGACTGCGGCAAGTGCTTTCATGGCTTGACGAATTTCGCCCCTGCCCCGGTGCCGCCCGACAGCACGTTGACCGACTTCACCCCGGCTGCGGACCCGGCCTTGCTGTCTTCCAGCGCGGTGCGCAGCGCGGCCAGGGGTTCGGCCAGCGGCACGGCAAGCGCCACTTTGCGGCCATCGACCTCGGCCTTGGCGGAGATCACCGAGACCACTTTCGCCACCCCGTCGCGGATGGTGAAGACGGGCGCCCCGGACGAGCCGAAATCGACGTTGCAGGTCAGGATCAGCGCGTCACGCTGGCCCGCCAGCACCTCGCAACCCTCCTGGATCGAGGGTGCCTCTTCGCGGTACTGCGCATAGGACACCACGCCGACAGCATCGCCCTCGACCGGCGCGGCCCCGGTCTCGAAGGGTGCAAGCGAGGGCAGCCGGATCGGCTGGCTCAGTTCAAGAAGCGCCAGATCGTCAGTCACCCGGTCAAGCTTGTCCTCGGCGGTGAAGTGATAATTGGGATGCGCCACGGCACGGCTGACCCGGCGGTAGGCGACGGCGCGTCCATTGCGGAACCCGGCCTGGAATTCGATGTCCTCGGGGCGCAGCTGGACGCCGGTGGTCTTGTCATAGAGGCAATGAGCGGCGGTCAACACCAGCTGCGGCCCGATCAGCGCCCCGGTGCAGAAGCCCTTCTTACCCAGGACGAGCTTGCCGACGGCATCCCAGCCCCGCGAATCGTCCGCCGTTTCCAGCTTGACCATGCCGTCCTGCGCCCGAACAGGCCCGGCCAGCGCCAGCACAGCCACAAGAAGACCGGGAAACAGGCGACGCATGGAACCCTCCCTCCCGCGCGGTCCTCAGGTATATGCACTGACTTTGGCGGATTTGGGGCCGGTCGCGCAAGCGCCGCTTTCGCGCTCAGCCCGACAAGGCGCGCGGCTGTGGCCCGCCGGTCGCCCAGTCGAGGAGTTCGACCGTGTGGACAACCGGAACAGCGGTGCCCGAGCCGATCTGCATCATGCAGCCGATATTGCCCGCAGCGATCACTTGCGGCGCCCTGGCTTCCAGCGTTGCTACCTTGCGGCGCTGCAATTCGGCGCTGATTTCAGGTTGCAGAAGGTTGTAGGTTCCGGCGCTTCCACAGCAAAGGTGGCTGTCGGCGGGCTCCACCACTTCGAAACCTGCGCGTTTCAAGAGGTCCTTCGGGGCGGACTTCACCTGCTGGCCGTGCTGCAGCGAACAGGCGGCGTGATAGGCCACCCGCAGTCCCTTCGATGCGCCTTGCGGCAGGCCGATCTGCGCCAGGACTTCGCTCACATCTTTCGCTAGTCCCGCCACCGTTGCCGCGTCCGCGGCGAGCGTATCGTTGCGGAACATGTGTCCGTAGTCCTTCACCGTCGTTCCGCAGCCAGAGGTGTTGACGACGATGGCATCAAGCCCGCCTGCCCGCTTCTCCGCCATGAAGGCGCGGATAGTGGCGGCGGCGTGGGAATGGGCCAGCGCCTCTTTCCCCATGTGATGCGTCAGCGCCCCGCAGCAGCCCTGGCCCTTCGCCACCACCACCTCGCAGCCGAGGCGGCGGAGGAGCCGGATGGTCGCGTCGTTGATGTCGGTGTTCAGCGCCTTCTGCGCGCAGCCGGTTAGCAGGGCCACACGCATCCGCCTTTCGCCCTTGGCAGGGAAGACCTGCGGATCATCGTTGCGGCTGACCGGGGGGATCGACGCGGGAGCCATCGCGAGCATCGCCTTCAGCCGCTTGTCGGGAATCGCAAAGGCGAAGGGCCTGCCGATCTTTGCCGCCAGCAGCGCCAGACGGAAGCGGCGGGGATAGGGGATGATGCGGGCAAGGAGGGCGCGCAGCAGGCGGTCCATCAGCGGCCGCCGGTAGGTCTTTTCCACATGCGCCCGGGCGTGGTCGATCAGATGCATGTAGTGGACGCCCGAGGGGCAGGTCGTCATGCAGGCCAGGCAGGACAGGCAGCGGTCAAGGTGTTTGACCGTCCGCTCGTCCGCCGGGCGGCCTGCCTCCAGCATGTCCTTGATCAGATAGATCCGGCCCCGCGGAGAATCCAACTCATCGCCCAGCACCTGATAGGTCGGGCAGGTGGCGGTGCAGAAGCCGCAATGCACGCAGGAACGCAGGATCTGGTTCGCCCGGGCGATCCCGGGGTCGGCCAGCTGTTCGGCGGTGAAATTCGTCTGCATCAGCCCATCATCCCCGGATTCAGAATGCCGCGCGGGTCGAACTTCGCCTTCAGCCCGGCGACAAGCTCGGCCACCTCGGGCGCTTCGGGTGGAAACACCGGCCCGCCCTCACCTTTCACCAGCGTCGCATGGCCCCGCCCGGCAACTGCCGCCGCGACTTCGGCGCCGCGACCGTGGTCAAGATGCACCCAGATCAGCCCGCCGCCCCAGTCCCACAGCGCCTCGCCTTCCAGCTGCGCGACGATCCGGGCGGCAGCGGTTGGCAGGGTGGAAATCCGCCAGACATCGCCCGGCTTGCCCGAGAGCGGCCCCACGTCCCGCACCTCGCGCCAAAGCGCGGCGGAAGCTTCGCCCTCCACGACCGAAACCTCGCCCCCGACGCGCGCCTTCAACTGTCCGCTGCGATAGGCGACCGACCCCGCCATCCCCTCGACGCGGATCAGGCTGCGGCCCGAATGCCGCGCGGCGCCGGACACATCATAGGGCGAGGCGAGGGCGGTGCGCAGCGCAGCAAGACCGGCCTCGTCACCCAGCCCCTCGACGACAAGCGTCGCCTCGGCCTCGGGCAGGGCCTGGACCTTGAAACTTACCTCGGACAGAACGCCCAAAGTGCCCCGGCTGCCCGCCAGAAGCTTCACCAGATCATAGCCGGTGACGTTCTTCATCACCCGCCCACCGTTCTTGATCACCGTGCCCGCACCATCGACAAACCGCACCCCCAGCAAGGCATCGCGGGCCGCCCCGACCTGCACCCGCCGGGGTCCGGAGGCATTGGCCGCAGCCACCCCACCGATGGTCGAAACCCCCTCGCGGCCCAGAAGCCCGCGCAGGTCCGGCACCTCAAAGGCCAGCCGCTGCCGTTCGCCCGCCAGCACCCGCTCCACCTCTGCGACCGGGGTTCCGGCCCTGACCACCAGCGTCAGCGCCCCGGGTTCGTACATCTCCACCCCTGAAAGACCTGACGTTTCCAGCACTTCGCCCACGGCATGCCCGATGGTCCGCGTCCCGCCGCCCCGCACAAGCAAGGGACCCGCGGCCCCCGCCACCGCCTCTGCCAGTTCCACTTCCGTCTCAGGCCGCATGTCTTGCTCTTTTTCCAAATACTCTGCGGGGGGTCCGGGGGGCGCAACGCCCCCCGGCGGGTTCAGCCCGCACGCCGCGCGGCGCTACTGGCCAGCGGAAACACCTTCGCCGGGTTCAGCAGCCATTTCGGATCGAACACGTCCTTCACCCGCATCTGCACCTCCATGTCGGCGGGCGCGAACTGAACCGTCATCAGGTCGCGCTTCTCGATCCCCACGCCATGCTCGCCGGTCAGGCAACCGCCGACCTCCACGCAGAGCTTCAGGATCTCAGCCCCGAAGGCCTCGCAGCGTTCCAGATCTCCGGGCTTGTTGGCGTTGAACAGGATCAGGGGATGCATGTTGCCATCCCCCGCGTGGAAGACATTGCCGACATCCAGCCCGAAGTCGCGGCTCATCTCGCCGATGCGGCGCAGGACATGCGGCAGGCTGGACACAGGGATCGTCCCGTCAAGGCACATGTAGTCGTTGATCTGCCCCATGGCGCCGAAGGCCGATTTTCGGCCAAGCCAGATGCGTTTGGCCTGATCCTCATCCACCGCCTCGCGGAACTCGACCGGGTCATGAGTCATGGCAATCGCGCGAATGCGGTCAAGTTGCTCGGCAATCTCGGCCTCCGCCCCCTCAACCTCGATGATCAACAGGGCCTCGCAGTCCGGGTAGCCCGCCTTGGCAAAGGCTTCCGTCGCGCGGATGCAGGGACGGTCCATGAATTCAATGGCGACGGGCAGGATGCCCGCCCGGATGATGTCGGCGACGCAGGCCCCCGCGACCTCGTTCGAGTTGAAGCCGACCAGAACGGGCCGCGCGCCTTCCGGTTTCGGCAGGATGCGGAGCCAGGCCTCGGTCACCACGCCAAGCTGCCCCTCGGACCCGCAGACCACGCCCAGAAGGTCCAGCCCCGCAGGCTCGCCCCAGGGCCCTCCCAGCGTGACCACGCTGCCATCCATCCTGACCAGCGTGACGCCCAGAAGGTTGTTCGTCGTCACCCCGTATTTCAGGCAATGCGCGCCGCCCGAATTCATCGCGATGTTCCCGGCGATGGCGCAGGCCAGCTGGCTGGAGGGGTCGGGGGCGTAGAAGAACCCGTCCGCCTCGACCGCGCCCGAGACCGACAGGTTGGTCCGGCCCGACTGCACATGGATAAAGCGGTTGTCATAATCGGTTTCCAACACCGCATTCATCCGCGCGACGCCAAGGATCACGCTGTCGGCGGTCGGCATCGCCCCCCCCGCCAGCGAGGTGCCCGAGCCGCGCGGGACGACCGGCACGCCTTCCTCCCAGCAGATCCGCAGCACGGCCGAGACTTCGTCCGTCGTGCGCGGCAACACGGCGGCCAAGGGCGGGCAGCGGTAGGCGGTCAGCGCGTCGCATTCATAGGCGCGCAACTCCTCGGGCGCGTCGATCACCGCGTCGGGGGGCAGGACGGCGCGCAGCCGCGCCGCGATCCGGCCCTTCCGGGCAAGCACAGACTGGTCGGGTGCTGGCATGTCCATGTGATATCTCCGGTGACTGGTAAGAAAATATAACCAATTTGCCCTGCTGACAAGGACAAACCCCGCCCCTAACCTCTGGCGCATGACGATGAACCTTGGCGCCATTCCCCTGATCGACCTTGCAGCGCTGGCATTTCTTGTCCTGGCCTGGCTTCTCTCCGGCTGGTTCAGCGAGCATCCCCCCGCGACGCGGCCCTCGGTCTCCTCGCTGATGGAGGACTACCGGCGCGACTGGATGCGCACCTTCGTCACTCGCCAGCCCCGTATTTTCGACGCCACGCTGATCGACAGCCTGCGGCAGGGCACCGCCTTCTTCGCCAGCGCCTGCATGATCGCCATCGGCGGCGGGGTGGCGGTGATCGGCAATGCGGCGGCGGTGCAGCGGCTGGCAGAGGAACTGCCCATCGCCGGGGGGCCGGATGTGGCGGTGAAAATGCTGCCGGGCATCCTGTTTCTGGCCAATGCGCTGTTGAAATTCGTCTGGGCACATCGGCTGTTCGGCTATTGCTCGATCCTGATGGCGGCGGTGCCGAACGACCCCGGCGACCCTCTCGCCTTTCACCGTGCCGCGCAGGCGGCCGAAATCAACATCACGGCGGCGAAAAGCTTCAACCGGGGCCTGCGGTCGATCTACTTCGCGCTGGCCGCACTCGGCTGGCTTCTGGGGCCATGGGGCCTGCTGGCCGGGACCACGCTGGCCGCAGGCATCCTGATCCGGCGCGAATTCGCCAGCCATTCACGCCAGGTGATCCTGGCGCGCGTGGCCGTGGCCCATGAGGTCCAGGCGGAGCGGCGGCCCTGGGCGTTGACGAGGTCGGTGCTACGCCCGGTGGTGTTGATGGGGCCGA
>JAFLCY010000063.1 GCA_017303485.1 Rhodobacterales bacterium
AGGACCGCGACTTCATGTACGGCCTCGACATCAAGTTCCTCGACGAAGCCCGCGGCAGGAAGGGCTGATCATGGCACATTACCAACCCCCGAAGCAGGGCAAGGCCAGTCAGCTTGTCGATGTGATCGTCCTGGTGGTCATGACCGTGGGCGCCCTGTTCGTTCCCTTGTGGATGGGCATGGCGGGCGCCGCAAAAACCGTGGCCGAACCCGTCGCCGACGCCACCTGGGAGGCTCTTGGCCAGAACGCGGCCCAGGCCGCGAAATACGAGGCGCTCGGCTACACGCCCGAAACCGCGCATGACCTGATCCTTGCCCGCTTCGACTACAGCTTCTCGGTCGGCGCGCTGGTCGTGATGATCGCGGTCATCCTTCTTTACTACTTCCTGATCCTGCGGTTTTCCGAAGCGGAGTACCGTGAGGTCATTTCCGAAAAATTCGGCAAATAGGGGGCCGCGATGGATCTGTGGAACTATCTTGAATACGCGGCCTGGGGGCTTTCGGCGCTGTTTGGCCTGCACATGCTGGTCGACTGGCTGAAGACCGACTCGAGCTATTCCGAGGATGTCCTGACCTCCTCTCGCGAAGGCGAGCTGGAAGCCATGGCCGAAGAGCACAAGGCGCAATCATGAGCGACATCGACATCACCTCGAAGACGATGGACGGCATGGGGCCGCATGGCACCAAGGTCGGCCTTCTGCGCGTGCTTGGTCCGGCGCATGTCTGGGCGCTTGGCGTCGGCATCGTTCTGGTTGGCGAATACATGGGCTGGAACTTCGCCGTCGGCAAAGGCGGCGCCTATGCCGCGCTGATCGCCTGCTGGTTCGCGGGGATCCTTTATTCCTGCGTCGCGATGATCGACTCGGAAGTCACCTCCACCGTCGCCTCGGCGGGGGGTCAGTATACCCAGGCCAAGCACATCATCGGGCCCCTGATGGCCTTCAACGTCGGCCTCTACCTCGTCTTCGCCTACACAATGCTTGAGGCCGCCAACGCGATCACCGCAGGCTATCTCTTCTATGTGGTGGCGCAGATGACCGGCCATGCCGGGGATCTGGACCAGCGGCCCTTCATCATCCTGGTCATCATGTTCCTGGCCTGGCTGAACTATCGCGGCGTGCTGGCGACGCTGACCTTCAACCTCGTCATCACTGCCATCGCCTTCCTCGCGATCATCATCCTGTTCCTGTCGACCTCCGGCATCCTTGGCGGCGGTATCATGGAACATGCGGCGCTGTTCGAAGGCCACGAACTGCCCTACGGCTGGATCGGCGTGCTTGCTGCGATGCACTTCGGCCTGTGGTACTATCTCGGCATCGAGGGCACCACCCAGGCGGCCGAGGAAGTCCGCTCCCCCGCCCGCGCGCTGCCCTTCGGCACGCTGGCCGGGATCATGACGCTGCTCATCGCCGCGACGCTGACCTGGTACGTCTGCTCGGGCGTGCTGCCCTGGGAGTTCCTGGGCGATGGCGTCAACGGTGCGGTGGCGCCGCTGTTCTCCACCGCGCAACTGGCCGGATCGAACGCGCTGGTCTGGCTTCTGGGCTTCGGCACCCTCTTCGCCACCCTCGCCAGCGCCAACGGCTGCATCAACGACGCCTCGCGGGCCTGGTTCGCCATGGGCCGCGACAAGTACCTGCCCGGCTGGTTCGGCGCGGTTCACCCGAAGTACCGCACGCCCTACCGGTCCATCGTGTTCCTGGTGCCGATCGCGCTGATCTTCGCCCTTGGCGCGCCCTTGGACCAGGTGATCACCTTCTCGATCCTCTCGGGCCTGCTGGGCTATACGTTCATGCCGCTCAACATCATCCTCTTCCGGCGCAAATGGCCGCTGGAGACGATCAAGCGCGGCTATGAACACCCGTTCCACCCGATCCCGGCGCTGACGCTCTTGACCCTCTGCGCCGTGACGTTCTTTGCGGTGTTCCTCGGCTATGGCACCCAGCTTGTCGCGATGATCGGCTTCTACATCGTGGTGTCGCTCTGGTTCCACTTCTGGCGCTACCGCTTCGTGAACCGGGGGGCACAGTTCACGATGCCCTGGCCGAAACCCAAGGGCTACTAAGGCACAGCGGCCCGCCCCCCAAAGGGCGGGCCTTTTCCCATGTCCCCACTTGTCCCCCTCGGCCTCGCCTTCGCCGCCCTCGGCCTTTGGCTCGCCTTCCGCCTCATCCGCGAAACCCGCGCTCGTGCCACGGCTCGCGCCAGCTATTTCGACGCCCTGAAACCCCTCTTCAATGGCGGCGAGATCCGCGTGCAACCCACCGGCTTTCCGCGCATGACCGGACATCGCGCGGGCCTTGCCTTCGACCTTCAGGCCGTGCCGGACACCCTTACATTCCGCAAGCTTCCCGCGCTCTGGCTGCTCATCACCCTGCCCGAGCCCCTGCCGCTTGACGCCACCCTCGACCTGATGGCCCGCCCCTCCGGCAACGAGCCCTTCACCCGCTTCGCCACCCTGCCCCAGTCGCTGCCCACCCCGCCGGGGCTTCCGAAGGAAGTCGCCGTCCGCAGCGACGATGCCACCCGCATCCCGCCGCCTGACCTGATCGCGCGCCATGCCGATCTTTTCTCCGATCCCCGGGTAAAGGAGCTTGTCCTGTCGCCCAAGGGCCTGCGCATCGTGTTGCTGGCAGAGGAGGCCGACCGCGGCCGCTTCCTGATCTTCCGCGAGGCCGAGATGGGCCGGACCCCGATCGCGCCGTCCCGGCTGGCGCCGTTCCTCGACAGACTCGCCGCCTTGCGCGAAGATGTCCTCGGACTTACGAAAGACCCCGCATGAAGCCGCCGCTGAACCCCTACCTCGTCCTCGCCGTGGCAATCATCCTGCCCGGTGTGGGCCAGGTGCTGAACCGCCAGCCGGTGCGCGGGCTGATCTTCGTCTGCTTCGCGATCCTTCTTGGTGCCTTCACTCTGAAGACCGCCGCGCCAGACGTGTCCTTCGTCGGCAAGATGGCGGGCGGATTGTTCGTCTGGGCGATGGCCGTCCTTGACGCCTACAAGACCGCCCGTATCCGCCAGGCGGTCTGGAGCCATGCGCAACGGAAGTCCTAGGGGGAACAAATTCCTTCGAAGGAATCTGCAAAAGTCTTCGAAGACTTTTGCCCTACTCCCGCCAGAGCTCCCCCAGCATCGCCTGCAGCGCCGCCAGCGCCTCCGGCCCGTCCTCGCAGCCCGGCCCGACCTTGACCGCCACCGTCGCCGCGAACCCAAAGGCCGCGCGCTTCTCCGCCCGGATCGTCACCTCGAACCCCTGCGGACCGGCGACGACGCTTTCAATCGCATCTTCGGCCCCGAAGGTCTCATCGCTCGCCTCGAACCAGACTGGCCCGCCGCCGATCGGCTGCCGGAACAGCACATAGCCCTCGTCGGCGTCCTCGCCCTCGGCAAAGCCCACGAAAAGCTGGCCCTCGTCCTCGACGACCGAGCCATAGGCCGCCTTCACCGTGATGTCCGCCATGTTCCGCCCCTCAATACCACTTCGCGACCGGCGGCAGGCTCATCAGCACCGCGTTCGCATCGTGTCCGGTTTCCAGCCCGAATTTCGTGCCCCGGTCATAGACCAGATTGTATTCGGCATAGAGCCCGCGATGCCGAAGCTGCACCTCGCGGTCAGCCTCGGTCCAGGGGGTGCCGATGCGGCGCTCTGTCACCGGCAAGAACGCCGGCAAGAACGCCTCACCCACCGCGCGGGTAAAGGCAAAGTCACGGTGCCAGTCGCTGGTGTTCAGGTCATCGAAGAAAATCCCCCCGACTCCCCGAGCGCGGCCCCGGTGCGGAACGAAGAAGTACTCGTCCGCCCAGGCCTTGAACTTTGCATAATAGTCCGGGGAATGGGCGTCGCATGCCTTTCGCATCTCGGCGTGAAAATGCGCGGTATCCTCGGCATATTCGATGCAGGGATTCAAATCCGCTCCGCCGCCGAACCACCAGGCGCCGGGGGTCCAGAACATCCGGGTGTTCATGTGGACCGCGGGCGCATGCGGGTTGGCCATATGGGCGACCAGGCTGATGCCGCTGGCCCAGAACCGCGGGTCGTCCGCCATCCCCGGCACCCCGCGCGCCGCCATCGCCCGCTGCGCCTTTTCGCCAAGAACGCCATGAACCTCCGACCAGTTGACACCGACCTTCTCGAAGACCCCGCCACCGCGCATCACACTCATGATGCCGCCCCCGCCGTCAGCGCGCGTGGTCGGCGTGACCTCGAACCGGCCCGGTTTCGCCTTGGCATGGCGATCCTCCAGCCCCTCGAAGGCCGCGACGATCCCGTCGCGCAGGGCGCGGAACCAGGCAGAAGCCTCTGCCTTGCGGCGGTCGAAGGGATCGGTCATGGTCTAGTCTCCGGATGCGACAATGCCTTGCCTAACACCGCCGCGCGCCGCTTTCCACCGCTTGAGGAGGCCCCGATGAAACGGCTGACTTTCCTGACACTTGCCACTCTTGCCGCCTGCGGCACCCCGCAGGAACAGTGCATCAGTCGCAACACGCGCGACCTGCGCACGGTGGACCGGCTGATCGCCGAATCCGAGGGTAACCTGAAGCGCGGCTATGCGATCGAGACGGTGACGGTCTACGAGGACTACTGGACCCATTGCCCGGGACGCCCGCGGGCCGATGGCCAGCCCGTACCGCCCCGGCTGTGCCTGGACGAACGGCCGGTGACCGAGCGGCGGCCCAAGGCCATCGATCTGTACGCCGAGGCGCGCAAGCTCGACAGCCTGAAGGCCAAGCGCAAGCTCCTGTCCCGCGAGGCCGAGGCCGTGATCGCCCAGTGCAAGGCGACCTATCCCGAATGATCAGTGCGCCGGCGCTGCAACCACATCCAGCAGGCTGCGCCCACCGTCGATGGTCAGCACCTGGCCGGTAACGAAACCGGCGGCATCCGAGGCAAGAAACTGCACCGCTTCGGCCAGCTCCACCGGAGCTGCGATCCGGCCCAGTGGCGTCGCCTCGGCGATCTCGTCACGGAAGCCGGGGTTTTCCTTGAGGGCCGTCTGCAGGCTGGCGCTCATCAGGCTGCCAAAGGCCACCGCGTTGACCCGAATGCCCTTCGGAGCCAGCGCCAAGGCCAGCGACCGGGTCATCTGGTCCATTGCAGCCGCCGCCATGGAATAGGCCAGAAGCTCGGGCCGCGTAGCCCGGGCGGTGATCGAGGACAGGTTGATGATCGACCCGAGCATGGTCCCCGGTTCGACCTCGTCCCGCTGGGCGTGCTGGATCATCCGTTTCGCCGTCATCTGCGATATCCGCAGAGCCGACAGCACGTTGTGACGCCACAACTCCTCGACCCCGTCGGCATCGGGGTTCAGGACTTCGGACACGGCGGTCTTCCGGCTGGCATTCACCAGGATGTCCACGCGGTCGAAGGCGTCGATCGTGGCGGAGAGAAGATTGGCGATCGTGAGCTTTTCGGTCAGGTCGCCCACGAACATCCGGATCGGTCCTTCGGCACGCGCTTCCTCACCGACCTCGGCCTCCAGCCGGTCTTCGTCGATATCGGCGAACATCACATTCGCGCCCTTGTTCACCAGGTGCCGCGCGATGGCGAGGCCGATGCCAGAGGCGGAGCCGGTGACGATGGCAGTCTTGCCGGAGACGGAAAAGGACATGAAGGGGCCTCGTGAAGGGTCAGGGTTTGGCCCGTTTGGGCTTGATGGCATGGATCACGCGAAAGGCGCCGTCACCGGCCACGTCCTTCACGTCGAGAAAACTGTCCGCCAGCACGGCGTCATAGGGCAGGTGGCGGTTTGCGACCAGCCAGAGACTGCCATCGGGCGCCAGCATCCGCCGGGCCGCCCGGATGAACGCGGCCCCAAGCGCGGGGTCCGCCGCGCGGCCGGTGTGGAAGGGCGGGTTCATCACCACCGCGTCCAGCAGGGTCTCCGGCCGCCAGCCCGTCGCGTCCGCCCAGTGAAAGCGGGCGCGCGGGTCGGTGATGTTGACCTGGGCACAGGTCAGCGCATCCGCCTCGGCCTCGACCAGGTCCAGCCGCTTGACGCCCGGGCGCTGCAGGATTTCGGCGGCCAGATAGCCCCAGCCCGCCCCCAGATCCGCGATCTTGCCGCCCAGCTTGGCCGGCAACGCCGCCGCCAGCAGGATCGAGCCACGGTCCGGCCCGTCCGCCGAGAATATCCCCGGCAGGGTCTGGAACCCCGCCACCACATGTGGCCTCGCCCGCCAATCCGACAGGTCCGGTCCGGCCAGGAACGAGGCCAGCTTGCCATGCGCCTTCGACAGGCTGTCCGACAGGTCCACCCGCGCGCGCAGGTCCTTCAGCGCAGTGTCGATCCCGTCGGTCTTCTGCCCGTCCACGGCGATCCAGCCCCCCGGTGCCACTTCGGCCGCTGCCTGGGCGATCAGCGCCCGCGCCGCCTCACGCGAACGCGGCAGGCAGACGATCGCAGCAGCATAGGGGGCGGCGGGCGTCACGGAATGGGAGGTGGCGTAATGGTCGTGATCAGGCTTGAAGCCGGTCAGCACCACGATCCGGTCGCGGGGCAGCATTGAAAGGTCATCGCCTTCGCGCGGGCGGTAGATGGCAATCCTGCCAGAGTCGGGCAGGTCCAGCGCGCCGGTTTCCAGCGCCAGGGACAATCGGGCAGAACGCATGGGCGGGGCCTCAGGCCCCCGGTCCCCTTCTTTGAGGGCGGGGCACGGTCATTCCTTTTCCATCGTGCATTGCAGCGGATGCTGGTGGCGGCGCGCGAAATCCATCACCTGTGCCACCTTGGTCTCGGCCACCTCGAAACTGAACACGCCCACGACCGCCAGACCCTTCTTGTGGACCGTGAGCATGATGTCGAACGCCTGCGCATGGTTCAGGCCGAAGAACCGTTCCAGCACATGAACCACGAACTCCATCGGCGTGTAGTCGTCGTTCAGCAAAAGCACCTTGTACATCGGCGGACGCTGGGTCTTGGTCTTCGTCTTGGTCAGGACCCGCGTGTCGTTTCCCGGGCCGTCCGTCTTGTCGGACATGGTCAAAAGGCGGATCGACACGGGACGCATGCTCCGGTTTCAGGATTCGGGGTTGCAACGGACGGGTAAAATATAGCCTCTTTTCCCCCGGCGAAAAGGGGCGGACATGCTGACCACGATCGGCTTCGATGCGGATGACACACTTTGGCAGAACGAAACGTTCTTCCGACTGACGCAGGAACGCTTCCGGCAGCGCCTGCAAGACCATGCCGACCCCGACCATCTGGCCGAGCGGCTGGAGGCGACCGAGCGTCGCAACCTGGCCTACTACGGCTTTGGCGTGAAGGGCTTTACCCTGTCGATGATCGAGACGGCGGTCGAGGTGACCGATGGTCGGGTTCCAGCCAGCGTGATCGGCGACCTGATCGCGCTGGGGCGTGAGCTTCTGGAACATCCGATGGATCTGTTGCCGCACGCACGCGCAACAGTGACAGCCCTGGCCAAGGACTTCCGGCTGGTCCTGATCACCAAGGGCGACCTTCTGCACCAGGAACGCAAGCTGGCCCAATCGGGTCTGGGCGATCTGTTCGTCGGGGTCGAGATCGTCTCGGACAAGACCGAGGCCACCTATCGCACCGCCTTTGACCGCCATGGCACCGGGGCAGACCAGGCGATGATGGTGGGGAATTCGCTGAAGTCGGACGTCATTCCGGCGCTGGCCGCGGGCGCATGGGGGGTCCATGTCCCGCATGAACATGAATGGGCTTTCGAGGCCGCGGCGGCCCCGACCGCCCATGGCCGCTTTCACACGCTGACAGACCTCGGCGGCCTGCCCAACCTGATTGAACGCGTGACACGCACCCCATAGCTAGAGGGGGCGGCAGGTTTCAGCGCAAGATGTGGCTGTGTCGGCAGGATTGTGCTGCATCCGGGCAACTGCGTGAACTATTGCTTGAAACCCCTTGGAATTTTTGGGTTTTCGGATGCCCATGCCTGTGCTAGCCTTCCCGTCGAGGCAGAAAAACGGCACCGGAAATCCGGGCCAGCAGGCAAAGGGTGGGCGACGTGGCATCGCTTCTCGGGCGGATTTATCGCGCTATTTTCTTGGCATTTTTCGTCAGCACCGTCGTGGTGACGTCTCCCCTTCAGGCGGCGCCCTTCGCGGCCATCGTGATGGACGGGCGCACCGGCGAGGTGCTGTACGAAAAGAACGCGGATGCAAGGCTGCATCCTGCGTCTCTCACCAAGATGATGACTCTCTACATCGCCTTCCAGGAGATCGAGGCAGGCCGGCTGTCGCTTGACACCAAAGTCACGGTGACGAAATACGCCGCCTCGCAGCCGCCGTCGCGCCTTGGGTTGAAGCCCGGCCAGAAGATCGCACTGCGCTACCTGATCCGCGCCGCCGCGATCAAATCGGCAAACGATGCCGCCGCCGCCATCGGCGACCACATTAGCGGCGACCATGTCGCCTTTGCCAAGCGCATGACCAAGACCGCCCGGCAACTGGGCATGGTCAACACCACCTTCAAGAATGCCAACGGCCTGACTGCCGAGGGACATCTGTCCACGGCCCGCGACATGAACATCATGGGCCGGCATCTCTTTTACGATTTCCCGCAGTATTATCACATCTTCTCGCGCCGGACGGCGGATGCGGGGATCGCGCAGGTCGCAAACACCAACACCCGCTTCCTCGACAGCTACGAGGGCGCCGACGGGATCAAGACCGGCTACACTGCCCCGGCGGGCTTCAACCTGACCGCTTCGGCGCATCGCGGCAGCAAGCACATCATCGCGACCGTTTTTGGCGGCACCTCGTCGGCCAACCGCAACGCGAAGATGGCCGAACTGATGGACATCGGGTTCGGCAAGGCGAAGAACAACGTGGCCGAGCAACCGCCCAAGGCGGCCCCGCTGGACGACGCGCTGATCGCGTCAATCGAATCCGGGGTCGACGAGATCGACGCCGAGGGTGGCGCCGGCAAGACCGTCCGGGTCTCCGGCGAGGTGAAGACCTCGCCGCGTCCGAAGGCACGGCCGACGCAGCCGACGGTGTCGGAGGATGTTGCAATCGCCATGGCCGAGGGGATCGAGGGCGCGCTTGCCGAAGCGACCGCCCCACCCGCCCCCGAGGGCACGCTCGAGTTCCAGGCCGAGGCGATGGCGGATGCCGTGGCCGCGACAGACCCTGTCGCCGCACCGGACGTGGCCCTTGCTGCTGCGGAAATACCGGCAGAACCTGCCGAAGTGGCCCTCCTCGCCGAAGCCCCGGCTCCGGACCCCGAGGCAGGTGCGGTCGCGCTTGCAGCGGCTGATCCGGCCGCGGCGGCCAAGGAAGCACCCGGCACCTTCGAGGCTCAGGCCGCAGCCCTGGCCTCTGGCGCCCTGCCCGTCGAAACGGCGGTGGCAGCGCTTCCCACAGAAGACGCCGCCATTCCCGAGGCCGATCCTGCCCTCGCCGACATGAAGCCCCGGGCACGGCCCGAGGACATGACGGTGAAGCTTGCGACGGTCGAACCGGCAGCCGAACCAGTGGCCGAACCAGCCCCGCTGGAAGAAGTGGTCGTTGCCGAAGCTGCGCCCGAGCCCGAGCTTGTCGTCACCGACCCCGGCACCGAAGGCGCCGCGACAGAACCCGATATCCTGCTTGCCGACGTCACCGGCGTCGAAACGGTCGCCGCCTCTGCGACAATCGCGCCTGCTCCCCAAGACCTCGCTGCCGTGGTTCCGGCCACCAAGCGCAATACGCCGATCTTCGACGCGGTCGAGACCACCGAGACCCCGGCAGAGACGGACGAAGAAGTTGTCGTCGTGATGTCCACCTCGGGCGGGCGGCATTTCGGCGTGAACGTCGGAGAATACCCGTCGCGCTACGAGGCCGAGAAAGCGCTGCTGAAAACCGCTCTGGCCGAAAGCGCCACGCTGAACGAGGGCCTGCGCAAGACGACGCAGGCAGGCGGGGCCTGGCGGGCAAGCTTCATGGGATTGACCGAAGAGCAGGCCGAGCTTGCCTGCCGCCGCCTGTCGGCCCGGGCGATCCCCTGCGAAACTGTTGGGAGTTGAGGACATGGTTGCTCTGGTTTTCCCCGCTTTGCCGACAGTGACCTTGCCGGTCACCGGCCGCCCCGAACGGTTCCCGATCCGCCGCATCTTCTGCGTGGGCAGGAACTATGCCGAGCATACCAAGGAGATGGGGGGCGACCCGGAGAAGGAGGCGCCGTTCTTCTTCACCAAGCCCGCCGATGCGGTGGTGGAATCGGGCAGCCGCATCCCATATCCGACCGCGACATCGAACCTGCATCACGAGGGCGAACTTGTCGTCGCCATCGGCAAGTCGGGCGCGATGGTTTCGGAGGCAGGGGCCGAGGCGATGATCTGGGGGCACGCCGCAGGCAATGACCTGACCCGGCGCGACCTGCAGTCGGAGGCCAAGGCGAACCGGCGACCATGGGACATGTCCAAGGGCTTCGACAAATCGGCGGTTGTGGGGGCGATCCGGCCCGGACCGCTGCCAGACGCGCGGCTGCGCTGTTCCGTGAACGGGGCGGTGCGGCAGGAGGCCTCGCTGTCGGAGATGGTCTGGACACCCGCGGCGATCATCGCGGCGTTGTCGCAGATGGTCAGCCTTTCCCCCGGTGACCTGATCTTCACAGGGACGCCTGCCGGAGTGGGGCCGCTGAACCGGGGCGATACCTGCAAG
Organism: Rhodobacterales bacterium; assembly: GCA_017303485.1. Lineage (GTDB taxonomy): Bacteria > Pseudomonadota > Alphaproteobacteria > Rhodobacterales > Rhodobacteraceae > Tabrizicola. Next base: position 10,621 of record JAFLCY010000063.1, read on the forward strand.
GTCGAGATCGAGGGACTGCAGTCGGCGACGGTGACGATTGCCTGAGCTGTCCACGCGCGGACGCTGAACTCGGCTCAACGAAATCAAAGGGTTGCCGCACAGCGTTGGTGTGGGGTCAACCTTTGGACTCAGGACTTCGGACGGTCGTCCCAGTCCTTGGTCAGGATGCGGTTGGCGTCACCCTCGGGGTCGTCGAACTGCCTGGTCCGCATAGCCCAGAAGAAAGCGGCAAGGCCGATGCCTCCCAATAGCAGCGAAACCGGGATGAGGATCGTGAGGATCTCCATTACTTCAACCGCCCCGTCACTTTAGTCGCATCGCGTTCAGGGACACCGTGATCGAGGACAGCGACATCGCCAGCGCGGCCGCCAGCGGCGTGGCGTGGCCGATCAGCGCCAGCGGCACCGCAATCACGTTGTAGCCGCCGGAGATCAGGAAGTTCTCCACCATCCGCCGCGCCGACTGCCGCCCGATCCGCACCGCGTCGGCGATGGGGGCCATATCCTGCCCCAAAAGCACGATGTCCGAGGCGACGCGCGCGGCGTCCAGAGCGGAGGCGGGCGAAATCGAGACATGGGCCGCGGCAAGGGCGGCTGTGTCGTTGAGACCGTCGCCGACCATCAGCACCTTGCGGCCCTCGGCGGTGAGTTGGGCCACCCGGGCGGCCTTCTCTGCGGGAAGAACCCCGGCCTGCCAGTCTGCAATGCCCAGCCGGTCGGCCAGATCGCGCACCGGGACCTCGGCGTCGCCGGACAGAAGCTCGACCTTCAGTCCGGCGGCCTTCAGCGCCTTGACTGCGGCTTCCGCACCGGGGCGAAGACGGTCGGTGAAGGCAAAGGCGTGGGTCTCCGGCCCAAGCGACAGATAGGTGGCGGTCGCGGCAACAGGCGCTGCCCCGCACCAGTCGGCGCGGCCCAGCCGGACGCGGGCGTCCTGATACCGGCCCTCGATCCCCTGACCCGGGATTTCGCGAATGTCGGCCACGTCAGCTGCGACGATACCAAGGGCGCGGGCACCGTCAGCGAGGGCCCGCGCGAGGGGGTGCGACGACCCTGCCGCCAGCGCCGCCGCGACGGCAACCACCTGAGCCGGATGGTCGGCCAGTGCGACCGGCTGTGGCATGCCAAGGGTCAGGGTGCCGGTCTTGTCGAACACAACGGTATCGACCTCGGCGAGGCGTTCCAGTGCAGTGCCATGCTTGATGAGAAGGCCCTTGCGGAACAGCCGCCCGGAGGCGGAGGTGATCACCGCCGGAACCGCAAGCCCGAGCGCGCAGGGGCAGGTGATGATCAGCACGGCGGCGGAGATGTTGATCGCATAGCGCACATCGCCGCCGGTCGCCCACATCCAGTAGCCGAAGGCGCTGAACGACAGGATATGCACCAAGGGCGAGTAGAGCCGCGAGGCCCGGTCGGCGAGGCTGGTGTAGCGGGTCTTTGCTCCCTCGGCGACGGCGACGAGATCGGCCATCCGGTGCAGGCTGGAGGCCTTGCCCGCCGCCGTCACCTGCACGGTCAGGGGGCCGGTCAGGTTGACCTCGCCCGCACTGACCACGGTGCCCTCCCCCGCCGGGACGGGCAGGCTTTCGCCGGTGAGGAGGCTGCGGTCCAGTTCGGACGCGCCATGGAGGACGATCCCGTCCACCGGCATCCGGGCACCGGGGCGGACCAGAACGGTATCGCCGGGCTGGATGTCGGCGATAGGGGTCTCGATTTCCGAGCCGTCCAGAATGAGGATGGCGCGCGGCACTTCCAGCGCAGCCAGTTCTTCTGCCGCTGAACGGGCCACCGCGCGGGTGCGGTGGTCGAGGTAGCGGCCAAGGAGCAGGAAGAAGGCCAGCATCACGGCGGCGTCGAAATAGGCGTGATGGCCGGACATCGCGGTTTCATAGACCGAGATCGACGAGGCGAGGATCAGGGCGAGGGAGATCGGGACGTCCATCCCCAGCCTGCCTTGCCGCAGGCTGGCCCAGGCGGATTTGAAGAAGGGTTGCCCGGCGAAGATGACTGTCGGGAGGGCGATGGCGCCGGAAATCCAGTGGAAGAGATCGCGCGTCGCATCCTCGGCCCCGGACCAGACCGCGACCGAGAGGAGCATGACGTTCATCATGCTGAAGAACGCGACACCGAGGCGCATCAGCAGTTCGCGCCCCTGACGGTCGGTTTCGGTGACAGAGAGCAGGCCGGGGTCAAGCTCATGCGCCTCTTGTCCCTGCCTGGAGAGGACTTCGATCAATTGAGCGGCGGTGACCGTGGGCTCGGCTTCGACACTGACCCGTTTCAGCGTCAGATTCACCCGGGCCGAGATCACGCCGGGAACGGCCTGCACGGCGGCCTCGACGGTGGAAATCGACTGCGCGCCGCCGGCGTACGGCAGCGACAGGACGATGCGGCCCGCGCGGTCGGCGCGCAGGGCGGCGATACGTTCTGCGGCGGGCACGACGACGCAGGCCGGGCAGGCCGAAGCCGGCGCGCGGGTCTCCGCGAAGTCTTCGGCCAGAGCCATGGTCAGCCCTTCACATACAATTCGGAGCGCTGCTCGAACAACGTTCCATCGGCTGCAGTGGCGGTGACCTTGATCATCCACTTGCCCTTGTGCAGCGGGATTTCGGCGGCGTAGAGGTCGCCATCGCGGGTGAAGGCGGGGAAGCTGTCCTCCTTCGCCTCGGTGGTGCGGCCGACGAGGACCTGAAGGTCACTTACCACGACAGGCTTGCCGTCCTTGCCGGTAAAGGCCAGCGTCATGCGCCCGTTGTCATAACCGGGGGTCATCGACCAGCCGAGCGCCTCTTGCGCGGCCTTGCGTTCGTTGAAGTCCTGGCCCGCGACATAGGAATTGGCGACCTCGAGCCCGGGGAAAGTGCTGACCGCCTTGACGGCGAGCAGGACGTTGACCCCGATGATCACCGCAAAGGCGCTGGCGGTGATTGCGAAGACATGCTTGCCGGTCAGCTCAGCCATTGCCGTCGTCCTTTCCGTTGAAGATCGTATCATGATGCACCCGGTTGGTGGTGCCAAGTTCCTCGACCCAAAGCCGCACATCGGCGCGGTCGCCCGTGGCAGCCCGGCTGCCGGGGGCCGCGGTCAGGTAGACGCGCTGCGACATGGTTTCGTTGGCCGGGACGGTCACGGTCAGGCCGTCTTTTCCTTCGAGCCCCAGCGTCAGGAATGCGTCGGAGGTGGCGGCGATGGTGAACTGGGCGGCTTGCCCATGCATGTTGCGGATCCGGATGTCATAGGCATTGCGGATGGAGCCGTCCGACAGCGTGACGAAGGTCGGGTTCCTGACCGGGGTCACGTTCAGGTCGATCGGCGAGCGCAGGAACAGCGCGACGATGAGCCCAACCCCGACCGAGGCCCAGAGTACCGTGTAAAGCACGGTCCGTGGGCGGAAGACGTGGGACCAGACCGATTTCGGCGGCTGGCCCGCACGTTCGCGGGTCTCGTCGGTGAGGGCGAGATAGCCGATCAGGTCGCGCGGCTTGCCGACCTTGTCCATCACGTCGTTGCAGGCGTCGATGCAGAGGCCGCAGGTGATGCAGGCCATCTGCTGGCCGTTGCGGATGTCGATCCCCATCGGGCAGACGTTGACGCAGGCCATGCAGTCGATGCAGTCGCCGGTGGTGGTGCCAAGCTTGCCCCGAGGCTCGCCCCGCCAGTCGCGGTAGGCGATGGTGAGCGTGTCCTCGTCCACCATGGCGGCCTGGATGCGCGGCCAGGGGCAGGCGTAGATGCAGATCTGTTCCCGCGCGAAACCGCCGAAGAAGAAGGTGGTGGCAGTCAGGATCAGCATGGTGATGTAGGCGACCGGGTGGGCCTGGCCCGTCACCAGATCGCGCAACAGCGTGGGGGCGTCGGTGAAGTAGAAGATCCAGGCGCCGCCGGTGGCGAGGCCGATCAGGAACCAGACCGTCCATTTGATCGCGCGCTTGCGGATCTTTTCGGCGTCCCATTTCTGCTTGTGCAGGCGGACACGGGCGTTGCGGTCGCCCTCGATCCAGCGTTCGACCAGGATGAAAAGGTCGGTCCAGACCGTCTGCGGGCAGGCGTAGCCGCACCAGACCCGCCCGGCGGCGGAGGTGAAGAGGAACAACCCAAGCCCGGCCATGATCAGAAGGCCGGCGATGAAGTAGAATTCATGCGGCCAGATTTCGATCATGAAGAAGAAGAAGCGGCGGTTGGCGAGGTCGACCAGCACCGCCTGATCCGGCAGCGACGGGCCCCGGTCCCAGCGCAGCCAGGGGGTGATGTAGTAGATGCCGAGCGTGATGCCCATGATCCACCACTTCAGCGTGCGGAACGTGCCCTTCACCCGGCGCGGGAACACGGGTTCACGCGCGGCGTAGAGGCTGGGTTCTGTTTCAGGGGTGGACACGGGGCACTCCTTCACTGGCCACGCCAGTCTATCATCCTGACTGCCATCGGTCATTTCGGGCGGACGGACATTGACCTGCATCAATAGCGGGGACGCCAGGGTGAAGTGAATGCGGCAATGCAGCGCAAATCGGCGTGATCGCGACCCGTCACCGGCTTTGACCGAAAGCCGCGCTGCTGCCATGCTGGCCCGAAAGGCCGGGGGGAGGCATCATGGCGGACAAGCGCAGGGCAGTTGCGACCGAGGAATTCTCGGCCGCGGAAATCGGCGCTCTGGCGCATCTTTACCGGGGCGAGGTCTATCGCAGCACGGTCTGGCGCACCCGGCTGGACACCACGACCAACTGGTCGGTGGTGACGCTGGGCGTGGCACTTTCCATCACCTATTCGTCCCCCGGCGCATCGCCCCTGCCGCTTGTCCTTGTCGGCGTGCTGATCCTGTTCTTCATGTCGCTGGAGGCGCGGCGCTACCGGTTCTTCAACGTCTGGCGCGCCCGCGCCCGCTGGATCGAGCGGAACTTCTATGTGCCGATGCTGGTCGACGGCGACCTGCATACCGAGGAGGACTGGCAGACCATTCTGGCCAATGACTACAAGAACCCGCAATACCATGTCAGCTATCTGGTCGCGGTCGCTCGCCGTGTCCGGTCGAACTACCTGTGGATCCTGCTGATCCAGGCGGTCGCCTATATTGGCAAGCTGATCGTCCATCCCGTCCCGGCGACGTCCTGGCCGGGCTTCCTCAACCGGGCGGACATCGGCCCGATCCCGGGCGAGGTCGTGCTGCTGGCCGGGGCGCTCTATATCGCGACCGGCGTCGGACTGGTGATCTGGATCAACGGGGTCGACCGGAAACGCGCCAAGAACCGGGCCGAGCGCGGCCGCGCGATGGGGTGAACCAATGCGGAAACAAAAGAAGGGGACCCGAAGGTCCCCTGTCGAGTTCAAGGAAACCGGGGGTTATTCCCCGCCACCGCGACTGTGGACGTAGTAGGCCACAGCACGGATCTCGTCTTCTGACAGGCGCTGGTTCCAGTTCGGCATGACGCCGAAGCGCGCCTTGGTGATGCTCTCGATGATCTTCTCGCGCGTGCCGCCATAGAGCCAGATCGCATCGGTCAGATTGGGGGCGCCCTGCGTCCGGTCGCCCTTGCCGTCTTCCATGTGGCAGGCGGCGCAGTTGTCGGCGAAAAGCGTGGCCCCTTCGGCGGCCAGCGTCGCGTCGTTCGTCTGCCCCGAGATGGCCAGCACATGCTCCGCAACCTGGGCGATCTGGGTTTCGTCCAGAATTTCGTCCGTGCCGAACCTTGGCATTTCGGAATAGTGGGCGTCCGGGTCAGTCGTGTTGCGGATGCCATGGGTGACGGTCAGGTGGATATCCTCCATCGTGCCGCCCCAAAGCCAGTCGTCGTCCAGAAGGTTCGGATAGCCCTTGCCCTCGAACCCGGCGGCGCCGGAGCCGTGGCACTGCGCGCAATTGGTGCGGAAGACCGCCGCGCCCGCCCGTTCGGCAAAGTTCGCCAGTTCGGGATCGGCGCCGATGGCGTTCAGGTCGGCGGCGATCAGCTTGTCCTTGATCTCTGCATTGGCCTTGTCGACCGCCGCGATCTCGACCTCGACATCGGCCCGGGTGCTGGCGCCCAGAAGGCCGGGCGTGGCACCCGTGATCAAGGGCCAGGCCGGGTAGGCGATGGTATAACCCACACCCCAGACGATGGTGGCGTAAAACACCCAGACCCACCAGCGCGGCAGCGGGTTGTTGTATTCCTCGATGCCGTCCCAGCTGTGGCCGGTCGTTTCCACCTGCCGCGGTTCTTTCTTGATTGGCTTGGCCATGGCCTCAGCCCTCCTTCTTGGCAGGGTTGGCTTCCGCAGGACGGTCATCGTTGCGGAAGATCGAGGTGGCGACCTCTTGATGCGCGGCGCGCGACCCGGGCCGGAAGGCCCAGAGGCAGATGCCGAGGAAGAAGAGGGTCATTGCGAGGAGGAACCAGCTGTCCGCGAGGTGGCGGAGAAGGGTATAGATTTCCATCTTTGCCTCCCTACCGGTTCGCCACGGGGGTGAAGGTCGAGAAATCGACCATCGTGCCGAGGACCTGGATATAGGCGATCAGTGCGTCCATCTCGGTCAGTTCGGGCTGACCGTCGAAGTTGCGGATGTTGATCGACTTCGGGAAGGCCTGGACGACGGTGCCGCCGTCCTCCTTCCAGGTGTAGCGTTCCGTCAGGCCGGAGGTGTCGGCGTTCGGGTCAGCCTGGGAGGTGAAGTCGGCCAGCGCGTTTTCCACCATGGCGTCGGTATAGGGCACGCCCGCCATCCGGTTCGTCTCGACCGCTTCCTGGATGTAGCGACCGTCGATGATGTTGTCGGCAAGGAAGCCATAGGGCGGCATCACCGATTCCGGCACCACCGACTTGGCGTCGTAGAAGTGGTCCTGGTGCCATTCGTCCGAGTAGCGGCCGCCAACCCGGGCCAGATCCGGCCCGGTGCGCTTGGACCCCCACTGGAATGGGCGGTCATACATCGATTCCGCCGCCAGCGAGTAGTGGCCGTAACGCTCCACCTCGTCGCGCATCGGGCGGATCATCTGGCTGTGGCAACCATAGCAGCCCTCGCGGATGTAGATCTCGCGCCCCGCCAGTTCGAGGGGGGTGTAAGGGCGGACGCCTTCGACCTTCTCGATGGTGTTTTCCAGGTAGAAGAGCGGCACGATCTGCACGATCCCCCCGATGGCCACGACCAGAAGGCTGAGGACCAGCAGCAGCGTGGCGTGGGTTTCGATTGCCTTGTGCTTGTCAAGAATTCCCATTGTCCCGTTTCCTTATTCTGCCGGAACAGCCGAGTTCTGCGTCGCCTTCGCAGGCTGCGCACGCACGGTCATCCAGAGGTTCCAGCACATGATCACCGCGCCCGTCAGGAACAGCCCGCCGCCAAGCGCGCGCACCACGTACATCGGGAATTTCGCGGCCACCGTGTCGGCGAAGGCGTTGACGAGGAAGCCGTTCGCATCCACCTCACGCCACATCAGGCCTTCCATGATGCCCGTGACCCACATCGACGAGGCGTAGAGAACGATCCCGATGGTCGCGAGCCAGAAGTGCCAGGAGACCAGTTTCAGCGAGTAGAGCCCCTCGCGGTTCCACAGGCGCGGCACCAGGAAGTAGAGGACGCCGAAGGTGATCATGCCGTTCCAGCCCAGCGCGCCGGAATGCACATGGCCGATGGTCCAGTCGGTGTAGTGCGACAGCGAGTTCACCGCCTTGATCGACATCATCGGACCTTCGAAGGTCGACATGCCGTAAAAGCCGATGGACACCACCATCATCCGCACGATCGGATCGGTGCGCAGCTTGTCCCAGGCGCCCGAGAGCGTCATCAGGCCGTTGATCATGCCACCCCAGGAGGGCATCCACAGCATCACCGAGAACACCATGCCAAGGGTCGAGGCCCAGTCCGGCAGGGCGGTATAGTGCAGGTGGTGCGGACCGGCCCAGATGTACAGGAAGATCAGCGCCCAGAAGTGGATGATCGACAGCTTGTAGCTGAAGACCGGGCGGTCAACCTGCTTGGGGACGAAGTAGTACATCATCCCCAGGAAGCCCGCGGTCAGGAAGAAGCCGACGGCGTTGTGGCCGTACCACCACTGGATCATCGCATCCTGTACGCCCGCGGTCAGCTGCACCGACTGGCTGGAGAAGATCGACACCGGAAGCGCCAGGTTGTTGACGATGTGCAGCATCGCGATGGTGACGATGAAGGCCAGGTAGAACCAGTTGGCGACGTAGATGTGCGGCTCTTTGCGCTTGATCAGCGTGCCCATGAACACCACCAGATAGGCGACCCAGACCACGGTGATCAGCAGGTCGACGTACCAGACCGGCTCGGCGTATTCCTTGCTTTGGGTGCCGCCCAGCACATAGCCCGACGCGGCCAGGACGATGACAAGCTGCCAGCCCCAGAACACGAACCAGCCCAGGGAGCCGCCAAACAGCCGCGTCGCGCAGGTGCGCTGGACGACATAGAACGAGGACATGATCAGCGCGTTGCCGCAGAAGGCGAAGATCACCGCGCTGGTATGCAAGGGGCGCAGGCGGCCGAAGTTGCCGTAGCCTTGCAGGAATTCGAAGTTCAGCTGCGGGAAGGCAAGCTGGCTGGCGATGACGACGCCGACCAGAAAGCCCACGACGCCCCAGAAGGCGGTGGCAATCGCGCCCGCACGGATCACGCTGTCGAAATATTCGTGGCTTTGGTTCGGCTTCGGATCGCCCGCCGAGCGGACCACCCAGAGAAAGGCGATGCCCGCAGCCAGCATCACGGTGATCGCGTTGACCTGATAGGCCAGGTCATGGGCGTAATTGGCCGCGATCGCGGCCAGAACCGCGACGAGGCCAAGTCCGGCCAGTTTTAGGTAATCCCACATGGTAGCGTCCCTTCGTCCTGTCCGTGCGCATTGATGCCGGCGAAATGATTCGCCGGCGGCAGCCGCACCTATCGACACTGTGACTTCTGCGGTGCAGCAGCGCCGTCCGCCTTGATCTGGGTCAACCCGATGCCCGAGCAGCTTTGACCTCGGTCAAGGCGGGCAATTTTGCCGGGAGCATGCTAGACTCCGGAATCTGAAGGGAGATCACCATGGCCTACAAATCGCTCCTGACCGTTGCCTGCTCGCCCGAGGACGTACTTGGCACGGTGACGGCGGCGGCCCAGATCGCCACTGCAATGGACGCCCATCTGGATTGCCTTGCGCTGGGGGTCGACCGGACCCAGGTCGGCTATTCCTATGTCGGATCGGGCGCGGTGGTGATCGCCGCCGCGATGGACCGCGCCGAGGGCGAGGCGCGCGAAGCCGAAGCCGCCTTGAATGCAGCCATCGCGGCGCAATCGCCCACGCTGCGCTCCTCGGTCGATTCAGTTGTGACCCAGCTCGGTGCGCTGACCGACGTTGTTGCCGCCCGCGCCCGCTACAGTGACCTGACCGTCCTGCCCCTGCCCTATGGCAAGAGCCGCGGGGTCGAAGACGAGGCGACGACTGAGGCCGCGCTGTTCGAAGGCATGTCGCCGGTCCTGATCGTTCCGCCCGCCGGCATGAAGTCCGCCGAACCGAAGCGCATCGTCCTGGCCTGGAACCAGAGCCGCGAGGCCCTGGTCGCCGCCCGCCGCGCGATGCCCTTTCTCAAGCGGGCCGAACTGGTGCAGATCGTCGTCATCGACCCGCCCGCGCATGGGCCGGAACGGTCCGATCCCGGCGGCCTGCTGTGTCAGTTGCTGGTCCGGCACGGCGTCAAGGCCGAAGTCTCGGTTCTGGCGCGGACGCTGCCGCATGTCTCGGAAGTGTTGGCGCGGCAGGCAGTTGATATCGATGCCGGGCTGCTGGTCATGGGCGCCTACGGACATTCGCGCTTCCGCGAGGCGATCCTCGGCGGTACCACCCGCGACATGCTCGGCAACGCGGAAGTTCCGGTCTTCCTGGCGCACTGACGTGCCGGTCCGATGGTGCAGCGGCTCCGCCCGGCCGCCGCACCATCGGTTCCTGGTTTAGGCGACGAAAAGGAAATCCGACTGGGTCAGCGTGCCGCCAGACTGCACGGTGGCCAGACCCGCCGCATTCTCGCTTGAGCCGCCGTCGAGGTCGAGAAACAGCGTGCGCGTCGTGGTGTCGTAGAACAGCACCGGCTTGCCCGATGCGAAGGTTTCCGGCATCGCGTCGCCGGTTTGCCACATTGCGGCGATCGTCGCCGCGGTGGAAAGGCCAAGACCAGCGCGCGACAGCACCACCTTGTCGGTCCCGCTGGTGAAATCCAGAAAATCGTCGGCCATGTCGGCGGAACTGAGGATGAAGCGGTCCGCCCCTGCCCCGCCCACATAGACGTCATAGCCCAGGCCGCCGTTCATCTGGTCGACACCATCGCCCCCGTCCAGCCAGTCGTCGTCCGCCCGGCCCAGAAGCACGTCGTTACCGATCCCGCCGAACAGCCTGTCTTCGCCGTCCTCGCCGTCCAGCTGGTCGTTGCCTGCATCGCCGTACAGCATGTCCCCCTCGGTGCCGCCGAACAGACGGTCATTGCCCGCCCCGCCAAAGATCATGTCGATGTCCGCCCCGCCAAGCATCGAATCATTGCCGGTGCCGCCGTCGAGCTGGTCATTGCCATTGCCGCCGTAGAGGCTGTCGCTGCCCCCCCCGCCGAACAGGAAATCGAACCCGTCCAACCCGAAAAGCCTGTTCGCGCCCGTCCCTCCGGTGATCGCGTTGTCAAGGCCGTTGCCGGTGCCGGCCGCGGATCCGGTCGAGGTCAGCACCAGATTCTCAACATTGTCGGCCAGCGTCAGGGCAGACAGCGACGTGCGCACAGTATCGACTCCGCCGTCGATACCTTCGATCACCCTGTCGCCAGCACTGCCGACGACATAGGTATCGTCACCTGCACCACCGTCCATGCTGTCGTTGCCCGCCCCGCCATCCAGGGTGTCACTGCCCTCGCCGCCGAACAGGGAATCGTTGCCGTTGCCACCGTAGATCGCGTCGCCGCCCTCGTCGCCGGTCAGCCGGTCATTGCCATCCTCGCCCAGAATCCGGTCGGCATCGGCGCCCCCGGCCAGGGTATCGTTGCCGATGCTGCCAAACAGCGAATCCGCTCCCTCGCCGCCCCAGGCGTTGTCGTTGCCGCTGCCGCCATAGATCACGTCTCCTCCGCTGCCGCCGTCGAGGCTGTCGTTGCCCGCGCCGCCATACAGGAAATCGAACCCATCCACGCCGAACAGAGTGTCGCCGCCATTGCCCCCGGTGATCGCGTTGCCAAGCCCGTTGCCGATGGCCAGCACTCCGGCGGCCGAGGTCAGGACCAGATTCTCGACATTGTCGCCCAACGCGATGCTGGTCACCGAGGTGCGTATCGTGTCGGTGCCGCCATCTTCGGCCTCGATCACGCTGTCCGTTGCGTTGGTGACATAATAGGTATCGTTGCCCGCGCCGCCCTCAAGGGTGTTGTTGCCGCCCTCGCCATAAAGAACGTCATTGCCGCCGCCGCCCGACAGGGTGTCGTCGCCCAGCCCGCCATACAGCGTGTCATTTCCAAGGTTTCCGGTCAGGCTGTCGTTCCCGGCATTGGCGCGCAACACGTTGCCCACATCATTGCCGATCAGCGTGTCGTTGCCAGCCCCCGAGGTCGCATTCTCGATCACCACGCCGCGGGCGATGGTCATGTTGTCGACCAGACCGCCGATGTCGGAATAGGTCAGCTCGAACAGAGTGATCTCCTGGTTGGCGGAGAAGTTCTGGAAGTTGATCGTGTCGACGCCGTTCGTGTCGTAGACGGTGAAGGCGACGGGATCGCCCCAGTAGCCGTCCGTTGTGCGGGGGCTGAAGCCCGTCCACTGGTTCAAGAGCTTCTGCAGGTAGCCGCCGACATTGGAATTGTAGCCGTAGACCGAGTTTCCGCCGTTGGTGATGCCCTTGAAACCATAGAGATTCTGGATCGCGATGATGTCCGCGGGCATGAGCGTCGCCGTATAGGCGAAACTGTCGGTCGCGGAGAGGGTATTCTGCTGCTGGTCGAAGTAGGACATGACCGTCGCTGACCAGCTGTCGTTGTCGTAAAGGTTGTCGACCCCGTAAACCGCATTGCCATTGTAGTTTCCGGCATGTCCCAGCCCCAAGGCATGCCCGATCTCGTGCATGTAGGTCTGCAGCATGTAGCTGTTCAGATCGAGCGGAGCCCAGTTGCGCGGGATGTTGATGAAGGACTGGGTCAGCGTGTTGCCGGTGAAGTCCGAATATGCGTAGGCGCCGCTGGTATCGTTATTGTCGAACATCAGCTTCGCTGACGCGGCGGTCGTGGCGACGAACTTGATTCCCGTCACCTCGGTCCAGGCTTCAAGGGCAGCCACGGCAATCTTGCTTTCAGCCGTCGACAGGCCGGTAACATTGTAGGTCAGCGTTCTCGTGGCATTCAGCGCGAACTTGTACTGCTCGCCCCCCCAATAGCCATTGGTCAACTGGCCGGCGATCTGGTCCCAGGTGAAGATCGGCGCAAAGGACGGCTCGCCCGGATTTGGGGCAGCGCTAGGGGTGGAGGGGTCGCGAGCGGCTTGAACGTCGGTCATGCAATATGCCCTTGGAAAGAACGGTTAAAGGGGAAGGTCGGCGAGCAGTTTCCGAAAGAATGCCTGGCGTCTGGCGCTGGTCACGGTGGTATCCATCATCAGCATCCCGACCGAGGGCCGGACCTCGCGCTCGCCGGCAGCGTCGATCCAGGTCGGAACGACCTCAAGCTTCGTGGCGGTCGCCTGGGTGATCTCGATCTCCAGTCCCGGGCCGCCGGACAGGGGAGCGTCCTGCAGTTCTGCGCCGGACAGGTCGGGCTGGTTGCGGATCGCCTGCAGGAAGTCGGCGCAGATCTCGGCAACATGTGCGGGATCGGCCCGGGTGCCGCCGGTACAGGAAAAGGACAAGCCGACAGACCGATTCGCCAGAACACCCGTCGCTGACACCACAATCATCCCCACAAAGGCAAAACCTGCGAACCTACGGTGGCCTGTCAATGGCACTGATTCAACCCTCACTCACCAGTCCGCAGAACGATACTTCGGAACAAACGTCCGTGTCCTACAAATTTGTGCCAAAAGAGTGGCAAACCGTCGCGGAAAAGCGGTGCAAGCCAATGACCTTAGGTCATCATTCGGGCAGGCGGTCCATTTCCTGAACTGCCGTTTCTCGCAGGGCGCGCAGGTCGGCGATGGTGGTGTCCAGTTCGGCCTTCTGCTTCTCAAGTTCGACAAGCTGGCGGTCGGCCAGTTGCAGCCACGCCCCAAGCTGAGGCCTTTCGCCCTTCTTGCCGTAGATCAGAAGCCACTGGCGGATCTCCTCCAGCGAAAAGCCGAAGCGGCGGCCGCGCAGGATCAGCTTCATCCGCGCCACCTCGCGCGAGCCGTAGAACCGGGCGCGGCCTTCCTTCTCGGGGGCCAGAAGCTCGATGTACTCGTAATAGCGCAAGGTCCGCGGGGTCACGTCGAACCGGGCGCACATCTCCTTGAAGCTGAGGCGGGTGTCTAGCATGCGCTGCTCCTCTTGCAAGGCAGCGTAGGAT
>JAFLCY010000064.1 GCA_017303485.1 Rhodobacterales bacterium
GTCGCGGTCGAGGAACTGCTCGATCTCTGCGACGGGTTCCTGCTGACCGGCGGGCGTCCGAACGTGCATCCCAGCGAATATGGCGAGGAGGAGACCCCCGCCCATGGCGACTTCGACCGTGGGCGCCATGCGATCACGCTGCCCCTGATCCGGGCCTGCGTCGACCGCGGCCAGCCGTTCCTCGGTATCTGCCGCGGGTTTCAGGAGGTGAACGTGGCCCTGGGTGGCACGCTTTTTCCCGAGATCCGCGACCTGCCGGGGCGGATGAACCACCGGATGCCCCCGGACGGCACGCTGGAGGAATGCTTCGCATTGCGGCATACGGTGACCTTCAGCGAAGGCGGCATCTTTCACCGTCTGATGGGCGCGCGCGAGGTGATGACGAACACCCTGCATGGCCAGGGTATCGCGCGGCCGGGGTGCCGGATCGTGGTCGATGGCCTTGCGCCTGACGGCACGCCCGAGGCGATCTATGTCAAGGATGCGCCGGGGTTCACGCTGTCGGTGCAGTGGCACCCGGAATGGAACGCGGGCAACGATCCCGTCTCGCGGCCGCTGTTCAAGGCCTTCGGTGCGGCAGTCGCCGATTGGGCCAGCGGGGCGCGGCCCGCGTCCATCGCCCGCTCGGCCTGATCGGGAAGGATCAAGCTGGGCCGGATCAGAGCGGGCGCAGTTTCAGCCGGGTGATCCGGTTTTCGCGCCGGGCCACGACCTCGAAGCGGAACCCGTGGAAGCTGAAGACCTGCCCCTCGTTCGGGATCATCTGCGCCTCGTGGATCACCAGCCCCGCAAGGGTGTTGGCCTCGTCATCGGGCAAGCGCCAGTCGGTCGCCCGGTTCAGGTCGCGGATCGTCATCGCGCCGTCGATCAGGAAGGCGCCGTCGTCGGTCATCGACAGCCCGTCGTCCTTCTTGACCACGTCGAATTCGTCGGTGATCTCGCCGACGATCTCTTCCAGGATGTCTTCCAGCGTGATCAGGCCCTGCAAGGCTCCGTATTCGTCGACCACCAGGGCAAAATGGGTCCGGCGCGCCAGGAATTCGCGCATCTGTTCGTCAAGCGTCGTGGTCTCGGGGATGAAGTAGGGCTTCATCGCCACTTTCACGATGTCCAGCGCCCCGATCCCGGCAACGGAACCTTCGTCGCTGCGCACCAGGCGATCCACCTCGCGCAGAAGGTCCTTGGCATGGACGACGCCAAGGATGGTATCGTCACTGTCACGAAAGATCGGCAGGCGGGTATAGGGCGAGGCAAGGACGCGGGTGATGATCTCCCGGGGCGCGAGGTCGGCGTCGATCATCTCGATCTGGCGGCGATGGCGCATGATCTCGTCCACGGTCCGGCTCGACAGGTCGAGGGCGCCGAGCAGGCGGTTGCGCGCCTCCTTCTCCATCGCGCCTTCGGAATGGCCAAGGGCGATGGCCCCGGCGATATCGTCGCGCAGGGCCTCCATCGCGCTTTGGTGATCCTCCCGACGGACCAGTCCCGCCAGCCAGCGCAGAAACCGGCGCAGAAGGCCGGGCGGAGAGGGAAGCGCGGGATCGCTGGACATGACGGGCTTTCAGCGCTTTCGAGACAGGGGATGCCGGGTCAGGACCAGATCCTTCAGGTGATCGTCAAGGACATGGGTATAGATCTCGGTCGTGGCCACATCCGCATGGCCCAGCAGCGTCTGGATGACCCGAAGGTCGGCGCCATGGGCCAGAAGATGCGTCGCGAAGGCATGGCGCAGGACATGCGGCGTCACGCGCGCCGGCGAAATGCCGGCCAGCACGGCCACGTCCTTGACCAGGTGGTGAAAATACTGCCGGGTCAGGTGGCCCTCATGCCCGTCGCCGGGAAAGAGGTGACGTGACGGCGTGCGACCTTCCTTCCGGCCCGCCTCCTCCTCGGCATCGCGGTGGGCCAGCCAGTCCGCCACGGCGGTGCGGGCGGGCGCGGACAGCGGCACCATCCGCTCCTTGTTGCCCTTGCCCTTCACCAGGATCATCCGCGGGTCACCCCGGACGGCCGCGACCGGCAGGCTCACCAGTTCGGTGACGCGCAGGCCGGTGGCATAGAGCAGCTCGAAGAGCGCGGTGTCCCGCAGCCGGTCTGCCGGGTTCCGCGCGCGGCTTCGGGCGGCCTCCATCAGCCGGGTGACCTCGGCTTCGGTCAGGCTCTTCGGCAGGCGTTGCGCGCGGCCCGGCCCGGACAAGCGCAGGGCCGGGTTGTCCTTGCGCCAGCCTTCCTCGAAGGCAAAGCGGTAAAGCTGGCGTATCGAGGACAGGCGCCTTGCGCGGGTGGCCTTCGACAGGCCCTGGGCGTCGCAATGGACCAGATAGTCCTCCACGGCCTCACGACTGGCCTCGGCGAAACTGGTCTTTTTGCGGGCAAGCCAGTCGGCAAAGTCCAGAAGGTCGCGGCCATAGGCCAGTTGCGTGTTCCGCGCCGCGCCAAAGTCTGCCGCCCTCGCATCGAGAAAGGTGGATATCCACCGGCTCGCCTCGGCCTCCGCCATCCTAGCCCCGCCGTTCCAGGATCATCAGCTCCAGCGCCGTGCGGCGGGCCACCCGTTCCAGACCCGCCAGCCGCAACGTCGAAAGTCCCTCGGTCACACCGCGCAGATCGCCCTCGACGCCCCGTGCGATGTTGTCGATGGCGACGATGATCGCCTCGCCCCTCCGGTTGCCGTCGAGGAGCGCCTTTGCCTCGGTCGAAGGGGCGGGGTCGCGGAACGCGGTCGCGATCGCGCGACCCAGGCTGTCAGGCGGCAGGACAAGGCTGGGGTCGCCCGCCGCCAGTGCCAGCAGGAAGGCCTCTTCGGCAGAAGCCGGTTTCCGGCGCTTGGCCACGGTTTCTACATAGGGCGACAACAGGCCCACCCGCAGCGCGATGTCCGCGGCCTCGCCCTGCAGCGGCAACTCTTGCAGTGTCTTGCCGAACAGGGTGGCAAAGGGCACCTCAAGCTCGGCTTCCTGCATCCGGGCCCAGGCCTCGGGCAGGGTCGCCGTCACCCGCGCGGCATCGCCCGACGAAATCGCCGCCTCGAATTTCTGGAAGGCGCTGACCCGGTCCCAGACCCCGCCCGAGGCCGCCGGATCGCGTTCGGTGTAAAGCCCCAGGATCACGTTCGGCGGGATGGTGCCCGCCCGCGTCAGCCGCTCCGCCGCCTCGACCTGCGCCTTCCAGCCGGCGCGGGGGCCAAGTTCGGCATAGGAAAAGGCGATGGGCAGGCCCTCGGTCGGCAGGGGCTCGCCGATGGCGGCATAGATCATCCAGTCCAGCGGCGTGACCGGGTTCGGCGCCGGGGGAACCGGATCGCCTTCGTAAAGGTCGGGGTCAAGGAAACGCGACATCAGCGTTTCCTGGTCCGCGGTGATCTGGTTCAGCGCCTTCGAAATGCGGATGGTCAGGGCCGCGGTGTCCCAGTCGCCCGAGCGCGCCAGGCAGAAGATGCGGGCGGGCAGGGTGGGGGCCAGATGCGGTTCGCTCGCCATCGACTCGCAGGCGCGGTCCTCGGCGCCGGTCAGAAGCGCCACGTCGAAGGCGCGGCGGAACAATTCGGGCGAGGCTGTTCCCGCGGCCTGGATCAGCGCAGCCGCCTGTTCCAGCGCCCCAAGTGCCAGAAGCTTGTCGATCCTGACCTGCAACAACTCACCCTTGCCGCCTGCATCCACCGGGGCGGCGACCTCGGCCAGAAGGATGGTCAGGAACAGCTGGCGCAGCGCAGGAAGGCCGTCGTCGGAATGCTGGACCAGCCGCTCGGCAATCTCGTGCGTCAGTCCCGCGCCCCAGAGGTCACGCGGCAGGCCCGAGACCGCAGGCGCGATCAGCCCCACCCCGTCGGGCGAGGGCCCGTCCAGCGCCGAGGTCGTGACCTTTGCAGGCAGTGCGCCACCCGCCTCCGTGACCGGAGGCTCGTCGATCGTGTGTGAGGGGGGCGCGGTCCCTGCGACCGCGGGCGTGGCGACGGATTCCGACAGCCAATCGATCGCGGAAAGGGGACCGCCCGCGTCCTGTGCGGCCAGCGGTGCCCCGAGGAACATCAGCGAAAGGAACCCCGCGCTACTGACCCGCATTTAGCTCTATTTCTTTTGTCACTTCACTCTGTGTGGGCGTCATGTCCCCAAGATAGGCATAGCCCGTCAACCCGAGGAAGCCCAAAATCACCAGCACCACCAACGCCTTGATGATCCGACCCATCGCAATGCCCTTCCTCGGTCTTTTCCCGGTCGGCTTGATCCGACCGGCTTTCTTGCCGCGCGTGCCCGCAGGTCACGGCAGGTTATGGTGCGAATGTATATAGCATTCGGGGAAAGTTCACGCCATTGAGGGAAGACAATTTCCCTTCGGCAAGTCCTCGCCCGCGGGTAACGAAACGGAGAGTCATGGCCAGACTGGCAAAGACAGTGGTCCTCGTCGGCATGATGGGGGCCGGCAAGACCGCCGTCGGCACTGCGCTTGCACGCCAGCTGGGGGTCGAATTCCGCGATTCCGACGAAGAGATCGTCCGCGCCGCCAACCGCACCATCGCCGAAATCTTCGAACGCGACGGCGAGCCCTTCTTCCGCGCGCGCGAGACCGAGGTGATCGGCCGTCTCTTGCGCGGCACCCCTTGCGTGCTGTCCACCGGTGGCGGTGCCTTTCTTTCCGAGGCGAACCGGACTCTCATCCATGACGTCGGCGTTTCGGTCTGGCTGCGCGCCGATCTGGAGCTTTTGTGGCAGCGCGTCCGTCACAAGACCACGCGGCCCCTGTTGCGCACGGCGAACCCGCGCGAGACCCTGCGCCAGCTTTACGAGACGCGCCAGCCGCTTTATGCGAAGTCCGACATCGTGGTGGAAAGCGCCGCCGAACGATCCGTCGAGGACATGGCCTCGCGGGTGGTCGGGGCGCTGAAGGCGCGGCCGGATGTGCTGGAGGTCTGATCTTGAACACAGTGGCGGTTGACCTGGGCGCACGCTCCTACGAGGTGCGGATCGGCGGCGGACTTCTGGCCCGCGCCGGGGCCGAAATCGTGCCGCTCCTGCGCCGCAAGCGTGTGGCAATCGTCACCGAGGAAACCGTCGCCGCAAAGCATCTTGCGGCACTGACCGCCGCCTTGGAGGCCGCCGGGATCGCCTCGACCGCACTGGCCCTGCCGCCGGGCGAGGCGACGAAGAACTGGGAAAACCTTGCCCGCTGCACCGAATGGCTCTTGGAACAGAAGGTGGAACGCAAGGACGTGGTCCTCGCCCTCGGCGGCGGGGTGATCGGCGATCTGGTCGGCTTTTCCGCCGCGATCCTGCGCCGGGGCGTGCGTTTCGTGCAGCTTCCAACCTCGCTTCTGGCCCAGGTCGACAGTTCGGTCGGTGGCAAGACCGGGATCAACACCGCGCAGGGCAAGAACCTTGTCGGTGCCTTCCACCAGCCCAGCCTTGTGCTGGCCGACATCGACGTTCTCGACACCCTGACCGACCGCGACTTCCTGTCCGGTTATGGCGAGGTGGTGAAATACGGCCTTCTTGGCGATGAGGCCTTCTTCGACTGGCTGGAACGCGATGGCCCGGCGATCCGCGCCGGCGACAAGGCGGCGCGGCTTCGCGCGGTGACGCGGTCGGTCGAGATGAAGGCCGGCATCGTTGCCCGCGACGAGACCGAAGAGGGCGAACGCGCGCTTCTGAACCTCGGCCACACCTTCTGCCATGCGCTTGAAAAGGCGACGGGATATTCCGACCGCCTGCTTCACGGCGAAGGCGTGGCCATCGGCTGCGCGCTGGCGTTCGAACTATCGGCGCGCCTTGGTCTGTGCAGCCAGGAAGAGCCCGGCCGTGTGCGGGCCCACCTGAAGGCGATGGGCATGAAGGTGGATATCCGGGACATTCCGGGCGAGCTGCCGGGCGCGGACGCCCTGATCGCGCTGATGGGCCAGGACAAGAAGGTGGTGGACGGCCGCTTGCGCTTCATCCTCGCGCGCGGGATAGGTCAGGCCTTCGTGGCCGACGATGTGCCGGAAGACAAGGTCCGCGCTGTTCTGGACGACGCGCTGGGCGCAGCATAGGGCGTCAGAGCGACCCCAGGAATTTGCTTGAAGATTCCTGTCAGTGGGCCAGATTTGCCCCGGATCAGAACAGCAGCTTGTAGACGTTTCCGTTGGTGTCCGAGGCCTGTCCGGTGCCGCTCGCGGTGCCCGAGCCGATGACGAAGGTGCCTTGCACCCGCGTACCGTCGGCGCAGACGGCATAGATCTCGCCGTTGTTCACCCCTGCGACCGTCTCGACCTCGCGCCCGACTTCACCGCCGGTCTTCCGCCAGGTCAGCGACATGCCCTTGGTGTTCGACACGCTGCGCGGGGTCAGCGACGACCATGTGCCCTCGCATTTCCCGCGCTCGGGCAGGCGGAACTTCAGCACGCCCGAGGTGCTGGTGGTATTGGTTGCCGTGGCCTGGATCACCAGGGTCGGGTCCTTGTCGGCGATCTCGCCCTGCAAGGGGTAAAGCTGCATCGAGCTGGTGCCGTTGGCGCATCCGGCCAGTGCAAGCACCGCAAGGACAAGCGCTGCACGGCCTGCGTGCAGCTTCGGGCTGGACAAATCTGCGGTCATCGGCGTGGTCTTCCTTGCAGGGTCAACGAAGGCTGGGAACGGGTCCGGCATCGGTCCATCCGACCGCCCGCGTCTATGCGGCGATTTCGCGCGTCTGTCCAGAGGGCAGGGCCCGGTCGGCAGCCCGCCTGCGACGGCGCGGCTCCGGTCGTGGCAGGAATGTGCCGCTTTCAGCCCTCGGACAGCTGGGCCGTGTCCTGCACGGCGAACAACAGCAGCTTGCGGATCGTGGTCAGCCCCCGTCCGTCCGCGTCGCGGAGCAGGCTGTCGCGCGGATGCCAGCGCCCGCCGTCCTCGTTCAGGACCGATTGCGGATTGAGCCGAATCAGGCCCACGATTGTATCGGCGATGATGTGGCTCGCGGTCGGGCCGATCCGCTCGCCGTTCTCGCGGGCGAGCGACTCGCACAGGAAGTAAAGCCATGCCGGGGTATCGCGCAGGAACCCCAGCGCCGCGACCGTGTCGCGAAAGCCGGTGCCGCCTTGCGAGGGTGGCGGACCGTCCGGCAAGGCCGCGCGCAGTTCGTTCTCTGTCAGCGGCGCAACACCGTATTCGGCGGCAAGGCGCTGGCCCAGGGGAATGCAGCGGTGAAAGCCCCGCAGCAGGTTGCGAAACAGGATCGACCCATGCACCGCGACGCTGGAATCCCCCATGATGTTCAGCATGTCGCGGGCGAAGGCGAGGTCGATCCGCTCGGCGCGGCCAAAGTCCCGTGGCGGCCGGCCCGCCGGCTGCGGCAGGACGCGCGTCATCCGCGCCCAGTCGACGACCCAGTGATCGGGCAGGGCGAGCGTCTCGGTCGCGTCGCTTTGCATGTTGTTGCGGCTGGTAAAGGCGAACAGGTCCTCCAGCGTGGCCCCACTGTCGGAAATCCGCCCGTTCAACCCGAAATTCGCGTTGAAATCATAAGCCGAGCCGACCATCGAATGCCCGAAGCGGAAGGCGGCGGTGGTAAATTCCAGCGGCACGCAATCCGGTTCGGTCAGGCGCGAGGGCCAGCGCGCCAGCGAGCCGGACAGGACCGACGGCGACAAGAGCCTTGGCAGGTAGTCGTGCAGGATCAGCCAGTGATAATGCCGGGTCACCAGCCGCCGCGCCTGCCGGAAGCATTCGGCGGCGTCTGTGACCTGCGGTTCCAGCGCGGCGACGGCCTTGTTGTGCAACAGCATCAGCGCCAGATGCAGCTGGCTGATGATGAGGTTCTCGTCGTTGCGGCGGTCGGCGATCAGCGCCTGCCGATCCTTGCGCGGCAGGTCAGGCGCGCCAGTGGCATGGATCACTCGACGGGGGTCGATCAGTAGATTGGTAAAGAACTGCTCCTCCTCACGCCGGGTCTGGCCCAGCCGGAACCGCTTGCCGTCAGGCTGGTAAAGCGCGCGGATGGCGGGGTCGGCGCTGGCGGGGCCGTCGCCGTAAAGGCTCGCCATGGTCAGCGGCTTTTCCTGCTCGTTGACAAGGTTCTCCAGGATGATCGCGGGCCGCGACCGGCGGTTCCGGTCGAGGCCGGGCGGATCGGCCGTCCCGATCACGCCCGCTGCCGGGGTCCCGCCGCGGCTGGTCACCACATCGCCGACCGGGGCGGAGATGTCGTGGTTCACGAACTGGCCGAAATAGGTGAAGGCGGCCGGAAGCTTCATCTGGAGGACTGGAATCCCGCTTAGCGGCACCCGCGAGGCGATCTCGAAGGCACGGAGCCGCTCACAGGTCTCGCGCGGGGTGGTGCCCGTGACGCAGCCCGCCTGCGGGTCTTCGGCCAGCGCCGGAAAGAGGTAGATGTAGCGCGACTGCTTTGCCGGGCCCTCGCCCGTCCGGTCAAGCAGGTTGTGCGTGCTGGTGATCGGCATGGCGGTCCCCCGTCCTTTGGGTCAGTAGGGTTCGGGCAGGTCCAGATGGGACACGCCCGGGCAAAGCCGGGCAAAGCGTTCGGTCGCTGTCCGGCCCCGCATCGCGCAAAGCCCGGGCACCAAGACGCGCACGCTCGGCATCGGGTCGCCCGGCAGGGTCAGGTCCACTGCAAGCGCCCGGTGGCCAAGGCTGGCGAGCCGGTCGAGGAGTGCCGCCCGCCCCATCGGCGCGGCTTCGGCCCGTGGCACTGCCAAGGGTTGGAACTGCGACTGCCGGTGTGTCGATCCCCGGTCGATCCAGTCCAGCACTTCCGGGTCTCCGGCCTCACGCGCAAGTCCGATGCTGACCTCGGTCTGCACCATCTCCGTCAGTGCAGCCAGCGCGGCATCGGCGAGCAGCGGTCGTGCTGCCGCGCCGGTGGCAACCAACCGGCCATCGGCATCCGACCCGACTGCCACCACCACCGGCAGCCCGATGTCGGTGGTCAGGTCCAGAAGCAGGGTCTTGCGGGGCCGTTGGTGCAGCCACCAGAAGAGCCTGGGCTGATGCGTGTCGATCAGTTCCAGCGGCAAGGCCGCGGCTGGCCGGATGCCGTGCCACCAAAGTGCCACGGCATCCCGTTCGACGCATTCCCAAAGCGCGGCATCCAGCGCGCTGTCGTGGTCCGGACCGACCGCGCAGCCGGTGGAATCCGCATCGACTTGCAGCGGCTCGGACAACAGGGCGGCGCAATCGAGATAGACCGTTTGCGCGGGCACCGGAACCTGCGCCTGGCTCAGAAGATCGGTCGCTGCCACCATCGCCAGCCCGTCCCGGCGCGGCAGGGCCTGGATCTCGGCCAGATGGCTTTGCGCCAGGCTCGCCCGCAGCTCCAGCGCCTCGGCCCCCGCCGCGATCATGGCCTGCCCGGTCGTCATCCCCCGCCCGGCCGGCAGCCTTGGCTTCAGCCCGGTCACGCCGTCTTCGGCCGGGAGTGCGATGGCAAGAAACAGCGGTGCGCCGGGTGCATGCAGCGGCATCACGGTGAAATCAGGCTCGAGCGCACGACCGATCTGCACAATCGTTTCGGCTGGGTTCAGTTTCATGCTTGTATAGGAGGCCGGTTGCCGGAAACGATCAAGCCGGGATTCCGGGACCAGTCCCGGCATTTCACGCTGGGATCACGGAACCGCCGAAAAGTGATGTGAGGGCAATGATCGGCAGCAGGCCGACATCAGGGAGAGAGGGTGGAATGGTAGGGTTTTTCAAGCTGAAAAGCGACGCACTTGCCGATCAGGTCGCCACCGGCGAGGCGATCATGCGTGTCAGCAAATCTGCGTTCAAGGACACGGCCACGTCGGAATGGAAGAAGTTCAACGACGACACGCGGGGCTGGCTGCACGACAATGGCTACCGCTATGACGGCCCCGGCGCCGGGCCCAACGGCGAGATTCCGGACGATGTGGAAATCGTCCCGGTCTACGACACGCCGAACCGGATGCATGTGCGCGTGCCGTGGTCGGGCCTTTTGAAGTCGCCGCCGAAGGTCGAGGACGAGCCGAGCTATGGCACGTCGCAGACGGTCCGCTTCAAGGTCCTGCTCGCCCGCTATTTCATGCGGCACTGCCGCTAGGATCAGGCGTGTTCGGCAGCCATGCTGCGGGCCAGCCCGATGCCCTTCTGCAGGCTCATCCGGCCTTCGGGCCAGCAGATCGGCAGGCTGTCCACGACCCAGGCCTCCAGCGTTTTCTCGTCCGGCGCGGGCGGGCCCTCCCACATCTGCGTGGCGATGCGGCGGAAGGTGCGGTAGGCCGCACCTGCCTCGGCGGCCCGGCCGGTATGGGCGTAGGAGGCCACCGCCCAGACGCCCAGGTCGGGGAACCCGTCGGGGCATTTCTCGACCGTGGCGATGGTCGCCTCGTGGTCGCCCGCCATGAAATGAATGCCGGCCAGATAGGCGGTGTAATATTCCGGATAGATCGGGTTAAGCCGCACGGCCTGAGCCGCCAGATCCCGCGCCTCCTCCGCATGGCCAAGGAACCCCAGTCCGCTGGCCGCAGCGATCAGGGTTTCGGCGTCATGCGGGTTCATGTCGACCGCCAGCCGGAAATGCGAATTCGCCCGTTCGGGTGAGCGCGAGATGGCCCAGTTCCAAGCCATGCTGATATGGCAGCGCGGATCGTAAGGGTCGAGCGCAATCGCCTCGCGCGCATGTTTGAAGGCGGCGGCGCAATCGGCCTTGCGGTTGGGATAGCCCGGCCGGACCATGCTGCGGGTGCTGAGAACCTGCGCAAGGCTTGCATGGCTGCCCGCAAGGCCCGGGTCCAGCGCGATGGCCTGCAGGAACATCGCCTCGGCCTGGGCATCGGCCTCGGCAGACCAGAGCCGCGACAGCTGGTGCCCCTTCAGCCAGAGGTCATAGGCCACCGGATTGCCAGGCGTGCTGCGGGCGTGGCGCAGAAGCGTGATGTGGTTGACCTGGCTGGCAAGGTTCGCCGCCACCGCCCCCGCGACCGAAGAGGAGATTTCCTGCAACTCGTGTTCGGCCACCGGAAACAGGCTCGACCACACCTCGCTGCCGTCACGGCAATCGATCAGTGTGACGAACAGCTTGCCGCCGCCGCTGCGCCAGTCCAGCACGCAGTCCACCGCGAAATCGGCGTCGATGGCATTGCCAACAGCGGTGAAATCGACCGCCGCGGCAGAGTCGAAGCCAGAGCTGGGCCAGGGAATGACGATCCAGCAGCGGAACTTGGACAGGCAGGACTTGGCAAGAAAGGCGAACCCCTCGCCAAGATAGTCCTTGCTGGTATCGGTGTAGCGCGTCAGTGGCGGGCGGATGGTGATCCGGGGCGGGCCGTTGCGCGTCAGTGGCGCCAGGCCCTGCGTCACCGGCGCGACCGGGCGCTGAAGTGACACCTCGCCGCTCTTGATCGCGACCAACAGCACGTTCGAGGCCTCGCTCGGCTCAGAGTCCAGCTCTTCGGCCAGTGCCTGTTCCAGAAGGCCAAACTGGCGCAGGGCAGCCGACTGGTCGCCGCGCAGGGCGTGGAAGCGCATGATGAACTGGTGCGCAAGCTCGTGGCTGGGCTCGATCCGGACCAGCTCCTCGGCGATGCGGGTATCGGTGAAGCTGTCGGTTGCAATCAGCTTTTCCAGCTGGTCGGTCAGGGCACCGGTCAGCACCGAGCGCAACTGCGACCGTTCGATCTGCAGCCAGGCCTCGAAGACCGGCTCACTGGGCTGGGCAGGGCCGAAAAGCTCGCCCTGCCACAGCGCGGCGGCTGACAGAAGTGCATTCTGGTCATGCGCGCTGGTGGTGATCAGCTCCTTGAACCGGCGCACGTCGAGGCCGAAGCCCGCGCCTTTGAGAGCGACGGAAAACCGGTCCGCCTCGACCAGATCGTCGCCGTCCGGCCCCAGCACCTCTTTCAGCTCGCGCAGCGCCTGGCGCAGGCTCGACCGCGCCAGCGCTTCCGGGGCAGGATCCCACAACAGTGACGCCAGCTGCTCGCGGTTCATCCGGCAGCCAGGCGACAGGAGGAGAAGCCCAAGGAGGCAGCGCGTCTTGCGCGTCTTGAACACGACCTCTTCGCCCGACGCTGTGCGGGCGACCCGGCAAGAGCCCAGGAGATCGACTTGAAACCGGAACATGCAGGAGGTCCCCCGACACCTCTTGGGTAAGGTGACACAAGGCGGCCAGGGCTTTCAACAGGCGAAAGGCAAACTGTGCAGCATTTTCCGTCGCTTGTAGCGTCCGGGTTGCGAAACTGCCTGCATCGGGCGCAAGACTTCAGCGCGAGAAGAACGGCCTCGCGGTCATCGTCGGCGGCACCGGCACGCCCAGCAGGGTGAGGATGGACGGAGCAAGGGCCAGTTGGTCCAGGACGTCGTCCTTGCCATGCAAGTCACTGTCGCCAAAGTAGTAAAACGCAAAGTCGCGCTGATCGTCCCCGGTCCCGCCATGGTGGCCGCGGGCATCTTGGCCATGGTCGGCGGTGACGATCACCTCATAGCCGTTCTCGCGCCAGCGCCGGATGAAGGGGGCAAGCACCGCATCAAGATGCCCGCAGGCATGATCCATCGCCTCGCAATCGTGGAAGAATCGGTGCCCCATGCTGTCCAGCGTGCAGGTATGCAGGATGCCGTAGTCTATTCCCTTGGCCTCGCACAGTCTTGTCAGGGTGCCGAACAGGTCATAGTCCGAGGGCGTCATCTGGTTGGCATGACCGTAGCCGTGCATGGTGTGGAACCGGCCATGGGTGATCGGCCCCTCCGGCTCGTCATATTCGATATCGCGCACGACGTCGAAGGGGGCACGGTTGAAGAACTCGGACCAGTAGCTGTGGGTGACGGCGCCGGTCTTCTTGCCCGCCTTGGTCAGTTCACTGAAGACATCGGGGAATTCCAGACGGCGGATGTCGGCATTGTCCCAGATGTGGTGCTTCTGTGGCGGCAGGCCGGTGTGGATCGAGGCGTAGCACGAGGCCGAGGTCGAGGGCAGCACCGAGCGCATCCGGCGCACCTGCGCCTCGCCCTGTTCGACCCAGCCTTCCAGGTTCCCGAACAGGCGGCGCCAGTTCCGGTAGGGCACGCCGTCAAGGATGATGAGCAGCAATTTGGTCATGTCTTCGTAGCGCCTCCTCGTGCGACTTCGTCTTCTCGTCGGTGGCCGCCCCTGCGAGAAGCGGCGAAGTCATCGACGAGCGGTATGGTCAGTTCCCTGCGCTTTCCATCTTGCGATGCGCGATCACCTGTTCCAGCCATCCCAGTTCCATCTCGGGCACCGAGGACAGGAGAAGGTCGGTATAGTCGTCGAAAGGCGGCGCCAGCACATCGGATTTCTGCCCGTAACGCACAACCGCGCCCTTGAACATCACCGCGATCTTGTCGGCGATGGCCTTCACGGTCGCAAGGTCGTGGGTGATGAAGAGATAGGCCACATGCGCCTCGGCCTGGAGGTTCAGCAGAAGCTTCAGGATGCCGTCCGCGACCAGCGGGTCCAGCGCCGAGGTCACCTCGTCGCAGATGATCAGCTTGGGGTTCGCCGCCAGCGCACGGGCGATGCAGACGCGCTGCTTCTGGCCGCCAGACAGTTCCGCCGGATAACGGTCGGCAAAGCCCTTGCCCATCTCGATCTGGTCCAGAAGCTCCTGCACCCGCTTGTCCCGCTCGGCCCCCTTGAGGCCGAAGTAGAACTCCAGCGGCCGCCCGATGATCGTGCCGACAGTCTGGCGCGGATTCATTGCGGTATCGGCCATCTGGTAGATCATCTGGATCTCGCGCAGGTCGTTCTTGGTCCGTCCTGCGAGGTCCGCCGAAAGCGTGCGCCCGGCAAAGGTGATCCGGCCCTGCGTGGGTGGCAAAAGCCCGGTGATCGCCCGTGCGAGGGTCGACTTTCCCGAGCCGCTTTCCCCCACCACGGCCAGGGTTTGCCCGGCAGGCAGATCGACCGAGACATTCTTCAACACGTCGAAATTGGTGCCCCGATAGCGCGCGGTGATGTTCTGCACCTGCAGGACCGGCGGGGCAGGGGATTTCTCGACATGCTCCAGCCCCCGGACTGAAACCAGCGCCTTGGTATAGTCCTGCGCCGGCGCATGGATGATCTGGCCGGTCTCGCCCAGTTCCACCATCTTCCCGTGCCGCAGCACCATGATCTCATCGGCCACCTGCGCCACCACGGCAAGATCGTGGGTGATGTAGAGGGCGGCGACATGGGTGTCCTGGATCGCCTCCTTGATCGCCGCCAGCACGTCGATCTGGGTGGTCACGTCCAGCGCGGTGGTGGGTTCGTCGAAGATCACCAGATCGGGCTTCGGGCAGAGCGCCATCGCCGTCATGCAGCGCTGCAACTGCCCGCCGGAAACCTGGTGCGGATAGCGGTTGCCGATGGTGTCCGGGTTCGGCAGGCCAAGCTTCTTGAACAGCCCCCGCGCCCGCGCCTCGGCCTCGGCCTTGCCGCATAGCCCGTGCGACAGGCAGGTCTCGATCACCTGCTCCATGATCTGCTTGGCCGGGTTGAAGCTGGCGGCGGCGGATTGCGAGACATAGGTGACCTCGCGCCCCCGCAACTCTCGCAGCGCCTTGTGCGAGGCCAGCCGGATTTCGCGTCCGTTCAGGTGGATCGTCCCCCCGGTCAGGCGCACCCCGCCGCGCCCGTAGGACATGGCGGACAGGCCGATGGTGGACTTGCCCGCTCCGGATTCGCCGATCAGCCCAAGGACGCGGCCCTTCTGCAGCGTCAGGTCGACGCCATGGACCAGCGTCACCTCCTTTGGCGGTTCTCCCGGCGGGTAGGAGGTGGCCTCGATCACCAGGCCCTTGATCTGCAACAGGGGATCAGCCACCGCGGCCTCCTTTCAGGCTGGAGGTCCGGGTCAGGATCCAGTCGGCGACAAGGTTCACGCTGATCGCCAGCGCGGCAATGGCGGCGGCCGGAAGCAGGGCCGCCGACTTGCCGTAGATCAGCCCGTCCTTGTTCTCTTTCACCATCCCGCCCCAGTCGGCCAACGGCGGTTGCACCCCAAGGCCCAGGAACGAAAGGGTCGAGATGAACAGCACCGCGAAGATGAAGCGCAGGCCGAATTCGGCGACCAGCGGCGACAGGGCGTTCGGCAGGATTTCCCGGAAGATCACCCAGGTTCCCTTCTCGCCACGCAGCTTGGCAGCCTCGACATAGTCCATCACCGCGATATCGACGGCGACAGCACGGCTCAGTCGGAAGACGCGCGTGCTGTCGAGAACCCCCATGACCAGGATCAGCACGGTCAGGTTCAGGGGCAGCACCGACAGCATGACAAGGGCCACGATCAGCGAGGGCACCGCCATCACCAGATCGACCACCCGCGACAGCACCTGGTCGATCCAGCCACCTTTGACGGCGGCCAGAAAGCCCAGGAACGCCCCCAGCGAGAAGGCGAGGATCGACGAGGCCAGCGCCACGAAGATGGTGATCTGCGCGCCGTAGATCAGGCGCGACAGGATATCGCGACCGATGGTGTCGGTGCCCAGCCAATGCGCGGCTGACATGCCTTCCCACTGGCCGCCCGAGCTGTCGCTGATCGGATAGGGGGCGATCCAGTTGGCGAAGATCGCGACGAACAGGAACGTCCCGGTGAGGACAAGGCCGATGAGGGCGGAAAGCGGTATCCTCATTTCGGGTGCCTCAGACGTGGGTTGGCGAGGATGCCGATGATGTCGGCCAGCATGTTCAGGAAGATGTAGACGGCGGCGAAGATCAGTCCGACCGCCTGCACGACAGGCAGGTCGCGCTTTGTCACATGATCGACGAGATACTGGCCAAGCGCGTTGTAACCGAAGACGACCTCGACCACGACGACGCCGACGACGAGATAGGCGAGGTTCAGCATGACGACCGACACGACAGGCGCGATGGCGTTCGGGAAGGCGTGCTTCCAGATGATCGTCATCGGCGACAGGCCCTTCAGCTCGGCGGTCTCGATATAGGCCGACTGCATGACATTCAGGATCGCCGCGCGGGTCATCCGCATCATGTGGGCAAGGACCACCAGCACCAGCACGATGACCGGCAGGGCGATGGCGTTAAGCTTGGCCCAGAAGCTCATGCCCGGAAAGACCATGGCGACGGGCTGGAAGATCGGGATCAGCTGGGTCAGGAGGTAGATCACGAAATAGGCCGCGACAAATTCGGGCAGAGAGATCGTGGTCAGCGTGATGCCCGAGATCAGCTTGTCAGGCCATTTCCCGGCATAGCGGGCGGCGATCAGGCCGAGGAGGATCGCCAGCGGCACCGCGATGACAGCAGCACATCCCGCAAGGAACAGCGTGTTGCCAAGGCGTTGCCCGATGGATTGGGCGATGTCGGCGCCATTGGTCAGCGCACGGCCCAGATCGCCGGTCAGGATACCGCCGAGCCACTGGAAATATCGGGTCAGGGGCGGGTCGTTCAGCCCCATCTTCTCGCGCAGGTTGGCCAGCGCTTCCGGCGTGGCCTGCTGGCCAAGGATCGCCTGCGCGGTATCTCCCGGCAGCGCCTCGACGCCGAGGAAGATCACCGCAGAGACGGCCAGAAGCAGAAGGAGGCCCAGCGCAACGCGCTGGACCACAAGTTTCAGGATCGGATGCACCGCCCCGCCTCAGGCGTTCAGCCAGCAGCGGACCTGCGCACGGCCGTTCATCAGCTCGCCGTTCGGATCGTCGGCCCAGCCGCCGATCACGTCGCTGACCCCCGACACGAAGTCGTTGAACATCGGCAGGATCAGGCCACCCTCGTCGCGCAGGATATGCGCCATTTCCGAGTATTCCGACTTGCGCTTCTCGGCATCCAGTTCGCCCCGCGCGGCGAGCAGAAGCTCGTCGAACTTGGCGTTCTTGAACTTGGTGTCGTTCCATTCCGCGGTCGAGAGGTAAGCCGTGGAATACATCTGGTCCTGCACCGGACGCCCTCCCCAGTAGGAGGCGCAGAACGGCTGGACGTTCCAGACGTTCGACCAGTAGCCGTCATCGGGCTCAAGCTGCACCTGCAAGGGAATGCCCGCCGCATTGGCCGAGGCCGCGAAGAGGTTGGCCGCATCGACCGCACCCGGGAAGGCGCCGGGCGCCGTCCGCAGAATGATCGGGCTGCCGTCATGGCCGGAAGCCTTGTAATGTTCGGCCGCCTTCGCCGCGTCATACTCGCGCTGCTCGATCGTGTCGTCGAACAGGGGATAGGCCGCGTTGATCGGGAAGTCGTTGCCCCGGCTGCCGAGGCCGCCGAGGATCTTCTGGACCATCTCCTCACGGTTGACCGCCAGTTTCAGCGCCATCCGCATGTCGTTGTTGTCGAAGGGCGCCTTGTCACAATGCATGATGAAGACATAGTGCCCGCGACCCGCAACCGATTTGATCTGGATGCCAGGGGCGCCTTTCAGAAGCTCGACGATCTTCGGGTCGACCCGGTTGATCATGTGGATCTGGCCCGACTGCAGCGCCGCGGTCCGGGCGGTGTTGTCGTTGATCACCAGGATCTCGACCTCGTCGGCATGGCCGATGGTCGTGTCGAAATAGTTCGCGTGCTTCTTGAACGTGTGCCGCACGCCGGGTTCGTTCACGACGACCTGATAGGGTCCGGCGCCGATGCCGGAAGTCGGGTTGTCGACTCCGCCGCCGGGCTGGATGATCAGGTGGTAGTCGCCCATCAGATAGGGCAGGTCAGCGTTGGCCGCTGCAAGCTTCAGCGTGACCATGTCCCCTTCAGCCGTCATGTCGGTGATGCCCTGGACGATCCCCAGCGCGCCCGACTGGGCCTTTTCGTCGGTGTGCCGCTTCAGCGTGGCCACCACGTCCTCGGCCGTCACCGTGCCGCCGCCGTGATATTCCACCCCTGCGCGGATCTTGAACTTCCATTCGGTCGCATCGGGCGAGGAGGACACTTCCTCGGCGATCCGCAGATCAAGCGTCCCGTCCGGTTTCACGTCGCACAGCATCTCGCCCCAGGTCATGTTGACCTGGAACGGCACTTCCGATGCCGCCAGCGCCGGGTCGAGGCTGTTGGTGGATTCGCCTCCCTGCATGCCGACGCGGATCACGCCGCCCTTCTTGGCTTCCTGAGCCTG
Organism: Rhodobacterales bacterium; assembly: GCA_017303485.1. Classification (GTDB taxonomy): domain Bacteria; phylum Pseudomonadota; class Alphaproteobacteria; order Rhodobacterales; family Rhodobacteraceae; genus Tabrizicola. Next base: position 17,969 of record JAFLCY010000064.1, read on the forward strand.
CGCGGCCTTGCCGAACAGGGCCGAGGCGAGCGCCGCCGACACGCCGAGGGCCGTCGTGCGGCCCACGAACTCGCGCCGGGTCATCCGGCCCTTGGCAGCCTGCGCCACCATCCAGTCAAGCTGGTTGTGTTTGTCGTTCATGCTTGTCTCCCTTTTGGGTCCCCGGTCGATCCGGGGATTCTTTTGTTGACTCACTAATCAATAAACCGCGAACCCCGTCGTGCGACAAATGATTTTTTCACGGTTTCAGACAAACTTGCGTTTGACCCTTTCGTCCCAGTGGCGCTTGAAGACGACTCGGTCACCTTCCCATGCGGTCAGGTCGGCCCGCATCCGCAGGTCATCCGCCGTCGCGGTCATCTCTGTTTCCACCTGCGTCCGCACCTGCCAGTCCCCGCGCGACAGGCGCTGCTCCCAGGTGATTCCTGCCCGGGCCGACAGGGGATCGGCCCCGATCTCCCAGCGTTCGGTCGTGGTCTCGCCGGTCACAAGACCATGTGCCAGGTTCTCGGTGTCGCCCTGATCGTCCTCGACCACCAGCGCGTGACGGCCAGCGATCAGATCCGTCTCGATCCGGCGCGATGCCTGTCCTTGCCGCAGCGGCCGGTGCTTCCAGGGCGTCGCGGTCTCGGCCGGGGGTGGCAGCCATTCGGCCTCTCCCGTGCCCTGATGCACCGGCAGGTCCAGGCTGGCCGAGGTGATCGAAAGCGTCGCCGCCTCGAGGCTGGGCCAGACGAAGGGCCAGTAGGTCGTCGACAGTGCCAGCCGCAGCCGGTGGCCTGCCGCCAGGCGATAGCACATCTGGTCGAGGGTCAGCGTGATGTCCTGCACCACGCCGGGCGGCATTGGTTCCGGCTGTTCCCGATCCCTGCGTTGGCAGAGGTTCAGGATGCCATGCGCGATCCGGGTTGAAGCGCCATCCGGCGCCACATCGCAAAGCCGTGCGACCAGCACCGCCAGCGGCTTGTCCGAGGCCAGCCGCAGCGACAGCTTTGCCGCGCCAAGCAACTCAAGCGGCTCCGCCAGTGCGGCACCGTCAAAACAGACCGACAGCGCATCATCGCCGCGCTGGTCGCCCGCCATCTCGGCGTTCAGCCCCATCGGGAAGAACTCGCCTGCCGTCATGCCAAGGTGCTGCGATGTGCAAACCGTTGCCGACAGCGGCCCCGCCACCCCAAGCCCGGCATCCGACACCGGCAAAACCCGGCGGCTGACGCGCGGCGTCGGCCATTCGGCTTCGGCGATCCAGTGCCCGTCCCGATGCGCCGCACTCGCATCCGGCGGCGCCGAATGCAGCATGTAGGCGCGGAAGGCCGGATCATCCTCGGCGCCGTTCTCGACGCCTTTCAGCCAGCGGTCCCACCAGCGGATCGCCAGTTGCAGGAAGCCGATCTTCGGCCCCGGCACGGCGGTATGCGGATACTGATGCACCCAGGGGCCGATGATCCCCTTCACCGGCCCCCGCGCATTCTCCATCAGCGCGGCGACGGTGTTCATGTAATTGTCGTTCCAGCCGCCGAAGGACAGGATCGGCACGGTCATCCGGTCCCAGTCCTCACAGATCGAGCCGTGCTTCCAATAGGCGTCGCGGCTCTGGTGCGATGCCCAGCCGGGGGCATGGAAGGGCTCGGCTTCCAGTCGCTTCAGCCAGTCCTCGCGCCAGTCATTGCGTAGCAACGGGTCAGGGGGGCGCGAGGAATAGGACAGCATCACGCTGCCCCAGCCGAAATTCTCTCCCAGAAGCGCGCCGCCCTTGAAATGGATGTCATCGGCAAAGCGGTCGGTGGTGGAATAGACCGAGATCACCGCCTTCAGCGCCGGAGGTTGCAGGAAAGCCGTCTGCAGGCAGTTGAACCCGCCCCAGCTTTTTCCCATCATCCCCACGCTGCCGCTGCACCAGTCCTGCCGCGACAGCCAGGCGATCACGTCGCAGGCGTCCTGCAATTCCTGCGCCGAGTATTCGTCCTCCATCAGCCCTTCGCTGTCGCCATTGCCCCGGATATCGACCCGGACGCAGGCATAGCCGTGCCCGGCGACATAGGGGTGCATGAGTTCATCGCGGGGCAGCGTGCCGTCGCGCTTGCGGTAGGGGATGTATTCCAGCACGGCGGGGACGGGGCGGCTGGCCGCATCGGCGGGCATCCAGACCCGCGCCGAGAGCCGCGTCCCGTCGGGCAGCGGAATGCGCAGATCCTCGATCTCGGTGACCCTTTCGGGAAACTGGGTACGGACCGTCACGCGTCACCTCGCCGATTCTCTGACGCCATCCGATATTATTCGATCGTACAATTCAAGAGTTTTGCACGTCCCGACCAACGAAACCTCCTCGTGCGACTTCGTCTTCTCGTCGGGGCGCCGCCAGCGAGGAGGGACGAAGTCACCGACGAGCGGTCCCGGGGCGATCCTTCCTGAATGCCTCCGGCGAAGCCGTTCTTTGCACGATCACCCGAAGCCTGCCCACATGCAGCCCCCCTGCTGTTCACCCCCGCACAAGCTTCGCGCGGACAGAACGGGATGAAATTCCTGCCCCCGCAGTCTACCTTTTCCCGCAAAGGAGACCAGCCCATGTGGAACCCGCTTCTCGACCCTTCCATTCCGATTGGTGATGCCGCCGACTCGATCGAGGCCGTCATCGTCCCCCGCGCCCGCGATCTTGGCGGCTTCGAGGTCCGCCGCGCACTGCCCTCGGCCCAGCGGCAGATGGTCGGCCCCTTCATCTTCTTCGACCAGATGGGCCCGGCCGAGTTCCTGACCGGCGAGGGCATCGACGTCCGGCCACATCCCCATATCGGGCTCGGCACGGTGACCTACCTGCTGAAAGGCCGGATGCACCACCGCGACAGCCTTGGGACCGACGCCTGGATCGAACCGGGTGCCGTGAACTGGATGCTGGCGGGGCAGGGGATCACCCATTCCGAACGCACCGACGGCAAGGCCCGCACGGAACCCCTGTCGATGTTCGGTCTGCAGACCTGGCTTGCGCTGCCGAAGGACCGCGAGGACGACCCCGCCGGCTTTGCGCACATCGGTCGCGATGCCCTGCCCGAACTGGAAGGCGAGGGGAAACAGGTCCGCCTGATCCTCGGCCATGCGTGGGGGGAACGGGTCGATCTCGCCATGCCCTCCGAGGTCTTCTATGCCGACGCCCTTCTCGCCCCCGGCGCGGCAATTCCGCTGCCCGACGATCATGAGGACCGCGGGGTCTATATCCTGGACGGCGAAGTCTCCGTGGCTGGCCAAGTCTTCGAGACTGGCCGGATGCTGGTCTTCCGTCCCGGCGACCGGGTTTCGGTCAAGGCCGGTCCGCAGGGCGCGCGGGTGATGCTTCTGGGCGGTGCCACGATGGACGGTCCGCGCTTCATCTGGTGGAATTTTGTCGCCTCGTCCCGCGAAAGGATCGAAGCCGCAAAAGAGTCCTGGCGCGCCGGAGACTGGCAGCACGGCCGGTTCAAGCTGCCGCCCGGCGACAACGGCGAGTTCATCCCCGCTCCCGATCACTGAACCGTCGCAGGACGGTCCGGGCGGGCCGCCCCGCCAGATGGACATGCCTGCTGCAGACTGCCCGGCCCGCCCTGTCAAAGGGCGGGCCGGAACGATTGCAATACAGCGGCGTGGGGACAGAACCGCAGGCGTCGGTCGGCTTCGCCGGGTCATCGCGGGGACAGGGTTCGGCACGGGACGCGCGTTGGCGTGACAAGGGCGAGGAATTCTTCCCTCCGGTGGCTTGACGCCGTCTGCGGGCTTCCGTAATACCCCGCCACGCCGCCCGGAACCGGGTGGCCGACGAGACGCGCGGTGGTAGCTCAGTTGGTTAGAGTACCGGCCTGTCACGCCGGGGGTCGCGGGTTCGAGCCCCGTCCACCGCGCCAGTCTCCTCTCCCTCCCGATGATCGGCACTGCGGGGACGCCCATATGCGGGCGGCCTGTGCAGGCGTTTGATTTCAGGGACTTGCCCGCCGACATACTGAATTTCTTTCCCCGGGTTGCAGGACCGCCGCCACCTTGCGCCGGACATTTCCCGCCCCGTCCGGCCCCGATGGGCAGTCCGAAAGCCTCCCTTCCGGTCACCGCGCATCTGTCCTGCCACGGGCGCTGCCACATGGCCGACGTTTCCCGCTTGACGCCCCCTGCGCGAGCCTCTATCTGCCCGATCAAGCGCGCGGTGGTAGCTCAGTTGGTTAGAGTACCGGCCTGTCACGCCGGGGGTCGCGGGTTCGAGCCCCGTCCACCGCGCCAGCTTCTTCCTCGATGGTCACGTTTCCCGGCCTCGCCAACCCTCTTCGGGGTGGCTATGTCCTGTGGCATGTTCCGGAAGGAGAGCCCGATGATCCGCCTTGCAGCCCTTGTCTTCATCATGTCCGCCGCAGCCGCGCAGGCGCAAGAGGGAATAGCCCTGCCCACCGGCTTTGACGGCACCTACGCCGCCGAGGGAATGACCTGCCAGGACACCATTGGCCGTATCGAGGTCAAGGATGGCGTCATGGTCGGGGCAGAGTTCGCGATCACCGTCACCGACCTGATCGAATTTCCCGGCGAGCCGGACCGGGTTTCAGCCTCGCTGCTGAACCAGGGCGGGGGCGGGGAGTGGGAGGATTCGGCGGAAATCACACGCGACGACGACGGGTTGCAGTTCGCGTATCCCGATGGAACCGGGACCAGGTGGATCCGGTGTGACTGACCTCACGACCCTGTCTCGGGTCTGGGTTGTTCTGATCGTGATCGGTCTGCCGTCCAGGTCGTATCCGGATACGCTGCCGGCCGGGTTTCTGGGTTGGTTCGTTCCGACCCAGCAATCCTGTGGCAGTCCCAACCGGATCGAGGTCAGGCCGTCGGAAATCAGATCGGCGGATGGTGTGCGTCGCATTGTCGAAGTCGAGCGGAGCAAGGACAGTCCCCGGCTTGCGCATCTGGTCCTGCAAACCTCCGGCGGGGGCGGGACCATCGACGTCCTGGTGAAGCTTGGTCCGGACGGGCAGGACCTGCGCGTCATCTTCGGCGATGGCTTCAGTCTGGTCTGGCGGCGCTGTATCTGATCCCGGCTCGCAGTCTCGTCACAGCCGTTCACGCCGCGGTGCAGCACAGCGTCTCACGCCTTTGCACCTTGCGGTGAGCCCCCCTTCGCACGGGCAGAGGCGGGGAGTAGCGTCCAGGCATCCCGGCCAGAGCCTGCCGGATGGGCAACCATCGACGCGACAGGCCCGGCGCGCCGGAGGTGACTGGAACGGAAGGGAAATCCCGTTCCTGAAGCAGGAGACGCATCATGCGTTCGAATATCCTTCCCCTTGCCCTGATCGCGGCACTTGGCCTTGGCTCGGCCGCGATGGCCGCCTCGACCGACACCTCGGGCGTGATCAAGTCGATCGACGCGACGGCGATGACAGTGGTGCTGGAGGATGGCACGACTTTTCACCTGCCCGCAGGCTTTGACGTGAAGGCGTTCAAGGTCGGCGAGAAGGTGGTGGTGAGCTGGGAGATGAAGGGCACGCTGAAGGAGGCGTCGGCGCTGAAGGCCGGGTGAGTGCGGCCACAGGACAGGAAACGGGGGCCTTCGGGCCCCCGTTTTCGTTTCAGGGGGCAAAATCCTTCGAAGACTTTTGGCCCGTGCCGGATGCCGCGCTACAGCGTCATCCGGTAGCGGATGTGACCGTCCGACGCGACGTACTGGTCGTATAGGGCGCGGGCGCGGGTGTTGTCGTGGTTGGTGTGCCAATATAGCCGCGCCCAGCCCTTCGCGCGGGCCAGGGAAACAAGGTCGTCGAGCAATGCCCGGCCAAGACCTGCGCCCCGCACGGATTCGTCGACGTAGAGGTCCTCAAGATAGCAATCCTCGGTCACCACCCAGGTTGACGGGTGATGCAGATGGATGGCAAAGCCCCGGACCTTGCCATCCAGAATGGCGAGCCGCGCCTTGACCGGTGCAGCGGGGTCCATGAGACGACTCCAGGTCGCAGCAGTGACCTCCGGCGCAAGATCGACCCGATAAAAGTCCAGATAGCCGTTCCAGAGATCAAGGAAAGCGGCTTGATCCGAAGGGGTTGCGTCACGAACTTCAACCTTCATGCGATGCGGGCCAGGATGCGCGCCCAGGACC
>JAFLCY010000065.1 GCA_017303485.1 Rhodobacterales bacterium
CTGGCGCAGGGCGACGCAGGCCTCGCGGGCGGCCTCCCACTCGGGCTGCTTGTCCGGGTAGGACAGCGAGCCATACCAGCCGGGCAGCATGTTGACGGCATGGGCGGCATGTACGGCGGCATCCTCGGGGTCGAGATCGACCCAGTCCTCGTACCATTCGCGGCAGACCGGGCCGCCATCCTCGATCCCCGGGATCAGGTTGTAGCGCGTTGCGGCGAGAAGCGGAGACATCTCCTCGATCGGATCGAACAGGGTGACAAGAAATTCGGCCCGCTCGAAATGTTCGGCACCTTCCGACCAGGCCTCGCGCGAAAGCTGGCCTTGCGGGCTGGCCTTGCGCCGGGCGTTGGCGAAGTCGATATGGCCCTGGGCCACGACCTGCGCGGCGCAATAGTCTTCCTGGTTGCGATCGTAGATGTCTTCCAGCACCCCAAGCTCAGCCATGGCGGCAGCCCAGTCCTTGCGGGCGATGGCGCTGGCCAGACCCGCGCGCATGCCTTCGCTGATCAGCGGCGCGACGCGGCGACCGCCCGAGGCCATGACCCGTTCCTGGTCGGTATAGCGCAGGGCTTCCAGCAGGTCGGCCCATTCTCCCGCCGCCGCCATCGCTGCGTGATCGTCCCGGATGCATTGCCATTCGGTCATTTCGGCCCCAAGCCGCATCACCGGAACGTCAAGCCGTGCCAGCACCTGTTCGGCCGTGAGTCCATCCAGAAGTTCGCCGCCCGAGCCGGCGGCAGGCCGCAGCAGGGTGGCATCTTCTTGCTGACCGCGACCTGCGCGGGTTTTCACATGCATCAGTGACGGTGTAACTAGCATCGACTCGCCCTCCGGGCAGGTTTCGGCTGCCACGGTCGGAAATTGATCGCGGATCAGGGCGAAAAAAGGGAAATGCGGTGATCTTCGGGTGACGACGACATGCATAAGCGCGTGATTTTTGGAATGTTTGCAGCGGCTTCGCTGGCAGGCTGCATGAAGTCGGCCCCGACGGAGCCGATGTCCTTTGTCGCCCCGCCGATGCAATGGGACCACCATCCCGAGGGCGCAGACTGGACCGAATCAACCCTTGTGGCCGTGTCAAGCAAGGATCAGGAGCTGTCCGAGCGGGTTCCCGCCGATATCCAGACCTGGTGCCCCGGCTATTCCGAAGCCTCGGTCGAAGAGCGTCGCGCCTTCTGGACCGGCCTTCTGTCGGCAGTGGCCAAATACGAAAGCACCTGGAACGAAAACGCCTCGGGCGGCGGCGGGCGCTGGATCGGCCTGATGCAGATTTCGCCCCGGTCAGCGGCCAACTATGGTTGCGAGGCAACCTCGGTCGGTGCGCTGAAGGATGGCGAGGCCAATCTGGAATGCGCGGTCGAGATCATGTCGACGCAGGTGGCCAAGGACGGTCTGGTGGCCGGCAGCGGCAACCGCGGCATCGGGCGCGACTGGGCACCCCTGCGCAGCGGCGAGAAGCGGGCGGCGATGGCCGCCTGGACCCGTGCGCAGCCCTATTGCAAGGCGACCTGAGCCTCAGCTGACGCGGTAGAGGCGGGCGATCTCCTCCAGCGCCTCGCGCTGGCGGGCAGAGACAGTGCCATCCCTGCCAGCGGCGGCAACATCCTTGAGAACCGTCATCAGCGGCTGGAAGCTTTGCGCCCCGCGCATCTTGTAAAGCCGCCGCGTCAGCCGTTCCAGCCCGAGCAAGGCCCCCCCGCTTTCGGCCACCAGCCAGCGCCCCAGGATCGCGGCTTCCTCGGCCTTTCCGTGGCTTTGGCCAAGGTGGCTTTGCAGGCTTGCGATCAGCTTGTCCTGCTGTTCCGCCGTCGGCAGGCCGCCAAGCTCCAGGAAGGCAACCCCTGCCCCGGCGATGGCGACGTCCGGGTCCTCCAGCGATTCCACCGGATGCAGGTTCAGCTTGCGGCGAAAGCCGAACCGCTTGGCGGCGGCGATCACGTCCTGCGCGACACCGGCAAGCTCCTGCGTTGCCTCGGCGGCCATCCGTGCGCGCTGGACCCAGAAATAGGCGCCGATCACCAGTCCGAAAAGCGCAATCAAATAGGGCATATCGTTACTCCGCACCTGAATGCCCTATGGGTGACACGGGCCTCCGGCTTGCGTCAACGAAAAGCTCATCCGGCAGCCAGCATCCGTTCCACCATCTCGCGCAGGTCGCCTGAAAGGCCGGGCACCGTGAGCATCCGGTCCAGCTCGGCGCGGGCCAGCTTGCGGCGCGCGGCATCGTAGCGCGGCCAGGTCTCGAAGGCGGTCGACACACGCGAGGCGGTCTGCGGGTTCAGGGGATCGAGCTTCAGAAGCCAGTCCGCCACCAGCCGGTAACCCGCACCGGAACGGTGGTGGAATCCGGCGTGGTTGGCCGCGAGGGCGCCGATCACGGTGCGGAAACGGTTGGGGTTCTTCCAGTCGAAACCGGGCGTCTCGATCAGCCGGGCCGTGACCGCCGCAGCCTCGGCCGGTTCGGCTGTGGCGATCTGCAGGGCATACCACTTGTCCATGACATTCGCGTCACGGCCCCAGCGGGCGGCGAAGGCGACCAGTTCCTTCTGGCCCTGATGCACGTCGAGCAGCGCTGCCAGCGCCCCGATTTCCTCGGTCATCGACCGGGCTCGGGCGAAGGCCGAGGCGGCGAGCTTGCCGCCGTCGCGTCGGGTGAGAAGCTGGAGTGCGGCGATCTTGAGCGCCCGACGCCCGGCCTGTTCGGCAGATGGCGAGAAGGGTGCGTTGTCGTCCAGATCCTTGTAAAGCCTGTGCAAACCTTCACCCAGCCGGATCGCCAGAGCGCCCGCCATCTCCCGTCGCGCGGTGTGGATCTTGGCCGGGTCGGGAATGCGGCCCATCGCATGAATGGTCTGGGCAATGTCGTCCTCGCCCGGCAGGCGCAGGCAGAGCGCGCGGAAGGCCGGATCCAGGGTTTCATCGAAGGTGACTGCTGCAAGCGCATCGAGCCAGTCAGCACTGACCGCAGCGCCTTTCAGCGCCATCTCGGCCAGGACATCCTTGGCCAGCGCCCGACCGGCTTCCCATTTGTTGAACGGATCGGTGTCCTGCGCCAGCAGGAACGCGCGCTCGGCCGCCGGAACCTTGCGGTCAAGAACCACCGGCGCAGAAAACTCGCGCAGGATCGAGGGGATGGGCCTTGCCGCCAAACCCTCGAAGCGGAACGACTGCTTCGCCCGGGTCATCTCCAGCATGATCGTCGGCACGACCTCGTCGCCGTTCGGGTTGAGAAGACCGACCTTGATCGGGATCACTTTCGGCTGCTTTACCGACTGTCCGGGCGTGGGCGGGTTCACTTGCGTGAAGGTCAGGGTGTAGACACCATTGTCCCAACTGTCCGTGACCTTGAGGCGCGGGGTGCCGGCTTCGGAATACCAGAGCTTGAACTGGGTCAGGTCGCGATCGGTCGCATCCTCGAAGACCTTGAGCCAGTCCTCGATGGTGGCGGCATCGCCGTCGTGGCGGTCGAAGTAAAGGTCGAGCGACCGCTTGTACCCCGAATTGCCGACCAGCGACTTCAGCATCCCGATGACCTCGGCGCCCTTCTCGTAGACGGTGGCGGTGTAGAAGTTGTTGATCTCGACAAAGCTTTCAGGGCGCACCTGATGGGCGAGCGGCCCGGCATCCTCGCGGAACTGGCGGGCGCGGAGGGCCACGACATCCTCGATCCGGCGCACGGCGGCAGAGCGCATGTCGCCGGAAAACTGGTGGTCTCGGAAGACGGTCAGCCCTTCCTTGAGGCAAAGCTGGAACCAGTCGCGGCAGGTGATCCGGTTGCCGGTCCAGTTGTGGAAATATTCATGCGCGATGATCGCCTCGATCCGGGCATAGTCATCGTCGGTGGCGGTTTCCGGGCTGGCGAGGACGTAGCGGGAGTTGAAGATGTTCAGCCCCTTGTTCTCCATCGCGCCCATGTTGAAATCGTCGACGGCCACGATGTTGAAGACGTCAAGGTCGTATTCGCGGCCATAGACCTGTTCGTCCCAGCGCATCGAACGGATCAGGCTGTCCATCGCATAGGCGCAGCGGTCCTCGTCGCCCGGGCGGACCCAGATGTTGAGCGCGACCTTGCGGCCAGAGGCGGTGGTGAAATCGGCGGAATGGGCGCGAAGGTCGCCTGCCACCAGCGCGAAGAGATAGGCGGGCTTCGGCCAGGGATCGTCCCATTCGGCCCAGCCGGCGCCCTGCGCCGTGGGATTGCCGTTGGACAGCAGGATGGGAAGGTCTGCCTCGATCCGCACCTTGAAGCGGGACATCACGTCGGGGCGGTCGGGATACCAGGTGATCTTTCGGAAGCCTTCGGCCTCGCACTGGGTACAGTACATGCCCTTCGACATATAAAGCCCTTCCAGCGCGGTGTTCGAGGCGGGCGCGATCTCGACTTCGGTGTCCAGCGTGAACGGGCCGTCGGGCAGGTCGGCCGCCGCGATGGTCAGCGACTGGCTGTCGATCCGCGGCATGACAGCTGCGCCATTCACGCTGCAGGCGTGATGTGTCAGCCCCTCGCCATCCAGCCGCAGGTCATGGCGTCCGGGGCGGTCCGGGTTCGGTCGAAGGGTCAGGCGGGCGAGAACCCGCGTTGACGAAGGTTGCAATCGGAAGGTCAGCTGCACGCTGTCGACGACATGGGTGTAGGGCTGGTAATCGGACAGGTAGATGGTCTTCTGCTCGGACATCGGGCGCTCCCTTTGTGTCGGAAGCTACGGCCAAACGCCCGCGACGCAAGGGGGCGTCGGCCACAGTCTTTTGCGGCTTTACGAATCTGCAGGTGCCGTTGCATCTATGTTCCATGAATGTTCTCGTCTGGTTCAAGCGCGACCTGCGTCTGCATGACCACCCTGCCCTGACGCTGGCGGCCGGGATGGGGCCGGTGCTGCCGGTCTATCTTGTCGAGCCAGACCTCTGGGCAGGGCCCGAGGCTTCGGCCCGGCAGTGGGAGTTCGTGGCGGAATCGCTTGAGGACCTTCGCGACGCCTTGGCCGCAATCGGCGCTCCGCTGGTGGTGCGGATGGGGGACGCGGTGGAGGTGCTGTCCGGCCTCTGCCGACGCTATAACATAGGGCGAATCGTCAGTCATGCGGACAGCGGCACCGCCTGGACCAGGGCCAGCACGCTTCGCCTGTCCGACTGGGCGCGGGGCGCGGGGATTGGCTGGACCGAAATCCCGCAGCCTGTAGCCGCCGGAGGCGGAGCGGCCAGTGTGCCGCCTTCGCTGCCCGTCCCGGTCTTGCGAGCAGTGGAGGGTGTCGAGCCCGGCCTGATCCCCACGGCGCGCGCCTTGCGACTGGCGGCGGATCCCTGCCCGCACCGTCAGCTTGGCGGTCGCGCACGGGGTCTGGAGTTGATGGAAAGCTTCCTGTCCCACCGGGGAGAAGTTTACCGAACGGCGGATACCTCACCGCTCCTGGCCGAGCGGGCGAGTTCCCGCCTGTCGCCTCATCTGGCATGGGGAACCCTCTCGCTGCACGAAGTTACAGGGGCAACCGCGGCCCGCTTGGCCGAACGGCCCGGCGGGCGCTGGGGTGGCGCGATGACAAACTTTCAGGCCAGCCTTGCTGCGCGCATGGATGCCGATCTTGCACATAGGCCAGACACCGCCGGGTCAGATCCGACGGTCACCCACCACCTCCGCGACCATGACAGCGCGCGGCTGGCGGCCTGGGCGGCGGGAGAGACCGGCCTGCCATTCCTCGATGCCAGCATGCGCTATCTGCGGGCGACGGGCTGGCTGACCGCCCGCATGCGCGCAATGGTGACCTCGGTCGCTACCCATCAGCTTGGTCTCGACTGGCAGGCGTCCGGGTCGCATCTGGCGCGGATGTTCACCGATTTTGATCCCGGCCTCTTCTGGCCGCAGCTTCGGTTGGTGGCGGGCGAGGCGGGCAATCTGCCCGTCCTCTGGAATCCGGTGAAAGAGGGGCTCGGCAAGGACCCGACCGGAGCCTTCACCCGCCGCTGGTTGCCCGAACTTGCCGCCGTGCCGGACAGCTTCCTGCATCAGCCCTGGCTTTGGCCAGGCGCGCGCGGGCTTCTGGGCCAACGCTACCCGGAGCCCATCGTCAACCCCGCCGCCGCCGTGCTGGCAGCGCGGCACCGTATCGGGCAGGACCGCCGAAATGCGGGCGGGGCCGAAGGCATTTCCCGTCGCAACAGGCCGCCGGCATCTCAGTCCCAGCTTTCCCTGCCCTTTTGATTGCTTGACGAGTCGCTGGGATCGGCCTTACTATACGATCATTCAACAAGGCCAGCCCGATGCCCCGCGATCCCCGCTACGACATCCTGTTCGAGCCGGTCCGCATCGGTCCGGTCACGGCACCCAACCGCTTTTACCAGACCGCGCATGCCACCGGCTTTGGCTGGCAGCGCCCGCAATCCGGAGCGGCCCTGCGTGGGGTAAAGGCCGAGGGCGGCTGGGGTGTCGTCTGCACCGAATACTGCTCGATCCATCCCTCGTCCGACGACAGCCCCTATGCCTTCCTGACCCTCTGGGACGACGACGACATTGCCCCGCTGGCCCAGACGGCGGATGCGATCCATGCGCATGGATCACTTGCCGGGATCGAGCTGTGGCATGGCGGTGCGCATGCCTCGAACAGGATGACCCGACTGCCGGGGGTCGCGCCCGATGTGCAGCCAGCGCTTTACCATCTGCCCGCGACGGCCCGGGCGATGGACCTTGCCGACATCCGCGCCTTCCGGGGCTGGCAGCGGGATGCAGCCCTGCGGGCCAAACGGGCGGGGTTCGACATCGTCTATGTCTATGCCGGGCACGACTACCTGCCCTTCCAGTTCCTGTCGCGCCGGACCAACCATCGGGGCGACGCCTATGGCGGGCCCCTGGAGAACCGGGTGCGCCTCCTGCGCGAGATGATCGAGGACACGAAGGAGGCGGTCGGCGACACTTGCGCTGTGGCGGTGCGGCTGGCAGTGGACGAGCTGCACGGGCCGGAGGGGATTACCTCGGAGGGCGAGGGCCGCGAGATTATTGAAATGCTGGCGGAACTGCCGGACCTCTGGGACGTGAACGTCGCAGGGGCCCTGGGCAACGATTCACGGTCGGCGCGGTTTTCGCCGGAGGGGTTCCAGGAGGAGAACGTCGCCTTTGTCAAAAGCCTGACCACCAAGCCGGTGGTTTCGGTCGGCCGCTTCACCTCGCCCGACCGGATGGTCGCGCAAATCAAGCGCGGTGTGCAGGATTTCATCGGTGCGGCGCGGCCTTCCATTGCCGATCCGTTCCTGCCCGCGAAGATCCGGGACGGGCGCGAGGATGAGATCCGCGAATGCATCGGCTGCAACATCTGCCGGGCGGCGAACAACGAGGGCGTGGGCCTGCGCTGCACCCAGAACCCGACAATGGGCGAGGAATGGCGGCGCGGATGGCATCCCGAGCGGATCGCTGTCTATCCCCGGCGTGAAAAGGCGCTGGTGATCGGCGGCGGCCCGGCGGGGTTGGAGGCGGCGCTGACGCTGGGACGGCGCGGGCTGGAGGTGGCGCTGGCCGAGGCCGGAGACGCCTTTGGCGGGCGGCTTCTGCGCGAGGCGACCTTGCCGGGACTGGCAACCTGGATGCGGGTGCGGGACTGGCGGCTGCACATGATCGGCAAGCTGCCGAATGTGGAAATGTTCCCGGCCAGCCGGATGGGTGCCGCGGACATTGCCGAGTTCGGGGCCTATCATGTGGTGCTGGCGACGGGATCCGGCTGGCGGCGGGACGGGGTGGGCGTCTACGCGATCCGGCCCTTGTCGCTGCCCGAGGCGCTGACACCCGATGATGTCTTTGCCGGAAGCCCAGTGACCGGGCCGGTCGTGATCTATGACGACGAGCATTACTTCATGGCGGGGGCACTGGCCGAGAAACTCGCCGCGCAGGGTCATGAGGTCCATTATGTGACCACGGCCGCCCTGGCCTCGTCCTGGACGGTGTTGACCAATGAGCAGGACTTCCTGCAGGCCCGGCTGATCACGGCGGGGGTCGCGATCCATCCCCTCAAGGCGTTGACGGCGCAGGGAAAGGACGAGGTTCGGCTGGCCTGCGTCTACACGGGGCGGGAGGAGGCCATGCCCTGCGGGACGCTGGTGCTTTGCACCGGGCGGCTGCCGGAAACCGCGCTTTCGGGCGATCTTGCAGCCCGGGGCATTGCCGCCGTGCGGATCGGCGACTGCCTTGCCCCCTCGTCCATCGCCGATGCCGTCCACTCTGCCCACCGCTACGCCCGCCTTCTGGGTGAGCCCGACCTGCCACCGCGCCGCGAACGGGCGCCGGAAAGGAGCCTCTGATGCGCCAGCGCCGCCCGGCCCGCGTGGCCAACGCCATCCCGCAGCGCCCCTTCGGGCAGGTGCCGAGGGTCTATGATCCGATCCGGGTGATCAGCGAGGACCAGGTGGAGGCAATCCACCATGCGGCGCTGCGGCTGCTGGCGACGCAGGGGATGCGGGTGCTGAATGGCCGGGCGCTGGACCTGTTCCGGCGGGCGGGGGCGCGGATCGACGGGCAGATGGTCTACCCCGACCCCGGCCTGATCGAAGCCTGTCTGGCAACCGTCCCCCGGACCTTCACCATCGCCGCGCGGAACCGGGCAAAGGACCTGCGCTTCGGCGGCAACGACATGGTGTTCTCCAGCGTCGGCGGCCCGGCCTATGTGATGGACCTTGACCGGGGTCGCCGTGACGGCACCTTGCAGGACATGCAGGATTTCCTGCGGCTCTGCCAGAGTCTGACCGTGATCCAGCAGGAATCCGGCGGGCCGCTTGAGCCGATGGATCTGCCTGCGAATACCCGGCATCTCGACCTTTATCTTTCGCAATGCACGCTTCTGGACAAGAGCTGGAACCTGAACGCGCTGGGGACTGAGCGCACGATGGATGGTCTCAACATGGCGGCGATCCTTATGGGCTGGTCGCTGGACGACCTTGCACGGCATCCGATGATGATGGGGGTGATCAACACCAACTCGCCCCGGCAACTGGATGTGCCGATGGCAGACGGGCTGATCGCGCTGGCGGAGCATGGACAGGTGGCGATCGTCACCCCCTTCACCCTGGCGGGGGCAATGGCCCCGGTCAGCCTTGCCGGGGCGCTGGTGTTGCAGCATGCCGAGGCGATGTTCGGCGTGGCGCTGACCCAGATCGTGCGGCCCGGCGTGCCGGTGATGTATGGCGGCTTCACCTCGAACGTCGACATGAAAACCGGGGCGCCCGCCTTCGGCACTCCGGAATATGCCAAGGCGGCGCAGGCCTCGGGCCAGCTGGCGCGGCGGATCGGGGTGCCCTTCCGGTCCTCCAACACCACGGCGGCCAATGCGATCGACGCACAGGCGGCCTACGAATCCATGATGTCGCTCTGGGGGTGCCTGATGGGCGGCGCACATCTGGTGATCCACGGCGCGGGCTGGATGCACGGCGGGCTGACGGCCAGTTTCGAGAAGCTGATCCTCGATGCCGAGCTACTGGGAATGATGCAGGCCTATTTCAGCCCGATTGCCGTGACCGACGAGGCGCTGTCGCTGGACGCCATCGACGAGGCCGGGGTCGGCGGGCATTTCTTCGGCACGGCGCAGACGATGGCACTTTATGAAACCGCCTTTCACCCGCCCATGCTGTCGAACTGGGACAGCTATCCGAACTGGCTGGCGCGCGGGTCGGAAGAGGCGCCGCAGCGGGCGAACCGTATCTGGAAGGAGCTTCTTGCGGCTTACGAGGAACCGCCGCTCGACCCCGGCATCCGCGAGGCGCTGGAGGATTTCGTCGCCCGCCGCAAGGCCGAAGGCGGCGCGCCGGTGAACTGATGGCCCGCTTCACCCGCCTCTCAAGCGAAGACCGCCGCGCCCAGTTGATCGACGTGGGCCTCGCCTGTCTGGCCGAAGGGGGCATCCTGCATTTCACCGTCGACCGCATCTGCAAGGCGGCGGGTGTGTCGCGCGGGTTGGTCATGCACCATTTCGGCTCGATGGCCGATATGCTGGCCGCGGTCTATGCCCGGCTTTACCGCGACACGGTGCCCGATCTTACCGCCCTGCCGCCCGAAGCCCGGCTGGAGGCGCTGATCGAAGGGGTCTTCGCGCCCAAGGCCTTCAGCCGCGAGGTTCTGGCGGTCTGGCTGGCGCTCTGGGGTCAGATCGCCGTGACCCCTGCCCTGAAGGCGGAACACCAGCGGCAATACCGGGTCTACCTGGCCGAGGTCGGGGATGCGATTGCCGCCTTCGCCGCGGCACGGGGCCGCAAGGTAGACGCACCGGCGCTGGCCATGTCGCTGATCTGCCTGATCGACGGGATTTGCCTGCAACACTGCATGGACCCCGAGGTGATCGGACCCGAGGCCGCGAAGGAGGCATGCCGGGCCTTCCTTGCGCCCCATCTCGGCTGATCAGTCGGTTCCGACGATGCGGGCCAGCTTGCCCAGTGTCTGCAAGCCTAGTTCCACTGCGCCGAACCCTTTGGCCTCGCGATATTCCTCTGCCGTCGCCATCACCATGCCCAGCGTGACCTTGGTCGCGCCGCCGAGGTCGTCGAAGCTGGCCCAGGCGTCGGCGTGTTTCGGCCCGTTCTCGCCCCAATGGAGCGTGTAGTCGAGCCGCGCCTCGGGGATCACCGCGCCGTATTTGTGGTGGTTCGGGAAGACCGTGCCGTCCGGGGCGATCATGTCGAAGACCCACTCGCCCCCGGCCCGCAGGTCGATGCGGGCGGTCCGGCAGGAAAACCCCTCCGGCCCCCACCATTTCGGCAAGGAGTCCGCGTTCATCCAGGCCCCCCAGACCACCGGGACCGGGGCCTTGATCACCCGATGGAACAGGATCGTGCGTTCCGCCACGCCGGCCATGTTGGCCATGCCAGCCGTGAAGCCCTGCCGGTAACCCTCGGTCATATCCGCCGCCAGCGAGGCGAGCTGGACCGTCACTGTCACCCTGCTTGCCTCGCCCTCCCCCGCGAAATCGGCGGTGACCAGCGCAGCGGACTGGCGCTCGCCGTCCTGCGAGATGACTTCATAGCCCACCGTCCGCGCGTCTGGCACAAGGTCCAGCCAACCGGCCTCGACCCTGATGTCCGGCTCTCCCGCCACCTTGCAGAGCGAAACCTCGCGGCCCCCGACCCTGCTGTCGGCCTCCAGAAATTCCACCGTCACTTCGGGAGCGGGAGCGGCCCAGACCGCCCTCGCGGCAGGTGATGTCCAGGCGGCATAGAGCGTGGCGACCGGGGCCGCGACGCTGCGTTCGAAGGTCAGGGTGGCAAAGCGGTTGGCGGTCAGGTCTCGGCTCATCGCTTCAGCCCTTTGGCATACTCCTCAAGCTGGTCCACCACCGTGCCCCAGCCGTCGAAAAAGCCCATGTCTTCATGCGCCTTGCGGGTGTCGGGATTCCGGTGCCGGGCAATGGCGGTGTAGGTCGTGCCGCCGCCGGGCGCGTCTGGCAGAAGCAGGATCGCGGTCATGAACGGGTCCGGCGCGGGCTTCCAGCCTTCGGTGTAAGCATCGGTGAAGACGAGCTTTTCGCCCGGGACCACCTCCAGATAGACGCCCTTGTTGTCCATCACATTGCCTTCGACGTCGAAGACCGTGTTGAAGCGTCCTCCGACCCGCAGGTCGATGTCGACCGCTGTCACCTTGTGCGGCTTCGGGATGAAGAAATGCGGGATGTGCTTCGGCTCGGTCCAGCATTCCCAGACCAGTTGGCGCGGGACCGCAAGCGTCCGGGTGAAGGAAAGGTCGGTTGCGGGATCAAGGTCAGGGGTCGTGGTCATTTCTCGCGTTCCTTCATGAGTTGGGTCACATAGTCGTCCAGCCGATCCAGCCGCGCCTCCCAGACCTTGCGCTGGTCGTCCAGCCAGTCGGTCATCGGCTGCAGGGCCTTCGGCCGGAAGGCACAGGACCGGACCCGCCCGTCTTTCTGGGTGGCAACCAGCCCCGCCTCCTCCAGCACCGAAAGGTGGCGCAGGATCGTCGGCAGTTTCAGTCCCGTCGGCCCGGCCAGTTCCGTCACCGGAGCCGGTCCCTTGGCCAGCCGGTTCAGCATCATGCGCCGGGTCGGGTCCGACAGCGCATGGAACAGGAGGTCGAGGTGGGGGTCATGCTTAGCCATATTGCTAAGTAATAGCATCGCAGCGAGTCGCGCAAGAAAAACTTAGCCGTTCGGCGAAGTTTCCCGCTTTCGCGATTTCGCGAAAGGTGATTTTCGGTTCGGTTTGAAATTCGGCCCCGCTTTCCTTTGCCGCCCGCCGTCCCCTCGCCTATTGTGTGCCACAGCATACAGAACGGCCCGGCGGCCGTGCGGAGGAACAAATGACCGAACGTCTGGATCGTGCAGGACTTCAGGTGGATGCAGTGCTGGCCCGCTTTGTCGAGGACGAGGCGCTGCCGGGCACCGGGATCGAGGCGGGCACCTTCTGGTCGGGCCTAGCCGGACTGCTGGCCGATTTCGCGCCGCAGAACCGGGCGCTGCTGGCAAAACGGGACGCGATGCAGTCGAAGATCGACGCCTGGCACATCGCCCGGCGCGGCCAGCCGCATGACCATGCGGCCTACAAGGCCTTTCTCGCCGAGATTGGCTATCTTTTGCCCGAAGGCCCCTCTTTCAGCATCGAGACGGTGAACGTCGACCCCGAGGTCGCCAAGGTTCCCGGCCCGCAACTTGTGGTGCCGGTGACGAACGCCCGCTATGCCCTGAACGCGGCGAATGCACGCTGGGGCAGCCTGTACGATTGTCTTTACGGCACTGATGCGATGGGCTCTGCCCCGCCTTCGGGCAGCTATGACCGGGGCCGGGGCGCAAGGGTCGTGGCGCGGGCAAGGGTCTTCCTGGACGAGGCGTTTCCGATCGTGGGCACCAGCCACGCCGATGTGCGGCGCTATTTGGTGAAGGACGGCGCGCTGCTGGTCGACGACCTGCCGCTGGTGCAGCCCGAGAAATTCGTGGGCTACCGGGGCAACCCGAAGGCGCCGGATGCGGTTCTGCTGCGGAACAATGGGTTGCATGTCGAGTTGGTGTTCGACCGGGCGCATTTCATCGGCTCGCGCGATCAGGCGCTCTTGGCCGACGTGCAGATGGAAAGCGCGCTGACGGCGATCATGGACTGCGAGGATTCGGTCGCCTGCGTCGATGCCGAGGACAAGGTCGGGGCCTACCGCAACTGGCTTGGGCTGATGCAGGGCACCTTGTCCGAAGCTTTCGTCAAGAACGGTCGCAAGATCGACCGTCATCTTGCAGCGGATCGGGAGTACCTGGACCCGAACGGCAACCCCTTCACGATAAAGGGCCGGGCACTGATGTGGGTGCGCAATGTCGGCCATCTGATGACCAACCCGGCGATCCTGTTGCCGGATGGCTCGGAAGTGCCCGAGGGGCTGATGGACGCGATGGTCACGGTTGCCATCGCGCTGCATGACCTGAACAAGACCGAGGGGATGCGGAACTCGGTTCAGGGCTCGGTCTATGTCGTGAAACCGAAGATGCACGGGCCGGAGGAAGTGGCCTTTGCCGATGCTGTGATGACGCGGGTTGAAAGCCTGCTCGGACTCCCCGCGAACACGGTGAAGCTGGGGATCATGGATGAGGAGCGGCGGACGAGCGTCAACCTGAAGGAATGCATCCGGGCCGCGAAGGGGCGGGTGGCCTTCATCAACACCGGCTTCCTGGATCGGACCGGGGACGAGATCCATACGTCGATGGAGGCAGGGGCGTTCAGCCGGAAGGATTTCATCAAGCGGAAGTCGTGGATCACGGCTTATGAGAACCTGAACGTCGATATCGGGCTGGAATGCGGTCTGTCGGGCAAGGCGCAAATCGGCAAGGGGATGTGGGCGATGCCGGACCTGATGGCGGCGATGCTGGACGAGAAGATCGCCCATCCCCGCGCCGGGGCCAACACGGCCTGGGTGCCTTCGCCCACCGCCGCGACGCTGCACGCGCTGCACTACCACAAGGTCGACGTCTTCGCGGTGCAGGCGCGGCTGGCGAAGGGGGGGCGCAGGGCGCATGTGGACGGGATCCTCGACATCCCGCTCGCCAGCTTCAAGGCCTGGAACCGGGCGCAGGTGCAGCGCGAGGTCGAGAACAACGCGCAAGGCATCCTCGGCTATGTGGTGCGCTGGATCGACCAGGGGGTCGGCTGTTCCAAGGTGCCGGACGTGAACGATGTCGGGCTGATGGAGGACCGGGCGACCTGCCGGATCTCGGCCCAGCACATCGCGAACTGGCTGCATCACGGGGTGGTTTCGGAGGCCGAGGTGATGGAGGCGCTGCGGAAGATGGCGGCGGTGGTGGACCGGCAGAACTCGGGCGATCCGGTGTACCGGCCGATGGCCCCGGCTTTCCAGGGGGCGGCCTTCCAGGCGGCCTGCGATCTGGTCTTCAAGGGGCGGGAGCAGCCATCGGGGTATACGGAACCCCTCCTCCACGCCTGGCGGCTGCGGGTCAAGGCGGGGTGAGCGCCACGCATGGGCAGGTTTTTGAGTCGTTTGATTTCAAGGGGTTGGCTGTGGGCGTTAGGGGGTTGTTAGGACTTTCCCGTCATGGTTCCGTCCATGTCAAACTACCTTCGCCCCCGCAGTCCCGGCGCTTCGGTGTTCTTCACCGTGACGCTTGCCAACCGTGGCTCACGGATGTTGGTCGATCATGTTGAGGCTTTGCGACGCTCCGTGCGGCAGACCATTGCGGAACGCCCCTTCTGCATTGATGCCTGGGTGGTCCTGCCCGACCACATGCATGCGGTCTGGACCTTGCCGGAGGGCGACGCAGACTATTCGGCGCGGTGGCGGTTGATCAAGGCGCGGTTCTCGCGGGAAATGCCGGTCGGGCCGCTCCGCGCCAGCCACGAGGCCCGTCAGGAGCGCGGCATCTGGCAGCGCCGGTTTTGGGAGCATCATATTCGGAATGAGGCCGACCTTGCGGCGCATGTGCAGTATTGTTGGATCAATCCGGTCAAGCACGGCTTCGTCGAAAACCCCGAGGATTGGGCATATTCGTCGGTGCATCGCGACATACGGGAAGGCCGGTATGCATGGTGAATGCCGCGACGACCGTAGGGTGCGTGATTTCACGCACCGGAGTTGAAAGAACATCCATGGGAGTGCGGCACGCTGCGCGCGGTACGGCGGTGCCGGACTAGTCCTCTCACATCTGCGGCGCATGGGAGTGGTGCGTGAAATCACGCACCCTACGGCTTGCTCGTGCCCACATCACAGGATCGGTATCGACGCGACGAGGCACCTCTACAGGACCCCGATCAACCGGCCCTTAAGAATTCTCGCTATTTCTTGGTAAGTGTCAGGTCGTCGGGGTTTCCGCCAGCAGACTTGAACAACTCTATCGTTTCTTCCAGACAATCTTCAGATGTCAGGAAGACACCTTTGTCCGCTTGCAGGAGTATCAAGATCCCACCATTAGCTTTGCTTTCCGGCACAGCACCAGCAACAATGTAATCTGAAGAGTCTGCGTACTCCGATGGAATTTGATCTTTCTCGATGCACCAGTAGTAAAGCACTTTTCCACTATAATCTGCATAATCTGCCAAGGCAGAGTGCCTGATCTCAACAAGGCCTTCGGCGCTGGCCGCAGTGGCCATTGCTGAAAAGAAAAATGCGCTCAATGCTACCTTGCACATGTGCTCACCTATTCCTCTTCACGGAAAACTCACCAAGAGGATGCCTGTGCTGTCCCTGTGAAGTCAATTTTTATCACTGTCGACCGCGCCCGGTTTGCCAGTAGCAGACTTGGGTTAGCCACCGTCCTACCCCACATCCAAGCCGATCGCATGCACCCGCTGGTTCAGATCCCCCAGCGCGGCTTGCACGGCGCGGTGGCGGGCGAGGCGGGACATCGGACCAAAAGCCGCGGCGCGGATCGTGATGTGGAAATGGCTGGCGCCCGAGCCGTCGTCGCCTGCGTGACCCGCATGCTTGTGGCTTTCGTTCACCACCTCCAGCACCGAGGGCGCGAAGGCGGCGGTCAGGCGCTCTTCGATCTCGTCTTTCACGGCCATGTCAGCACCCCCTGCCCTTCCAACTTCCGGGAAAAGCTCTAAACTTGTGCCCCCGAGTCGGAAAGGCCCTACCCGAATGACCAGTCGTCCGCCCTTCGAATTCAACCTCAGCGCCGCCGCGGACAAGAAGCGCAAGAAGACCGGCCGTCGCGGCATGTCGGGGGCGTTCGAGACGGCGGACCGGCCTTGCGATTATCCCGGCTGCAAGGAAAAGGCAGCGTTCCGGGCACCGAAATCGCCCGACCAGCTGGATGAGTTCTTCTGGTTCTGCAAGGACCACATCCGCGAATACAACCTGAAATGGAACTTCTTCAACGGCACCTCGGACGAGGAGTTCCAGAAGTTCCTCGACAAGGACCGGGTCTGGGAGCGCGAGACCAAGCCCTTCAGCCGGATCGGTGACGGCAATGCCTGGGCGCGGCTCGGGGTGAACGACCCGATGGCGCTTCTGGGCGAGAAGGCGACGCAGAACCCCGGCAAGCCGAGTTCGACCGCGACGCGCAAGCTGCCGCCGACCGAACGGAAGGCGATCGAGATCCTCGATGCGCGGGATACCTGGACCAAGACCGAGATCCGCAAGCAGTACAAGGTGCTGGTCAAGGACCTGCATCCCGACATGAACGGCGGCGACCGGCGCGACGAGGAGCGGTTGCAGGAGGTGGTCTGGGCCTGGGACCAGCTGAAGGACAGCCGGTACTTCCGGGAATAGGCGGCGAAATCCGGCGCGGGGCCGTCGTGTTCCGCCCTTCCCCTTGAACCCCCCGGCGATATGTTCCAAGGATGGCCGGTGCGGCGCAATGGGGCGGACGCGGCTTTTTGGTGGGCTATGGCGATGCTGGATCAGGTGATGAAACCGACCGAGGAAGTCTCGGTCCGCGATATGTTCGGGATCGACACCGAGATGCGCGTGAAGGGCTTCGCCGAGCGTACCGACCGCGTGCCGGAGATCGACCCCACCTACAAGTTCGACCCGGACACGACTTTGGCGATCCTTGCGGGCTTTGCCTATAATCGGAGGGTGATGATCCAGGGCTATCACGGCACCGGGAAATCGACCCATATCGAGCAGGTCGCGGCGCGGCTGCAGTGGCCTTGCGTGCGGGTGAACCTCGATTCGCATATCTCCAGGATCGACCTGATCGGCAAGGATGCGATCAAGCTGCGCGACGGCAAGCAGGTGACCGAGTTCCACGAGGGCATCCTGCCCTGGGCGCTGCGGAACCCCGTCGCCATCGTTTTCGACGAGTATGATGCGGGCCGGGCGGATGTGATGTTCGTGATCCAGCGCGTGCTGGAGCATAACGGCAAGCTGACCCTTCTGGACCAAAACGAGATCATCACCCCGCATCCGTCGTTCCGTCTCTTCGCGACCTCGAACACGGTGGGTCTGGGCGACACGACCGGGCTTTACCACGGCGTCCAGCAGATCAACCAGGCGCAGATGGACCGCTGGTCGCTGGTCGCGACGCTGAACTACCTGAGCCATGACGCCGAAACGGCGATCGTGCTGGCCAAGTCGCCGCATTACAACACCGAGAAGGGCCGCAAGACCATTTCACAGATGGTGATGGTTGCCGACCTGACGCGGACAGCCTTCATGAATGGCGACCTGTCCACGGTGATGAGCCCCCGGACCGTGCTGAACTGGGCCGCGAATGCCGAGATCTTCCGCAACGTGGGCTATGCTTTCCGGCTGACCTTCCTGAACAAATGCGACGAGCTGGAGCGGCAGACGGTCGCCGAGTTCTACCAGCGTTGCTTTGCTGAAGAGCTGCCCGAGTCGGCAGCCAGCATGGCGATGAAATGATGCGGCGGGTGGCAATCTCGTTGGCGGCGGCGTTGGCTGTTGCGGCCTGTGTCGAGGCACCGGCCCCCCAGGCCGCGGCCGATCCGGAATGCCGGGTCACTGAGGTTCTCGACGGCGACACTTTTGCCATGTCCTGCAAGGGTGGACCGGCGGAGAATATGCGTCTGATCGGCATCGACGCACCGGAAGTCGCCGGGGCGTTGTGCCCGGCCGAGCGTGGCAAGGGCCAGGAGGGCCGTCGGCGCCTGCAGGCCTTGGTGGCGGCCGGGCCAGTGACGGCGGTGCAGTATGGCAGCACGACTTCCGACGGGCGCAGGCAGGTCAGGCTGGAAGTGGACGGGCAGGATGTCAGTCAGGCCATGCTGGCCTCCGGTCTGGCCAAGCCGTTCAATGGCAAAGACTATCCGGATTGGTGCGGCAGCTGAGCCCGCCAAGTTCGGCTGCTGGCAGTCTTCGAAGGCCTGTGGACTGACAGCCCGAGGCCGCAACGGACCTGAACCGAACCGGGCCAGGGTCAAGCTGGCAGAAACCGCGGCGGCCAGGACCGAAGCCCTGACCGCAGATTGTCGTGAACGGACGCTGGATCAGCCCCTGGCGGCCATCGTGGCCTTCGCCCACCACAGGATATCATCCAGAAGCCCCTTGGCGGCCGGAGCAATCGCACCCTCGATGTCGGCCAGGTTGCCCGAGCCGCCCATTCCGGGATGGACCTTGAAGAAATCGCTGCCGCCGATGCGGACGTTGTGACGGGTCGGGACCATCTGCAGCTCAACGCCGATGTTCTGCAGGTGGCCAAGCGCATTCGCGCCGCCCATCGAGCCGTAGGCGATGGCGCCGAAGGGCTTGTGCGCCCATTCGACATAGGCCTGGTCCAGCGCGTTCTTCAACACGCCAGTGACCGAGCGGTTGTATTCGGCGACGACGAAGATGTAGCCATCGAACTCGGCGATCTTCTTTTGCCATTTCACGGCAGCCGGGTCCTGCGAGGGCGCCCAGGCGTTCGAGGCGACTTCGTCAAAGAAGGGCATCGGGTGGTCGCGCAGGTCGACGACCTCGACATCCATGTCGCCACGGGCTTCGGCCTGCGCCTTGATCCAGGCGGTGGGAATGTCGGCGAACCGGGTCGGCCGGGTCGAGGAGATGATGATTGCAATCTTTGGCTTGTTGGCCATGGGTACTGTCCTTCGAGGTTCTGTCAATTCGGTGTCGTGAAAATGGCTGCAGCTGCAGAAAAGCCAATCCCGCAGCTTCGCGCCGCTTCTGTGCGCCGATGCACCTTGCTATTGGCCTTCGTAGGGACCGCCCTCGGCAGCAAGCGCCTGGAACCAGCACATCTTGCCGGTTCCGGTGAGGATTTCGTCGGCTTCCTCGGGCGTGGCGGGTTCGTTCACGTCAAACATCGGGTTCCGAAGCGACTCCAGCGCCTCATCGAAGCGGGCCTTGAAGGCGGCCCGATCCTCGGGGCCGGACTTGGCCTCGATCAGGCGCGAGAAGAACACCAACCATTCGGCGCGACTGGCGGCATAGTCCGGGTTCCGCTCGATTTCATACAGGGTGTACGCCAGACAGGTGATGGAGCTGTCCAGATCGAAGGTCGGAACCGGATCGACGGTCTCGGCCTGAAGCGGCAGTGCAGTGGCAAGGACAAGGGCAGCGGCCAGGCGCATGGGGGCCTCATGTGTGGGACCTGATCCGCTTATCTTGGCCGAACCGTATCGCACAGTAGGTTTTTCCCGCCCCTCGCCCCGGCGCGGGCTTGCCGAGGTCAGGGCGGGGTGCTTTATCTTCGGCATGACCAAGTCCAGCGACAACCCCGCCGATCCGTTCAAGAAAGCCCTGGCCGAGGCCACCCGCACCATGGCGGATGACCCGGAGATGAGCGTCACCTATTCGGTTGATCCGGCGGGGATGAACAAGGAGGGCGTGCGCCTGCCGCAGGTGTCGCGCCGGATGACCCGGGACGAGGTGCTGCTGGCGCGCGGGACGGCGGATGCCTTTGCCCTGCGGCGGAAGTACCACGACGATGCGGTGGCCGCGCGCTATGCGCCGACCGGCCCCCTGGCGCGGGACATCTACGAGGCGATGGAGAATGCCCGCTGCGAGGCGGTGGGCGCACGCGACATGCCGGGGACGGCGGGCAACATCGACGCCAAGATCGCGCATGAGGCGGACCGCAAGGGCTATGGCCAGGTGACCACGGCCTCGGAAGTGCCCCTGCCGGTGGCCGCGGGGTACCTCGTGCGGCAGATGGCGACGGGGCGGGCCTTGCCGAAATCGGCGGAACATGCCGCCGACCTGTGGCGCGGCTTTGTCGAGGAGCAGGCAGGGGAGACGCTGTCGAACCTTGACCATGTGCTTGCGGATCAGGCGGCCTTTGCGCGGCTGGCGCGGAAGGTGATCGCCGATCTGGGCTATGGCGACCAGCTGGGCGAAGACCCGGATGCGCCGGAGGATGCTGGCGACGATCAGGCCGAAGAGGATCAGGACAGCCCGGATTCCGCGGGTGAGGAGCAGGAAGAGTCCGAGGATTCCGAGGCGTCGCCGGAGCGGAGCCAGGACGAGCAGCAGGACCAGTCCCAGGCGCAGGTCACGATGGAGGACAGCGCCGACATGGAACAGGGCGACGAGGCGGAGCTGCCCGAGGGCGAGGCGCCCCTGGAACCGCCGCCCCCTGCCCCGCATTCGGATGCCGATCCGAACTATGCCGTCTACACCACGGATTTCGATGAGGAAATCAAGGCCGAGGACCTGGCCGAACCGGCGGAACTGGAGCGGCTGCGCGCCTATCTGGACCAGCAACTTGAACCCCTGAAAGGCGCGGTGAGCCGGTTGGCGAACAAGTTGCAGCGGCGCTTGCAGGCACAGCAGAACCGCAGCTGGGAGTTCGACAAGGAGGAAGGCATCCTTGACGCTGGTCGTCTGGCGCGGGTGGTGGCGAACCCGACCACGCCCCTGAGCTTCAAGTGGGAGAAGGACACCGAATTCCGCGATACGGTGGTGACGCTTCTCCTGGACAATTCCGGGTCGATGCGGGGGCGCCCGATCTCGATCGCGGCGATCTGTGCGGACGTGCTGGCGCGGACGCTGGAGCGTTGCAACGTGAAGGTGGAAATCCTGGGCTTCACCACGCGGGCCTGGAAGGGCGGACAAGCACGCGAGCGCTGGCTCGCGCAGGGGCGGCCTCAGATGCCGGGGCGGCTGAATGACCTGCGGCACATCATCTACAAATCGGGCGACGCGCCCTGGCGGCGGGTACGGCCGAACCTCGGGCTGATGATGAAGGAAGGGCTGCTCAAGGAAAACATCGACGGCGAGGCGCTGGAATGGGCGCATCGGCGCATGCTGGCGCGGCCCGAAGCGCGCAAGATCATGATGGTG
The DNA here is from genome assembly GCA_017303485.1 of Rhodobacterales bacterium. Lineage (GTDB taxonomy): Bacteria > Pseudomonadota > Alphaproteobacteria > Rhodobacterales > Rhodobacteraceae > Tabrizicola. The sequence goes on from JAFLCY010000065.1 coordinate 21,155, forward strand.
ATCAGTGACGGCGCGCCGGTGGACGATTCGACCCTTTCGGTCAACCCGGCGAGTTATCTGGAAAAGCACCTACGCGACGTGATTTCGATGGTGGAACGGCGGCGGGCGGTAGAGCTGATCGCGATCGGCATCGGCCATGACGTGACGCGCTATTACCAGCGGGCGGTGACGATCACTGATGTCGAGCAGCTGGCGGGGGCGATGACCGAGCAGCTTGCCGGGCTGTTCGAGGTGGACCCGAAGAAGCGCGCCCGGGCGATGGGGATGCGCCGGGCCGGGTAGGCGCGCATTCACGATTTTTGACCAAGAGGAAGCCGCATGTTCCAGACCTTTGACAGCCATGCTTCGCCGGACCAGGGGCCGCCGCGGCTGGCGGCGCTGCGGTCGAAGTTGGGGACGATGGGGCTGGACGGGTTTCTCGTGCCGCGGGCGGATGTGCATCAGGGCGAATATGTCGCGACCCGCGATGAGCGGTTGCAGTGGCTGACCGGGTTCACCGGCTCGGCCGGGTTCTGCATCGTGCTGCCGGAGGTGGCGGGGGTGTTCATCGACGGGCGCTACCGGACCCAGGTGAAGGCGCAGGTGGATCTTGGCGCGTTCACCCCCGTGCCCTGGCCCGAGGTGAAACCGGGCGATTGGGTACGGGAAAACCTGGCCTCCGGCGTGGTGGGGTTCGATCCCTGGCTGCACACGGCAGACGAGGTTGAGCGACTTGAGGCGGCACTTGAGGGGTCAGGCGTAACAGTCTCATCTATCAGTGAAAATCCGATTGATGCGATCTGGCAAGATCAGCCTGCGGCACCGTTCGGCAAGGCCTTCGTGCATCCGCTGGATCTGGCAGGCGAAAGCCATGACGCCAAACGCGCCCGGCTGGCCGAGGGGTTGCGCAAGGCGGGGCAGTCGGCTGCGGTGATCACGCTGCCGGATTCGCTCTGCTGGCTGTTGAACCTGCGCGGGGCCGATGTGCCGAAGAACCCGATCCTGCATGGATTTGCCATCCTGCGCGACAGCGGCCGGGTGGACCTGTTTGTCGCCCCCGGCAAGCTGGACGATGCCGCGCGGGCCCATCTGGGGCCGGAGATTGCTGTGCGTCCGGTGGAGGGATTTGCCGAGGCGCTGGCGGGCCTTTCGGGGGCGGTCCGGGTGGACAAGGGCACCGCGCCGCTGGCGGTGTCGCAAATCCTGCGGGCTGCAGGGATCGAGGTCGCCTGGGGTGATGACCCCTGCCGCCTGCCCAAGGCCCGCAAGAACGAGGCCGAGATTGCCGCCACGCGCGAGGCACATCTGCGCGACGGGGCCGCGATGGTGGAATTCCTGCGCTGGCTGGACGCGGCCTCGCCCAAGGGCGGGTTGACCGAGATTTCCGTGGTTCAGGCGCTGGAGGGCTTTCGGCGGGCGACGAATGCGCTGCATGACATCAGCTTCGACACGATCTGCGGCTCGGGCCCGAGTGGTGCCATCATGCATTACCGGGTGACCGAGGAGACCAATCGTCCGGTTGGGCAGAACGAACTGCTGCTGGTCGATTCGGGGGCGCAGTATCTGGACGGAACGACCGACATCACCCGGACGGTGGCCATCGGCGACCCCGGGCAGGAAGCGCGGGAGTGCTATACGCGGGTGTTGCAGGGGCTGATCGCGATCAGCCGGGTGCGGTTTCCGAAAGGGCTGCCGGGGCGCGACATCGACGCGCTGGCGCGATTCAACCTGTGGGTCGCGGGGCAGGACTACGACCATGGTACCGGGCATGGAGTGGGGGCGTTCCTGAGCGTGCATGAGGGTCCGCAGCGGATTTCGCGCGTCTCGGAAGTGCCGCTGGAACCCGGGATGATCCTGTCGAACGAGCCCGGCTACTACCGCGAGGGCGCCTTCGGCATCCGGCTGGAAAACCTGATCGTGGTGGGCGAAGCCCCGGCGCTTGGCGACAACCGGGCGCAGATGAGTTTCGAGACGCTGACCTTCGTGCCCTTCGACCGGCGGCTGATCCTGACCGGGGAACTGTCCCCGGCAGAGCGGCGCTGGATCGATGCCTACCATGGCGAAGTGCTGGAAAAGCTTGGCAAACGGGTGTCCGGTGCTACGCTTGCCTGGTTGAAGGACGCCTGCGCCCCGCTCTGAGGAGCTTTGAATGGCCGATCACATCACGATCACTCCGGTTGGTGGGCCGGTCACGGTTCAGGCCGGATCGACGCTGCTGGGGCGCAGCGAGCAGGCGCTGGAGCTGCGCGAGGGCGGCTATGCGCCGGTGATCTATGTCCCGCGCGAGGATATCGACATGCGCCGGCTGGTGCGGACCGACCATGCGACCAAGTGCCCGTGGAAGGGACAGGCGAGCTACTTCTCGATCAAAGGCGATTTCGGGATGCTGGCCAATGCGGTCTGGAGCTATGAGACGCCCCTGCCCGCGGTCGCCGACATTGCAGGCTATCTGGCCTTCTATCCCGACCGGGTGAAAGTCACCCGCGGCTAGGGCACGTACCCAATAGGGGATTCCTGTTTGGGCGAAGGCGTGATTCACTCTTGTCGTGAGGCGGGAGGGAAAGATGGCACGCTATGATCTGAGCGAT